>VBFM01000002.1:0-9212 GCA_005882595.1 Chloroflexota bacterium
GGTGGAGTTCTTCAATTCCAACGCAGCCTGAAGGAACAGCCACCACCACTGAGAGCACAGTGGGCATGGCTGGAAACGTGTGCGTCATGCAGTGTCGGCCTGGCTGCACACGTTCCGCTTAATTGGTGCCAACGCTCTACCACTGACAAGGCTGCACGCGCAGGACAATAGTCCGGTTGAAAGCTTTCTATTCTCTCCCTATCATTCAACCTCCGTATCTGATGATGTATTCATGATTCAAAAAGCTCATTTCCAACGTCACAAACATCTGGTCATGTGCGTATAGAAAGGAGAGATAGATCAATGGAAGCTGAGGAAAAGTTTTATGAGAAAGATACTTTGGTATATAGCGACTTTCCTTCTGGTGTTGCAGCTCGCTGCATGTTCAGGGCTGCCAGGTATTACGTATAACCAGGAGACACCTATGGCGACAACTTCCGGCTCTCAAGCACAAGGCACAGCGGAAGAACAGCAGCTCGCGCAGCAGTTGTTCAAGCGGATTAACCAGGACCGCGCTGCGAACAACCTTCCCCCGCTGGCATGGGAGCCTCGGCTGGAACGGAGCGCGCGGCAGCACAATCTCGTCATGGCGGCTGGTTGTGGGTTGATGCATCAATGTCCCAATGAGCCAGACCTGGGAACACGTATCAGCAACCAGGGAGTGCAATGGCAGGAGGTGGGCGAGAATATTGGAGAGGGTGGGCCTGTCTATTCAAATAGCGATGCCTGGAATATGGTCTTAATGATTCATCAGGGGATGATGGCCGAAAAGCCACCCGATGACGGGCATCGACGTAATCTGTTGAGCAAGGACTTCCATCGCATTGGCATAAGCATTTATATCGACAACAAGAACACGCTCTGGCTAACGGAGGATTTCGCCAATTAAGTTATAATTCAATAAATACTATCAAATTGCTGAGATTATTAAGCATTTTCTAATCTTTATTTAAGTAATTAACCTTGACTTAATACTAAGCCATTGCTACAATTGATTTCGTTGAACTTATTTTTGGATAAACAGAGCAATTTCGTTGCAGGAGTCATGCTCTTTTCAGGATGGGATGTGTTGGCAGGACGAGTTTGGCTTTCTGGTTCGAAGAGGAACAACGATATGCAGCATGAGCACGACCGGAGGCAAGGTCTCACCTGGTTAGGCAGACGCACCCTTACCGGTAAGCATCCTGCGGTCGTGAGGATAAGTGGCTTAGGGAAAACGAGGCGTATACGCACGGAACAACGACTTGCTGTGCTGTATGCTGTGAGCAGCATCTTACTGGAAGCTACCGATCTGAAAGAAGCTGCCGCCAGGATGCTCCAGGCGTTAGGAGATGGGTTGGCTTGGGAGTATGGGGCGCTCTGGTTGCTTGATGATAAAACGGAATCATTATATAGTCATACCACCTGGCACACCTCCTCGATTTACGCCAGTGATTTTGAGTTCACCACGCGGCAGGCAAGGTTCCTCCCAGATAGCTTGAGCTTGCCTGGGCGCGTATGGTCTTCAGGCGTGCCTGTATGGGTGCGTGATATCACCAAGGATCGTAACTTTTATCGTCAGCCTGAGGCACGTCGCGAAGGTCTGCATGGGGCGTTTGCGTTCACGATACAGGGCAGCACAGGCCTACTCGGCATCATTGAATTGTTCAGCTACGAGGTACGGCAGCCCGATAAAGAACTTCTGCACAGCGGAATCGCGCTTGGCAAGCAGATTGGTCAGTTTATTGAGAGGCGGCGTGGGGAGGAGGAGCGTGTCCAACTTTTAGCAGGTGAGGTAGTGGCGCATGCCAACCAGCTCGAGGCCATTGTTGAGGCAATTGCCGATGGCGTCTTTATATTTGATCGTGAAGCAAATCTCGTGCAGGCAAATGGCGCGGGACGTGAAATTCTGGGGCTGGAGTGGAAGCCTGAGTTTATGGAACTGCCGGCTGATGAGCGAATGCGGCAGTTAGTGATGCGAGACGAAGATAGGCTGCTCCTGCCGTATGAGCAGTGGCCAGTACTGTGTATCTTGCAAGGTGAAACGCTTAAAGGCGCCAATGCGCCTGATATCATCTTTCAAACGTTGGATGGGCATGATTTGCACGTCAATGTGACCGGCGCGCCCTTGCGTGATTCGCAGGAGCAAATTGTCGGCGGCGTCATGGTAGTGCGCGATGTGACCAAACGACGTGAGTTAGAGGTGCGAACCCACGAGTCGCTGCACGCGTTGCTGGCAATGGCGGAGGAACTGGTGCGACTGCCAGCAGAGGATGAAGAGGGTGCCGCGGCGCGAGCAATAGAATCCGATCCACTGATAGCCATAAAGAAGGTAGGCCATAACCTGGCTGCACTGACCTGCGGCGTCCTGGGATGTCGCCGCGTGGGGATCACCATTGTAGAGCCGGAGACGGAAATCGTGCGGGCCGTCGCCGTTGTTGGATTGACCTCGGAACAAGAGCGGCAGTGGTGGGAGGAGCAGCGGGCGCAGGAGAGCAGCCTGGAAGATAACCCCATGCCAGAGCTGGTTGCCGCGCTGCGCGCGGATGAAGCGCTGATTCTGGATATGACACAACCCCCTTTCAAAGATCAACCGAACAACTACGGCGTACGTGTCATGTTATGCGTACCCATGATGCTGGCGGGTCGGCTCGCGAGCATCATGACGCTGGATTATGGCAGCCTGGATCACGAATATACGCAGGAGGAGATCGCGCTGGCCAAAGCGGTGGCGAAACTGGCGGCACTGGTAATCGAGCGAGAGAGGCTTTTGCGCGATCGGGCGGAGGCGCGCGCGAACGAGATGGCCCTGCGGAAGTCTCACCGGCGCATGGATGAATTTTTGGGTATGGCCAGCCACGAGCTGAGAACGCCTTTGACGACCATCAAAGGCAATGTGCAGTTATCGAAACGGCAGTTGAAACGTATACTGGACAGGGGAAAATCGTCCGATGAATTGAGCGGAAAAATCGAAGCCGTACAGGAAATGCTTGAACGGACAGATAGCCAGGTGAATTTTATGAATCGCCTGGTAGGTGATCTGCTGGATGCCTCGCGTATTTCGGCCAATATGCTGAAGCTGAGTTTCCAGCCTGAACTGTGCAACCTTCCCGAGATTGTGCGAGAAACAGTCCAGAATCAGCGCGGGATATTCCTGAAGCGTACGGTGCGCTTGCATCTACCATCGGGGGAAAGCGTGCCGATCATGGCTGATCCGGAGCGCATTGGACAGGTAGTGACCAATTATTTGACCAACGCGCTCAAGTACTCCGCGGCTGATCGTCCGGTGGATGTTACGATACAGGTGGAGGGGAAGGTAGCGAAGCTATCGGTGCGAGACGAAGGGCCGGGTCTTTCAATACAAGAGCAGGAACGTATCTGGGAATACTTTTACCAGTCTCCGGGGATAGAGGTGCAGAATGGATCCAGCGTGGGATTGGGACTTGGTTTGCATATCTGCAGGACCATCATTGAACTTCATCACGGGCAGGTTGGCGTGAAAAGCGCGCCAGGCGAGGGGTCCACCTTCTGGTTTACATTACCTTTAGCAGATGAGGTATAATGTATAAAATAAATAGACGAGAGTGAAGAATAGTCATGAAGCTTCGGAATTGGGTAACGTTGGCAGGTGTCGCAGCGGGCGTTGGGATAGTGGCAAAGAGTTTTTTACCGCAGCGTTGTGCGTTGGATACGTGGGATGATGAACAGGTGTTGGATCTGCCGGATGTGGAGGTTACATTTTTGCGCTGCGGCACTGCGAGCGTGCCTCAGTGGGTTGCTGTGCGCGGTGGGTTGTTGGCTCCGGTGGATATCGCGCACAGCGCCGTGCTGGTGCGCCATCCAAAGGCTACATTCCTGTACGATACGGGTCTCTGCGCGGACGTTCACGCATACCTCGCCAATCAATCCTTCCTCTTTCGCAAGACACTGGCGAACTTTGTATTTGAGCAGTCGTTGAGTAGTCATCTCAAATCGCCTGGCCTGGAGCGGGGCACAATTGATTTCGCCCTGCTTTCTCATCTGCACTGGGATCATGTCAGCGGTATACCTGATATTCCGGGCGTGCCACTGCGCGTCAATCGTGTCGAGTACGAGGCGGCGCGCCTCGGCCTGCTGGATGCCTATCATGGACTGACGCGCCACTTGATGGGCGATAATCCCCTGGAATTATTTGACTGCGCTGGCCCAGCCTATGAAGGATTTCGCAGCAGTTACGATCTGTTTGGAGATGGCTCGATTGTGCTGGTTCCTTTGCCCGGCCATACGGCGGGAAATACCGGCATGTTTATCAATCGCGCCAATGGGCCGCGCCTGTTTCTCCTGGGCGATGCTGCCTGGGTGGCGGCGAACTACCTGCGCCCGGCCACCATGCATCCGCTCATCTGGAACGCAGTCAGCAGCGATGACGCGACCGGCCGCCAGACGCTCATCCAGTTACACCACTTCGCGCTTGCGCATCCTGAGATCCCACTGATCGCTATGCATGATGGGGCCATGCAGCGGCAATTTATGCGGACTGAACACAGTCGTCGCAACGTGGTGGAACAGAAACAGTAGAGTTTGCTAGCAACTCAACGAACGTGTTATACTTGCTCAACTACAATCGAACATCTGCGTTGTTAAGAGAGAAAAAAGCGCATGAGACAGACCCTGACTGACAGGCGAGGCCGTCCACTGAAGCAGATGAGCTTGCAAAAAAGGGTAGAGCTACGCAAACTCTACAAAGCTCAAACACCCAGGTGGCGACATCCTCTGGCGGGCTATCTTGCAAGTATTCCCATCGTTGGGCTGGGGTTGCTACTGCTGGTGCTTGCAAGGATGATCTTCACGAACAATTTCGTCTTTCCGGGTATGCCAATGGTGCTCGCCGTTTCTCTGTGCTACTGGGCGCGGTTGCACTCGATTATTTTGCTTTGCCTCCACTTGAACAGTTTGATCTCACTACCTCAAGTGGATTGGTGCAGGTGCTACCGTTCGTGGTGGTTGGTTGTATTATCGCGTTTATTACCGCACAGCGTGAAGCGGCGCGCATGCGCGGGCTCATCGCCGAAGAAGAAGCGATCGAGCGTGCCGATGAGCTTGAACGAGTCAATAAACAGCTTGAGCAGGCGAACCACATGAAAGATCAGTTTCTCTCGATGGCATCCCACGAATTAAAGACGCCGATTACCACCATTCGTGGGCAGGCGCAGATCGCGCTGCGTCGTATGTCTAAACAGGGGGATCTCTCAAAAGAACAGGCCACGACGAGCGAGGCGCTGCACAAAATTGACGAGCAGACGCAGCGCTTGAATAGTTTAGTCGATGATCTGCTCGATCTCAGCAGTATTCGAGCGGGCAAGGTTGGTCTGCAGTTGCAGCAGTGTGACCTGGTGGAGGTATGTCGCGAAGTGGTTGAGGACCAGTGTCTACTCACCAATCGCGTCATCGAGCTGCAAACGCCTGGTGAGGCGGTGACGCTGCAAGGTGACTGTAATCGACTGGGCCAGGTTGTGGTCAACCTGTTGAGCAACGCGCTGAAATATTCGGCGGAAGAGCAGCCGGTGTGCGTGCATCTCCAGCGCATTGATACGAAGGCTGTGATTACCGTGCGGGACTATGGAAAAGGCATCTCTGTGGACCAGCAAAAGCAGATCTTTGAACCGTTTTATCGCACGCCTGACGCGCAAACTTCATCAAAGCGAGGCATGGGGCTTGGCCTGGCCATCTGTAAGGATATCGTAGAGCGACATAGTGGAGGTATCTGGTGCGATTCTACGCCTGGCGAGGGCACCATCTTTACCGTTGAACTCCCACTCCGCTAGCTAGCTAGCACACCATCACCTCATCAATGGTTTGTAGCAACTCCTGTATTCTGAAAGGTTTGCGCACGATAGGTACCAGGGGTAGTTCCCTGTGCACCTCCTCCAGTTCTTTCTGGCTGCATGCTGAAATGATGACGATGGGTAGGAGTTCCTTGGGGAGGGCCCTGCGAATAGTGTGAATGGCCTCTAAGCCCGAAATATCACCTGGGAGGAGAAGATCAACCAGTAAGAGATCGTAGGGTAAAGGAGTATGAACGCTCTCACCATCAAACAGCCTCTCCAGGAGCGAGGCGCTGTCAGGATATTTATGCACCGTATGTCCCATCATTTCCAGTGCTCTGGAGAGATAATCAAGGATGGATGGATTGTCTTCCAGTAGGGCAATCTTCACGCGCCATTCCCTCATAGTGCAATGCTCACTACTCCCTACGTCCATTATACCTGGTATCTCTCCAAGAGCATAGTTTACATGACCAAAGTCATAGGGGTTCAGCAATATTACATGGTTGTCCAGCCAACAAGTGATAACTGCGTTCCATCTGCGATGGAGGCGAACGATTGAGGCGCGCCGCCATTCAGAGACGCCGTGTACAGCGTATAGGTTTCGGGATAGCTCCCCCTGGTGAGCGTTTGAAACGCGTACCTGGTGGCATCGCGCGAGACATTCGACCAGGGATTCTGCGAAAACTGGCAGAGAGAGGTCGTAGTGCCTTTGGCTTCGGTGGTGAGCCTTGTCAGGTTGGTACCATCCGTATTGACTCTCCAAATCCCGTTCTGACTGGGATCGATGGGGTGGTTAACACTGAAATTCTCGACTTGCAGTAACAGCGTGCCTCTTGAGATCGCCCGTACTGCCGCGATACCCAGCGTTTGACTGGTGAGGATGGTCTTAGGCGAACCGCCTGACGCTGGCTCTGTATTGATAGTGCTCGGTCCTTCTCGTGTCCCCAATACGCATGACCCACTGCAGTTCGGCGCGCTGATACCACTGCACTGGTTGATGAAGAGTGAGCTGCCATCAAAGCTGCTATCAGCATCCCAGCAGGGATAATTGAAAGTGGGGCTGAACTTCTGCTGAAAGAGGGGAGTGATATCGCTCATCTTCTGGTTGGGGCCGCGACTGGTATCGAGAAGACCGAGGCTATCGTCAGGAGCGATGGCGAAATTCGCAAATCTCACGTAGGCTCGCGTATTATCAAGCCAGGTAACGAGCGAACCAACAAACTGCATGTGTAAGGGCGCTCCACTATCGCTGGGTTTTACTTCTAACTGTATCATCCCGGTTTTTAGATTCAGCAAGTATATACCCACGGGTCCCTATTAGTGATGCTTCCACTTGCGATGCAGAAGAGCGTTTGCAGACCCTGCCCGTCCATGCGCACCATCTGCAACCTGCTTTGCAGGTTCACCTGTGAAACAAAGATGAGCCATTGTCCGTCGGCTGACACCTGTGCTTCGGAGATGTATACACCGGGTAACTTGACGATCTCGGTTTTATTGCCACTTGTAAGATCGTAGCGTTTCAATGTGCCGGTGGTTCCGGTGCCTTGATGCTCACTGACGAGGTAGACGATGTTCTGATGGCTGCCCAGCGCCAGAGGAGCCGTTATCCAGGCTCTTGCTGTGCCTGCCGCCGGGCAGGAGGTTTGTGTGGGTGGCACGGCGACGGTGGTAACGGTGGGGGTGACGGGTGGAGTATTGGTTGCGGGTGCCGTACTGCTGTCTGTAGGAGTTGTTGTTGGGGGGAGTGAGCCTCCCGTTGAGCAGGATGCGAATAAAAACAGAAGGCCTATGAGGATGAATGTATAGCGAAAGGTGCGAGGTGAATACATAATCTTCTCCCTGCGTAAGCTTTTCTCATTTGTGGGTCAACAAGCGTGCCCTCACAAGCATTTGACCTACCAACTATACACGGGGAGGGAGCGAGATGGACAGTGCATATTTCACAGAAAAACTGTGTGGTTGTTCACATGATGAATACAAATATAGCCAGGGCGGCCGCCCGTACAATACACGTTGATGGGGAAAACAGGCTACTTGGTATTGTACGGGTGGCCCGGGCGGCCGCCCTGGAAAATCGGTGGTATATCTTTGACAACAGGCCCCTTAACTTATTATAATTAACTTCAGGGTTAACGATTCATCACAACGGCTCGATACGGTTTTTCTGGCGCTCTCTGACCCCACACGGCGGGCCATATTAGAGCACCTGGCGCGTGGAGAAGCTTCCGGGACGGAACTGGCCCGGCCTTTCTCGATATCGGTCCCGGCGATCTCCAAACATTTGCGTGTGCTCGAAAACGCCGATCTCATCCTACGCAGGAAGGATGGACGGGTTCACCGTTTTCGCCTCGCCGCCAGGTCGATGCGCGAGGCCGCGGCATGGCTTGAGCAATACCGGCAGTTTTGGGAAACGCAATTTGACGCACTGGCAAACTACCTGGAAGCTACTTCTGAAGAGGAGAGAAACCCGAATGACGACACCAGCATCTGATAGAGCAACTACACTTACCTTGAGACGCAGCTTCCCGGCAGCGCGCGAACGGGTTTTCCGCGCTTGGACCGAGCGAGGGGCGTTACAGCAATGGTTTCGACCGGGCGGAAGAGGCTTGACCGTCAGCCAGCTCGATGTGCAGGTGGGTGGTTCATACCGTTTCGACCTGGACGATGGAAGCGATTCGATGCTTGGAACCTACCTGGAGATCGTTCCGCCCGAAAAACTGGTCTTTAGCTGGTCATTTGCAAGCAAGCACGGCGTGGAAACAGTGGTCACGGTCGAATTTATTGAGCGTGGCCCCTCCACCGAGGTCATTTTGACCCATCAACGGCTCACGAGCAAAGAATTGCTATCTTCTCATCAAGCTGGATGGCAATCGATGCTGGATCAGCTCGCGCAGGTTCTTGCCACCCTATGAATTGGCCTTGTATTTCACCTGAAAGAATGTAAACCTCAGAAATTACCCCTTGACAGAGTCAACCATAGCATACTATACTTAACACATTGGTTAAGTGTTAGCTCATAGTGGTTACAAATTGAAGGGAAGAACCCATGCCAGATATTGTCCAGGAACTCACGATTGAAGCGGCGCCGGAGAAAGTCTTCAACGCGCTTACCCGTCAAGAAGAGCTAGCTCAATGGTGGACGAATCACGTCACTGCCGTGCCAAAGGTTGGCTCGATTGCTGAATTTAGCTTTAACAACGGAGCGGTTGTCTTTCGGATGGAGATTGCCGAACTTAATCCGGGGAAGAGGGTGCATTGGATTGTGAGGCATGGGCCGCCCCATTGGGAAGGCACCGATGTCACCTGGGATCTCTCGCCGGTTGGGGGTGGGACGAAACTGCTTTTCGGTCATCATGGTTTCGCCGTAGCTGATGCTGCCTACGAAGAGACTGCCGGGGGCTGGCAATACTTTTTGGGTAGTCTGAA
>VBFM01000003.1:0-2958 GCA_005882595.1 Chloroflexota bacterium
TGGTAGGCCCATGAATCCTCAAGGATATCTTGAAGCATAGCAAACCTCTTTCTAAGCCAGTCACGGTCCTCTAGTTTCTTGAGTACGAGTGCCGCAAACGCATAACCAAGTGGCAGTAAATCACTTTTCCCAGTATATTCTGAGACAAGTGTAGCATATCGGAAACAGCCTGTCGAGGGGATTTATCGAGCAAAATAGAGCATTATTACGACTGAATCGTCAGCTCCAAAAAATCCGCTGTGGGGTGACTTGTATCGTTGGCCCCGCGTTCGAGAAAAACATCTCTTTGGCCATCACAGGCTGCCGCGCCTAACAAAGAGCCACCGGGGGGCAGAGCAGGCAGCGGTTCCCAGTTGAGAGTACTCAAGGTCACGAGCCAGGTCGAAGCCAGCGCGCTCGAGTGTGCAGGGTCATAGCCGCCGATGATGACGACATGGCCCTGCCCATCCAGGCAGCTGGCCGCGCCGCTTATACTTATGGGGGCGCGAGCCGGTGTGAGTGTCCAGGTATTTTGAACAGTATCGTACCTGTATATCTGTGAGGTTGGCATACGCTGGCCTGCATCTCTGGACCCTCCAATCATCAGGATCCCGCCCTGACCATCGGAGACTAGAACCACGTAGCCAACACCTGCTGGTAAAGGAGTCAATATTGCCCATTGGCCAGTGGCGAGGTCATAACGATACCAGCCTGTGCCAGCTCGCGCCTGGGGATTGCCAGGAGTGGTGAAACCCTGGGTGATATAGAGATGTCCTTGTTGATCAGCGAGCATAGCATTTCCAAAACCGATCAGGGCTTGAGCAGGCGGCACAATTTTTCCTAATGCGCCGTTTTCAGGCGAGTACCTGTATAAAACGGAGTTTATCGTAAAGGTATCTGTTGAATAGCCTCCAGTAAAGAAGATATGGTGTTGTTCATCTACAACTGCGGCGTTATTCCCCATAACAGGAAATCCATTATTTGTTATGAGTTCCCAGTGCGCCGCCGCGATATCGTAGCGGTAGAGGCCGCGACTATAGAGGGGCTTTGAGCTAGCACCCCGGTAACCGCCGCTTACATATATGTAGGCTTTCCCGTGAACTTCTGTATAGACGGCAGTATTATCAGCCTGTGGCACTGGTAGCGAGGGCAGCGCTTGCCAGGAACTTTGAGTTGTTATGGTTGGTAACTGGGTTACCACACGCTTCTGATTTGATACAATGGTTGGATTGTGATGAGCGTATTGGTTGAGCGCAAATAACGATGTTAATACACCAGAAAGCAGCAACGCGACTACAAACAGCACCTGCAGAAGGCGATTGGATGTTTTTGGGCGAGGTGGAGAGGATTCACGTTCACCAGGTGCGGGAGTAGGAAAAACGGGAGAGATCGCGCGTTGTTTTAAGCTATCGTCGATAGACGCCAGTTGCATGGCAAGCGCCTCTTGTTCCAACCGTTCGCGTCGAGCCACATGGAGATGTTCTCGTGTATGTACACGCTGCGACCTGAGGGCGGCAAACGATGTATGCCGGTTTGGCGTATGCGGCGGATTGGCGAACGTCTGAATTGATGTGCCTGCATCCTCGCGATGAGAAGTCTCACTGACTAAGAGGGCATGTCGTTGGTACGCTCTGCGCTCTTCAATAGCACGCGTACGCTCTAAAGCAGTATAAAACGTATGCGCCATCTGAAAGCGATACATCGCCTCTGGCCGCGTAGCGACTGTTACTAAGCCGCTTAGCGCGGGTGAAAGCGCGGGGTTGATCTGGCGCAAGGATTCGAGTATGCCTTTGCGCGCGCTCCCCCTTGCCGGGCGTTGTCCGCTGAGCATCTCGTGCAGGATTACGCCCAGACTGTACAGGTCGGAACGCCCATCGGTTTGTCCACTCCCCTCATATTGTTCCGGCGAGGCGTAACCAGGTGAGCCAAAATCAGTGGTATCATTGATTTGACCTTCCTTAAAGTAGCGCGCAATGCCAAAATCTACCAGCATCAGGCGGCCTTCGGGCGAAAGTATAATGTTCGATGGTTTGAGATCGCGGTAGACGACAGGCGACATTTGGTTATGTAGATAATCCAGCACGTCGCACAGTTGCATGGCATAGTTGAGCGCCTCAAGTGGAGGCAGCGGCGCATATTGGCGCATATAGGCAGCAAGGGTAGGTCCTGGCAGATACTCCATGACCAGGTACCAGTGGCCGTTCTCATAGAAGTAGTCGTAAAGTGTGGGGATGGCCGGGTGATGCAAGCGAGCCAGTAACAATGCCTCACGTAAAAATCGATCAGTGTCAGCGCCGCCGCTGAGTGGAAAATCGTTCTCGAATGCCTGCCGCGCGGGAGTAACAGGTGTAATCTGCTGCTCTTGTTTCTCCTGTTTCTGCTGTAGAAAGCGATCTAGCTCCGCTATCACACTCTGCGGGAGAGGTTGGTCGGCTCGTCCCTGTTTTAACGCCACCGGAACATCGAGCGCCCGGTGCGACGCCAGAAATACCTGCCCCATTCCCCCATAGCCGATGGCAGCTTCTACCTGGTAGGTTCCCTGTTGCAAAGAACGACCTACCAGCGTGTCATGCTGCGTTACTTGTTGTTTCCCCTGTGTTCTCTGCTTTCCCTGTGTTCCCGACATTCCACTGCATCCCTTTCACCATAACCCTTTACTCTTCATGGTACTGAAAGTGAGGGGTCACGTCAACAAGGAAGCAGCGTTACCTGGCTTTTCCCCAATCGTGATGTACACTTCCCAACGGTGGCTGCGTACCCGTTCAGAGCGGCGGTGCAGGCCATGATTTTCCAGGGGGATATGCTGACCGAACCAGGCATCGTCCAATACATCTGAAGTGAAACCTGAGCCTGTATCTCTATCGACCTGTATCACGCCTGGTTCTGGCGGGCTGGCCTCTCGATAACTTCGGTTGCGCATGACTTCATCGTCGAGGTTGCGGCGTTTGCGAGGACCAAAAACGGCGGGTGGGCCATAGA
>VBFM01000003.1:3042-5620 GCA_005882595.1 Chloroflexota bacterium
AATGGTGTCGGTGTCATAAATGTATTCAGTGGGAAAGGTGCTCACCACGGTATCAAACGAGGCATCACTAAAGGGGAGACTCTGCGCCGATCCCTGAATCACCCAGGCTCTTTCACCAAGTTTGCAATGTTGCAGGGTTTCGCGGGCAGCTGCAACCATCGGGGGAGACTGTTCGATGGCGCGGCAGTTATAACCGGCCTCGATCATATCCGCCAGCAAATCGCCCAGACCGCAGCCGAGTTCGAGCACGTCATGACCACGAAGGCGAGTCAGCACCAGTCTTTGCCATACACGCCATTGACCGGCGAAAGGGACCGTGCTGGCAAAACGATAGAGGTATTTGTTCTTGTAGAGCGTTTCAAAAAGCCATTTGCGCAAGGATGGTGTCATTGCACACCTGCCTGCTGGAAGATTTCCAGTAAATCACTGAGATGTTCTATGGTGAGATCGGGTGTAATATCGCCGCGCAGGTAGCGATCGAGATAGTCACGGCTCCAATCTTGCGCCAATATATAGTCATCATCTGTAGCGTGCATGCCGGGTAGCGGGTTATCGGGTGCATCATGAGATAGTTCTGCTGAAAGCACTCCTGATGCAGTAGGAGGCTGTGCGTTGATAGCGGTATCTGCTCTGTGGCTAAGCGCTTGAAGCCGTTTGAGCAACTCTGGTTTAGGCTTCCAGATGGCGAAAATGCCGAGAGCCTGCGCTCCCAGCACGTCCGCGCTGAGCGAGTCCCCTACCATCACTGCCTCTTCCGGCCTGACCTCAAGCGCGTTGAGCGCGTGCAGAAAGATTTCAGCGCTGGGTTTGCGTCGGCCTAAATCACCTGAAATTGCGATAGCGGCTGGATGAAAGTAGTCATACAGACCGAGTGTGCGCAAATCTTCAAGAAAAGGTGGTCCACCCCAGTTACGGTTGGTTACGATCCCCAGCAAAAAGCCACGTTTATGTAGCTCTATAATCGTAGAAAGCGAGTCATCAAAAAGTGGGCGCGATTCTGGAATGCGGATACGTAACGCCTCGAAAATTTTTGTGCCAAAATCCCGGTGTATCTCTGGGGTGCCCCATTGGCTCAGCGTTTCGATGACAGCTCGTGTTCCGTCAGGCTCTATTTCGAGGTCACGGCGAATCCTGGTGCGTATGTACTGATCGATTGCCTCGCGTAAGCGTCGCCCAAGAGCGAAGTCATCAAGCATGGGCAGATATGCGGGATCAATGCCTTCGCGCAGCAGCACCACCGCTCGACGATTGGCGATATCCTCGTTTCGCTCCCACGCTGCGGTCTCTCCACGTGACCAGAGAGTATCGCCGAGATCAAACAGCATGCAGCGAATAATACGATCGGTGAGCGTGTGTATAGGCTTAACAGGCAAGAGTCATCTCCCATTTTTCTTCACAATGGCCCACACGCCTGATGCCCACAAGAGGCGGCAAATAGGCATCAACCTAAAACCAAGCTCATCAGCATCCGTAGGGGCGAGGGCGGACGATGAGAGGTTGGGGGGGCCTTTATGGTCGCCCGCGTCCTGTTCAGCTGGCTTCCATGTTGGGGGAACACGATCCCCCCCACCCCGCGGGCGACCATAAAGGCCCACACCGCCCCACGTCCGCCGCCCTCGCCCCTACAGATCTAATCCTTACACTCCATAGCCCGCGCGTACCTGCTTCTCCAACCGCTTTTGCACATCCTCAGGCAGAAAAGCGGCCTCAATAGCATTCAGGTTGCACTGGAGGAAGTGGCGCTTGCCCCAGCCGAACGCCTCGTGCAGCTTCTCGTATTCCTGGGTCAGCGTGACGTTTGCGATCATGCGCGTATCGCTATTCACGCCCAGCGAGACGCCGGATTCGTAGAACGTATTGATGGGATGGTGCGCGTAGCTCTCAAAGAGATTGATCTGCACATTCGAGGTAGGGCATATTTCGAGGTGGATACGTTCTTTGCGCAGGTGTTCGACCAGAGCAGGGTCCTCGATGCTGCGCACACCGTGTCCAACCCGTGACGGGCGCAGGTGTTTCAGCGTCTCCCACACACTCTCTGCCCCACGTGCCTCGCCAGCATGCACAGTGCGTGGAATCCCCTGCTGTGCCGCGTATTGGAAGGCGGGAATATGCGCGTAAATGGGAAATCCTGCTTCGTAGGCCCCCAGGTCGACCCCCGCGACGTGCGTTCCCCGAAAGCGTTCCACCAGTTTCACCGTAGCCAGGCTTTGCTGCATCGAATAATGACGCAAGGTGCTGAGGATAATGCGCCCTTCGACACCTGTTTCTGAACTTGCTTTTCCAACCGCGTCATCGAGGATTTCCACCACATTCTCTGGGGAGAGTCCCTGGCTGGTATGCATGAATGGCACGAGCAGTATCTCCGCGTAAAGTATGTTGTCGCGCCGGAGTTGTTCAAAGACATCAAAAGTGACCAGCCGTATCTGTTCTTCCGTCTGCATCAGGGCCGTACCCCTGGGCGCGCGTTTGAAGAACTCCTCCAGGTTCGCAAAGCTGGTCGGTCCGTTAAAGTCCTGCCGGTACTCTTGCAGTGTGACAGAAGGGTCTATACGAGAAACCGCCGCGTAGCTCAATGAGC
>VBFM01000004.1:0-3511 GCA_005882595.1 Chloroflexota bacterium
GACGTTTTCCCGTCAGCCATTCATAGACTACAATCCCCAGCGAGTACTGGTCGCTTGCAGGGCGAGGCTTGCCCTGTATCTGTTCAGGAGCCATATAAGTTATGGTACCCGCCATATCCTGCTGGTTCTGGTAATGTGAGCTTTGCGCCATAGTCGCGATGCCAAAGTCGCTGAGCAGAATTTCGTTGCTCCGCCCTACCAGCATATTCTCAGGTTTGATATCCCGGTGTATGAGCTTATCGTCATGAGCATACTGTAATGCATCGGCTATTTGCTTAGTGTAAGCAGCGATAGTCCCAAGCGGAAGTCGGCTGCCCTTTGGGTGACGTTGGCGAAGGGAGCCATTAGGAGCATATTCCATGACAAGATAGGGAAAATCGTCTTCCATACCGAAGTCGATAATCGGTATGATATGGGGGTGCTTGAGCCGGAATGAACGTGCTTCGTTGAGAAAATCCTTGAAATTATCTTTGGCCAACCGCGTATGCAGCACTTTGACAGCAGCCATGCTCTTACGATTGGTGTGTTCAGCAAGATATACTTCAGCAAAGCCGCCCTTTCCCAGCAGGCGCACAAGACGATAGCTCCCAAGCTGCTGACCTACGCGATCTTCTCTTTCGGTCATGCTCACACTCCCAATTGAATGATGAACCCTCAAACTCGTTCACACGGTAGCAATAAGTGTCGTATAGGGAAAATGCTTCAAACCGATTATATCAGTAGTTGAGTATTTTCGCTAGATGGGAGTGGAACCAGGTGAATCTTCCTCAGCGCAAACACCCGCCTCCTCAATCGCGGACTCAAGGGCATGGAACTCGGTACGCGGGGCGGCAGACTTAGCAGGGGTAAATCAATAAGCTCATAGGCCACCAATCGTATCCTATGAAAACGCGCTCTTCGCTGCATCTTCCAACTACCTCCGCCCCACTACATCGCGATTCTTCGTCTACCTTATGTGAGAGTATACCCCATTTTCGCTATCTTGCGTAGGGGCCCCATGAATAAATCTACACCCGCAGCGCCTCCGAGGGCGTCACCCTCCCCGCCTGCCACGCCGGAAGCAATGCGGCCAGCAGCGAGGCCAGCAGCGCAACACCCACAATCAACTCCAACTCATTCCATGGCACAGAAAAGATCAGGCCCGTATGAAATTGCTCGAAGAAATCGACCGCGAAAATGTTGTTCGAGAGGATCAGCCCCAGTATCACCCCCAGCACACTACCAGTGCACCCCACGAAGAATGACTCGCTGAGGAACGCCCCCTGGATCAAGCGGCGGCGGCATCCCAGCGCGCGCAGCATCCCTATCTGCTGGCGGCGTTCAACCACCGCGCGCGTACCCGTAATGGCAAGCGCCGCGATACCTAACAGCAGCGTCAGGCCAACCACGCCCAGCAGCACATTGCTGAGCAGGATACGCGGCCCGCGCACACTCCAGATCGCATCTTCCAGCACCGTCGATTCCAGCCCATTATCGAGAAACGCCGAGCCGAGCGCCAGCGCCAGCACACGTTTATCCTGGCCGGGAGCCACCTTGAAGTAGTACGTCTCTGCCTCAGGGGTAGTCGGATCAATCTGGAAGTTGTGATAGGCAGCGCGTGAGATATACAGGCCGAAATGCGAGCTATCGCTGTTATCCACCACACCGATTATCGTCAATTTTAGGGCAGATAATTCCTGAAATCCTGTCACCTGCTGGAAACCGGCCACCCATACCGGCTGAGGCGTAAACGTCGTATCACCCTGGTAGATGCCACTCACCGAATAGGTGAAGTACGGATCGTAGCCAGGCGGATAGTTAGGGACACCCGCGTTGCTGGCCGAGGGCGAGTTCGGGTCAAAAACCGGCGGCAAGCTATTGGGACGGTACGGCAGCGCGGTATTATCGATCAGCGCGTAATTGGGATGCGATTGCAGCGCCTGCCAGACCGCGTTATCGCTGTCAAACCCATTCGCACGCGCGGTCAGGTGCAGCCCATAGCCCTGTAAGAACCCGCCGCTTACCACCTGCGCGGGATAGATATGCCACGCCGGAGCTTGCGCGTCCGTCTGAATAACGCCTACCGCCGTTGACGTTTGTGTGCCAATCGCTGAAAAGGCGTTGGGATCGATGCCGTGTTGTTGCAGCGCCGAGCGTATATCGGGAATACCCTTGAAATAGGCCACCGCCTGGATATCGTATCCCCCTGTCTGGAAGTTGATATCGGTATAGTTGTTCTGCATGGCATTGGTAATCACCGCCATCACCGTCATGGCGAAAATTACCAGGCTGAACATCACGATGCTGAGACCGGTGCGGAAACGATGGTGCAGGGGATAGGCCGAGGCCAGGCGCGTCATGAACTGTAATCCCGGCAGTCTCGTGAAGAGCGCGGTGAGCGGCTTGAGCAGCAATTCCGCGTTCGCCACCAGCGCCCACGCTGCTCCCAGCACCATCATCGCCCCCGCGATAAAGAAAACCTCGATCCCTCCCTGAAAACGCGGCAGGCCCAGGCGCGCCAGCGCGTCGAATGGCAGCGCCCAGTACGCCACGATCGACAGTCCCACCACCGCCGCGAACATGCGCCGCACTCCCTGCCTCCAACGCGGCCTGCCCAACTTTACCAGTGCCCATTCCACTCCCGCCTTCACCAGTAACGCGGCGCCGATCACCATCAATGACAGGCCCAGTGAGAAAGGCGCGATCAACGATTGCGTAATACCGAAGCGCATCAACCCGTAACCGGCTGCCAGGGGTAGAATGCCGAGCCGCGAGAGAGTGGCAATGAATCCGATGATGGTATCGGGCAGCTGCTCGAAGAGTAGGCGCCGTATGTTGTGTGCTGCCACAGCACGCCGCACTAAGCTGAACAGGCGCACCAGCAGATCAAGCAGCGACAGAGTGGGCCGCTCGGACTCTGGCAGGTTGCGCAGCGCGTCTACCACAGTCATGCGACTGACAAGCCAGGCGGAAACACCTACTGAAAAGAAGGTAAAGATCACGCCCAGACAATAGGCGAGGATCAGGCTGCGCGGCTGAAAAACGAGTTTGAGTGGAAAGTTAAAACGCTCCAGGATGGGTTCCAGGAACAGCACCAATAGCGTCCCGACTCCTACGCCGATGAGCAGCCCAACGAACGAGGAGAGCAGATCGTACACCGTCCCCTCGAAGAGATACATCAATATAAGATGCCGTCTCTGCACGCCGATGGCCCGCGCCATGCCCATTTCAGCGCGTCGTTCCGCCGCCAGCAGCACGAAGATCAAGAAAATGAGCAGCAGCCCGATTGCCAGCGCGAACAGCGCGAAGAGCGAAAAGATGCGCGAAAAAATGTCATCCGCCTGCTGCGATGCATGCACCCCCTGCTCTTGTACCTCGTGGATGGACGCGCCAGCAGGAATATAGTCCCGGATGGCATTTTCTGCCCTCTCCGAAAGGTCAACGCCGTTGGTGTCGATGTTGTTGTGCAGCGAGATAAACACTTCAGAGATAGCATCGCGATACCCTTCGAATTGCAGGAAGGTTTTGTTCT
>VBFM01000004.1:3533-4111 GCA_005882595.1 Chloroflexota bacterium
AGACAGCACAAAACGTTTGCCAGGCCAGCGTTTTGAATACAGGTAGAGCGTATCTCCCGCGTGTGCATTGAGCAGTATGGCAGCCGTGTGATTCAGGAACACCTGGTCAAGCTGAAGTTCAGCAATGGTATGATGGCCTTTCCCGCTGTCATCCTGCATACCTCCAAAGCCCTGCTCGCTGCCAGGAATTATGGCAAGTGCTGTCACCTTCGAGCGCACCTGGCGCGAGGTCTCATCTGCCAGCAGCAGGTCATGCTCGACCAGCGCCGCCCCGACAGCTGCGATATTAGCATCATTTTTAGCGGCGGCATGAACCTGGAAGTAAACACGATCATCGAAACTTCCCAACGGGCCGCTGCCCCCACCCGTAATCGTCTCGTCCACCCCGCCCAGGTTGTAGACAGCCACACTCTGCGCCGCCGAGGTAATCACATCCCCCGTCGCCAGCACACTGGTCAGCAGCGTGGTGGAAAGCATGAGCGCAAAGATAATCAACAGCATTTGCGTGCGGCGGCGTGGAATATTGCGCACACCGATCTTGAAAAAAATGACATTGAAAATAGCCAGCAATAACACGC
>VBFM01000004.1:4179-5791 GCA_005882595.1 Chloroflexota bacterium
GATCCTATAGAGCTAACCATCCAGCGCGATCCTTACGGTCGCCCTGGTGGATGTCATTTTCAACGCGTCATAAAATAACTTCGCCAGTTGCTGATAACCAGGATCGGTCAGGTGCAGCCCATCATCGCTGATATATTCGGGATGATTTTGCAGGTTGTACCCTTGCTGTGTAAGATCAACCAGAATCACATGATGCCGCTGCACACTATTGGTAATCGCCGTATTGTACTCCTGGATTTGTTGGCGCAGCATCTGCTGGTCGAACGTCGCGAAATAGCGGAGGAGCATCAGGTCTGGAATGTTCGCGATAGCGATTCGCACATGCGGCGAACTCGCTTGTAGACGACTCAATAGCGTGTCAAGATCGCGTGCGTAGTTGTTGACCGGCACGTGATAGGCGATGTCGTTGATCCCCAACCAGATGGTGACAAGATCGGGATGAGCATCAACCGCCACGGGTAATTCCAGGCTCAGCGCGTCGTGAATGAGAATCGATGGAATCCCCAGGTTGATCAGGTGAATATGCCCGGCACCAAGCAAAGCAACAAGATCGGTTGGCCAGTTCTCGCTATAGGGAGCCTCTGTACCAATACCAAACGTATCGGACGCACCGATTGCCACGTACGTAATCGGCGCGCCATCCTTTTGCTTCGCTGCCGGAACAGTGCTATGCCCCGCCGCTCCCTCAAGCGATTGGGCGCAACCCGCTACAACAAACGCGAGCAAACAGAGCATGAAAACCAGCGCTTTCATTTGCGCCGGTAATGCAGAACGAACTTGTTTATGGCAACGCAGCGGATAATCTGCGCGTACAAGTTGACGCGAGGCCATAGAATGAACCAGTCTATCTGGATTGCAGGTAACTAAATAATCACGAAAAGATTATAACATACTGGCTCTATTTATTGGTACCACTCGTATTCACTCACGTAAAATTGGGCCCCTTCACTTTTACCTCGAAGGCGCTATTGTGCAAACTGTCCAATCTAAACAGGCCAAAGATCAATAAATCCTAAAGATATGGTTCTCATATATCAATATAACCTCAATAATATGGGAGTCACCATCAATATTTAGTCAGAAAATCGATGGTATCTGTGCACAATGCACAGATTGCATAACGGAATTTGTGATACATTGCCTCTATCGTCAAAGAAGTTGAAGGCTTTATACTTTCACCAAGAGAAAGTAACCGATACATCAATGATGATGCCTCAATGTACCGCCTGCAATCGATGATGAGAAGCTTGTCCCCGTCCTACCGTCAGGGCAACCAGACCAACATGTACTACATCTGTGAAGGGAGCGATTGTTCCTCATCATTGATGAGCTTTGACTGGCTCCCGTTGGTTCATTTTTAGCTGAAAGGGCTTAACGCTTTATGGTTAAACTTCTTGGCATCGCCTGGACGCGCATTCGTACAAACATGCGCGACCCTCTCATCAGGCGAAATGTTGCCCTCTTTATGGGAGGGAAACTGATAGGCCTCGCTCTCGTGCTCGTCGCCATGTGGGTCTTCCTCCCATCCGTGGTCCATGCGATGAATCGAAGTGCGTCTGTTGATATGCCGACGATTAACGCCGTGAACACCGTCTGGACGTTGGTTGCGGCT
>VBFM01000004.1:5837-6386 GCA_005882595.1 Chloroflexota bacterium
ATTCGCTCGTTCGCGCGAATCTGTCAATATCCTGGTGGAAGGCATTGCTGACACCTGCATCTGCGGCATCTTGTTCTGGGCCTGGGGGTTCGCCTTCATGTTCGAGCCAGGCACACCCGTAATCGGCACGCAAGGCTTCTTCTTAATGGGGCTAAGCCCAACTTATCTGGCGACTGGTATTCCGACGCTGGCCTTCTGGGTCTTCCAGTTCGCGTTTGCCGATACTGCTTCGACCATTACATCTGGTGCCATGATCGGACGCTGCGGTTTTTGGGGTGACATCTTCTATAGCATTGGTGTGACCGGCTTCATTTATCCGATCATTGGACACTGGACATGGGGGCCAGATGGTTGGCTCGCTCTGATGAATTTCCACGATTTTGCTGGCTCAACGGTGGTGCATAGTATTGGTGGCGCCATCTCGCTGGCTGGTGCGATCGCGCTTGGCCCGCGTCTAGGGCGCATCTTCAAGCGTGACGGCGGTGGTCCTCCGCCTGCCCATGACCTGGTCATCGGCGCGGTTGGCGGCTTGATTCTGTGGTTTGGTTG
>VBFM01000005.1:0-2818 GCA_005882595.1 Chloroflexota bacterium
AGGTGTCCTGGAAAAGAGCCAGCCGGGTCAAAGCCCCTCCCGTTATCACGCACCTCCAGGATGATCTCGTTGGCCTCTCCTGCCAGCCGTAGGATAACCATGCTGGCGCGGGCGTGCTTGACGATGTTATGGAGTGCCTCCTGGGCAATGCGGTACAGTGCGTGTTTCATTTCTATGGGGATATGGGGTTCCTCTCCCAGGTCCGCTTCCACAGTCAGGTTGTAACGGGCACGCAAGACAGCCACTTGCTTGGTGAGTGCCGCCACCAGTCCCTCTATTTCCAGTGACTCCGGACGGAGTTCGAAGATGAGGGCGCGCATTTCTGCGAGACCGGCTCCGGCGAGCGCCAGTACATAGTCGATCGATGCTATCGCCTGTTCAGGGTCGCTCTCCATCTCAAGAGACTCTCGTGCCGTATGCGCCTCAAGCCCAATGCAGTAGAGAACCTGTGAGACGGAGTCGTGTAATTCGCGGGCCAGGCGTTGTCGCTCCTGAAGCGACACGAGTTCCTGTGCCTGTTCATAGAGGATGCGTAATTCGCGCTCCCGGCTTCTGGCCTGCTCAGCTCTCCGTCGCAACGCGGATGCGAGCTGGCCGGTGATGACGGCAGTCGTCAGGAAGACCACTAGCGTAAACAGGTCTTCCACTTTGGTGACGAGAAAGGTATACGGCGGGGGGAAGAAGAAGAAATCAAAGCAGAGAAAGGCCAGCAGCGAGGTCAGGATAGCTGCGTAGAGTCCTCGTGTACTGGCCAATGTTAAAACCAGAAGGAGATACACAAAGGCGATGGTAGGAATTCTCGGGTAGAGTTGCGCGACAGCGATCACGCTGGTAATGAGGGATACTCCCACCATGGCTAGCGCGCTGTCGCCTGCGTAGCGCCTCCAATGCTGCTTCGCTACGGCTTGTCGCGAAGAGCTACGTTCAGCTTGCTTCATCGCCTCTTCCTCTGCTTATCTCACCTCAGCAGTACACGCGTCAAGATGGCCTATGCCGTAGGAGAGAAGTTCACCCACCTGTCACGCGCCTGTGACAGCATCACTTGGGCTGCTTTCCTTGTTGGGTTGAGACCAGTCCAAAACGCATCGCGTAGAGCACCGCCTGGGTGCGGCTCTGCACGCCCAACTTTGCCATAATATGCTTGACATGGGTCTTCACGGTGTCCTCAGCAATCTGCAGGTCTCGTCCGATTTCCTTGTTCGAGTGCCCCTGGACCAGGAGGCGCAGCACCTCCCTCTCACGCTCGGTCAATGCCTCTATCGCCTCGGGTGTCCGTACTTCGCGCATCAAATAGGCTGAGGCCTGTGGAGTCAGTTGGACCTGCCCAGCCGCGGCTGCTTTAATGGCTCTCCGCAGTTCGGAAGCTTGTATGTCCTTGAGCAGGTAGCCAATCGCCCCCGCCCTCACCGCACCGATCACGGCAGTACTTTCTAACACGCTCGTCAGGGCGACGACCTCCGTCTCCAGCAGTTCCTTGCGAATGGCTGCGGTGGCCGCAATCCCGTCCATTACAGGCATGAGCAGATCCATCAGCACGACATCTGGGTGCAGCTGTCGCGCGAGTTCGACCGCTTCGGCCCCATCAGACGCCTCACCCACCACGGTCAGTTCAGGATCACGTCCCAGAAACCTGCGCAGCCCCTCGCGCACGACACTGTGATCGTCGGCAATCAACACACGAATCGCCATCGACCCTCCTCCTTTCGAGTGAGAGGGTCCTACCACCAAAGTGGTAAGCCCCGTTCACCCGCCTGGGCGATGTGCTGAGAAACACTCAATAGTATACTTGTCTCAATAGTAAAGCACGGAGAGAACCGAGCGCGTACACGCATGAGGAATAGTACCCGGAATCGGTTTACTCGCTACCAGTGTATCACAGCGTGGCGCACAAACGCCACAGAGAGCACCTGAGCCGCCAGGGTCTGTGAATGATTGCCAGGGCGACCGCGAGGATCGCCCGTACAATACCAAGTTGTCCGTGTAACACGTCACCGTGTCTTGTACGGGCGTACCTCTCTGCCCTCGCGGTCGCCCTGGCAGTCCAATTGTCTTCCTGGCAATCATTCACATCCTGACCTGGTCAGCCCATAGGTTGCGCAGGTGCCTCGAAGGAGTGGCCGACAACTGAAATGGCTACGAACAAGCGCATTTTGCTAGGAGTTGATACGGGCCTCTCCCCTCCCGCGCAGCTCGCTCTGCGTGTGGCAAGCGAACTCCTCGATCAGTCGCCACAGGACACTCGTCTGGTCCTGCTCCACGTCATCCCCGTCCCCTCTGACGCCTCGCCTGTGTGGGGAAAGTCGATGACGAGCATTCGCACCTTTTCCCCGGCTCCCCAGCAACGCCTGCAGGCGGAGCGCGTCCTGTGGAAGGTGCGTACTGCTTTACAGCAGCGGGGGATTGCCCCCGAACGGATAGAGTGGCTGCAGCGCAAGGGTTCCCCCGCAGACGAAATCGTGAAGGTCGCGAGGGAACTGGGTGTTGACAGGATTGTGCTTGGGAGCCGTGGAAACACCCTTGGACAAAGGATACGGCGCGTCTTGGTCGGAAGTACCTCACGTCGCGTCATGCGACTTGCCCCGTGTCCCGTCACACTGGTTGTCCCGCCCCGCACGCCGCGTACCTGGAGCCTGGTGGCCTGGTATAAGGAAGCCGTCACGCGCTCCCTGCGCGAGCATCCCGGTTCCCTGCTCGTCTTCACGGCTTGCGATGTGGCCCAGGTATTTACCCCACCCGGGAGAACAGTCGGGATCAAAGAGGTAGAGGCGGCTGCCCATGCCCTTGAGCGATTAGCGAGTGATGGTATCCTCTGCTGCCA
>VBFM01000005.1:2894-8234 GCA_005882595.1 Chloroflexota bacterium
GTAAGAAGAGAGCTGTCCCGCTTGAGCTCATCGAAAGAATCCGCACTTGAATGGAGGACCACTATGGATGCGAGCGAACCGACCGCGCCAATAACACCGGGCGAGACGCTCCTTTTGACACGGTGGCGGTTATGACCAATCTGCTATTGCCGTTCACTCACGGGATAGATGTCTCCGCTATTACCTACGCGCTTGCGTTCGCACAGCGCTTCCATTCCACGCTGGTGGTCCTGTCACTGATCAGCCTTCCAGAGACGCCGGGCACGCGAAAGCCACGTCTGGAAGCGATCCAGCAGTCAAAGGATTTTTTGGAATTTGTGCAGCACAAAGCGGCAAGACAGGCCGTGCCCATTGTGCGCATTGAACTGTACACCCACCATCCCGCGCGCAGTATCCGCGCGCTCGCCCAGGAAATGGAGTGTGCTGGCATTCTGCTCTTTGTGCATCGTGGAGCAGGGGTGCTGCTCGCAACGGGTGAGGTCAAGCAGCTCCTCGAGGACCACAGCCTTCCCTTGTACATCGCCCCTTTGCCCTCCAATGAGGGCGGTTTCCCCAGGTTGAGGTGGCTCTCTGGCTGGTTCAACAGGTGAGAGGAGGCAGGAGTGCTTCTCACCAAGCCAGTCATCTCACCAGCTCTTGAGCAGGTGTGCGATTTTCCCGTGCGGGGTGAGTTCGTAGCGGATGCGGTCGGGGTTGATCTCCTCGACCTGCGCCGCGCGCTCGGCGGTGAGCACCACGTCGCGCGGGTGAACGGTCTGCCAGATACGCCCGGCTGATCCTGGCGCTTGTGGCCGGTAGACAAAGCGGGAGACCAGCCCGGCCTTGCGTGCCAACAGCGCTGCCTGCTTCAAGGTGGTTTTGGCGGGCTCGTCTTCCAGGTAGGGATCCACCACTTCGAACAACCGGGGGACGCGCTCCGTTTTCGGCTCAGCAAGGTACAGAAACACCACCGGCTTCCCACGTGCATGGTTGATAGCCGAGTCGATCACGGCGTCATTGTGTGCATCACCGGCAGCAAGCACTGCGAGCAGCGCGTCGGGCATGCGCCTATCCAGATAAGGGATTACCACGGGCGCACGGCCCCGTCTATAGTTGACGTAGGCGACGGCCATTCCGGCAAATGCGACCGAACAGCCAAAGGCGGTCGCCAGCGGTTGGGAGACGATGCTGATCGACCAGGCCAGCACAACCAATAGTGTGGTCAGCACCCCCAGCCAGAAATCGAGCCGTTTCCACAGGCCAGTTCCCCACCGTGCAACAGCGTCAGCCAGCGCCCACCTTTTCCCAGAGGCGTCTCCCGAGGCTCTGTACCCATTGAAGCGGGACAAGGAAGATAGATGGTTGGAAAGAAATGAGTTCCGGAACTGGCTGTTCCATTCGCCAGAGCTTTGTCCATTGTGCTCATGATGTTCGAGCCTGTCAGCAAGGAAGTCAGCCAGTACTGCCTTACGTTCACGGTACCGGATAATATCCAGTCCGACACACGTCACGGTAAAGGCTCCCAGCAGCCCGAATGCGTACATATCGCCCAGGATATTGATCTCGCCGCGCACAAGCAGCAGCACAGCAATGGGAATGCCCGTCGCCAACGCGATCGACCAGTGCGGTGTCCCGCGGAACCGGTTGCGCTTCAGGATAAATTCGGGGAAGAACTCCATAAAATACATGGTACGCGCCAATCAGTGCGGTATTGCTGGCGAAGGCCAGGATCAAGCTGGCGCTGATCGCCACCTCCGTCTGCAAAACGAGGTTCCCCCAGTGCCCACCCAGCAACGAGAGCAGCTGCGTGGCAAGCACGGGATCGGCCGCCGCATCTTGTTGCAGCAGGGTTGCCAGGATCGTCAGCAGCGGGCTGGTCACGCCAATCGTGATGACCACCAGCAGCAGCGCTATGCTGATAATCTTCTTGCGGGGCGCCTTCATCGAGGGCGAGAGTTGCGAGATGCTCTCCAGGCCGGAGAACGCCAGAAATGAACCGGCGAAGCCGACCAGGATCGAGCTGGGGGTGAGCGACGCGTGCGCGAACATCCTGGCGAAGAGGGAGGGGAATTCAGAAATGGGGATGTGGGTAAAGACAGTCCAGATGACGGCGAGGTCACTGACAAAGGCGATGAGGGCTCCAACCAGGCTCACTTTGGCGCTCTCGCTAATCCCGATCCAGTTCAACAAGCCAAGCAGCAACAGGACACTGATCGTGATCTCCAGGATAAAGGGGTAAATTGTAGGGAGCACCACGCTGAAGTACTGGACTGCCGACAGGCAGCTGATGGCGGCCGTGAGAAAGTAGCTGACCAGGATGAACATGCCGCCCAGGGCTCCGACCCAGGAGTTGATCGCCTGCGCCGCAACCGTCACTACCCCTCCACCTTCAGGGAAGCGAGCGCTCACCTCGGCGTATTTGAGGGTGAGCAGCACGAACACGGACATGGTGAGCAGCACAAAAAAACCGGCCAGGTTGCCGACGCGCCCATAGAGGATGCCTGGAACATAATAGATCGAAGAGCCGATGTCGGCGAAGACGACGGCCCAGCACAGCAAGGGACCGAGCTGGCCTACGCTCTGGTGCTGCCCATCCCCTTCGGGCAGTCGTGATGCCGCCTGTGCCATAATACGCTCAACTGTCTTTCTTCCCGGAGACGTTTCCTCAACGTGTCGACGACAAGAACCAATGTTTTCATCTGCCGTGGAGTACGCGAGGTGAAGTTCAACGCCTGCTTCCTAATTGAGTAAAGTATAGGACGGAGTTTTCCTCAATGCATCGCTCTTAAGAGTGAGCGTGGACTCACACTTTAGTGGTACAACCGTCTCGCTCGAAGGTATGACATGAATACAGCTTGGTAGGCAGTTTGTCTAGCCCTGTGTAGAAAAATTCATTACATTCTTCTATTGACTTCCATCAATGTGAATGTTATTGTTGAGAAGCTTCTAGCCCACGTCTCATCCATTGTATACATTCAATCGCAGTGATCTTTGTTCTAATGGTCTTGTTCATGGAGGTGAAAAATGGCAACAAAGGATGAATTCATCCAATCCACGGCAACTGCTGGAGATATCGATGTAGACAGGGCGAATATCGATAAGCTCCATAAGAATGCCATCGGTCTCCCTGGTGTCCTCTATTTCTGTCTGGCCGGTTCTGCACCCATCTCTGCCATGCTCTTTAACGTGCCGTCAATGGCGTCGCAGGCAGGCGCAACCACACCGCTCGTCTTCTTACTTTCTGGTATCGGACTGATGCTGCTCGGCGTCTCCATTGTGTATTTGTCACGTCGCCTGACCTCGGCAGGGGGCTTTTACACCTGGGTTCGTCACAGTCTTGGCAGACGCGCCGCGTTTCAGGCGGGCTGGCTGATGATGGGCGGTTATGCCCTCTTTGAAGCGTCTCTGCTCGGTGCGTTTGGATCCTACACGAACAGTTCATTTGCGAATTACGCACACTTCAATACCCCTGGCGGTTGGGTGACCTGGGCTTTGATTGGCGCAGTGATTATCTTCTCGCTCTCCTACTTCGATGTGAAGTGGTCGGTCTTCGCGATGGCCCCTTTCCTCGTCCTTGAAGTTGGTGTTCTGCTCGTACTCGATCTTGTCATCACCATCCATGGTGGCGCATCCGGCCATGATTTCGTGCATACCTTTACTACAGCCGGCGCGAACCCTACTCCATCGGGGCATCCATTTGTCAACGCGACCAACACGACAACCCTCACTGCGGCTCCCGGTGGTCTCCTGGGTATTGGGGTCGCGATGGCGCTCGGTGTCTGGTCATGGGTTGGCTTCGAGGCTGGCGCAGTCTATGGTGAAGAAGCCCGCAACCCGCGCCGTGCTGTTCCGGTAGCAGTCTTCGCGGTTGTCGCTTTCCTGACCTTCCTGTATACCTGGACGGCATACTCAGCAACCATCGGTTATGGATGGCAATTCGCGGTGAGCCAGTTTGGTAATCTCACCGGCAATTCCACTCCTTACTATCCCCTGGCAAGTACCTATGTCGGTGGTTTCCTGCAGGCACTCATGATTGTCGCCATCAGTACCAGCGCGCTGGCATGTGGCCTGGCTTTCCACAATGGCATGGTGCGTTACCTGTACGCCATGGGACGCGAGGGTATTCTGGGTAAAGTCTTTGGCAAAACTCATCCACGCTATCGCAGCCCCAATATTGCCATCATTACCCAGTCGCTCTTCAGTGTGTTGCTTATTCTCTTCTTCGCCCTGGTAGTCCAGAAGACCGATGGAAGCCTGGGCTTTGGCATCGCTGATGGGAAGACTACCACACAGGTCGATGGCATTCTGCCGTATACCTGGTTGGCCATCATTGGCACGATTGCCTTTGTGGTCGTCTATATCATGGTCAACATTGCCTCGCCTGTTTTCGCTTCACGCTTCGATAAGGAGAGCTTTAATGTGTTTGCCCACATTGTCGCTCCGGTTCTCAGTACAGTGGTGCTGATCATTCCTTTGATCTCCTTTATCGGGCCTGCTCTGCCAGGTGTTGGTACATACTTTACGAACCTTGGCTTTGCGCCTACCCCGTTCCCGCTGAATATCTTGTACCTGTTCGTAATCGGCTGGATCGTAGTAGGGCTGATCTACTCCTTCATCCTATCGAGCGCGAATCCTGAGCGCTACGATGGCATGGGCCGCATCATTCGCGGCGATGTATATACAGAGTCAGCATAACTGCCATACCCTGTACAGCAAAAGCGGAGTGCCGTATCAACCACTCCGCTTTTTGTTGGTTATTGGGGTGATATGCGCGAAGCTGACATGAAGTGCAAAGGAGCCTGGCCAGAACATCGAGCACCTCAAGGAGCGCCTGCATCAATCAGAGGAGAAATGCCTGCTCGCTCTCCCGTGTGTTGCTCTCTTGCACCAACCCTGTGTTAAAGCGACTTCTTTCCAGAAAGGAGCCCGTCGCATGCGAGAAACACCACCGTTGGCCCATACCGATCTCCTCTATCGGAGTCACGAGGAGATTCAAGCGATTCAGAATCAGCGGTTCCGGCACCAGGTTGCCCTCTGCTTCCGGGCGCATCCCTACTATCAGGAGATGTTTCGCGGTCTCAAGCTTACGCCAGAGGACTTTCAGACCATCGAGGATGTGCAGAAGTTGCCCGTCACCACCAAGCAAGACTATCTGAGCAACCCGGAGGCGTTTCGCCTGTACGCCCTTTTCGCATCTCACCACCCTCCTTCCCTACGGTGTCATGGCGGTTGGTGCCTCTGTGATTGGTCCGCTCACGGACACATCCGATCCCAGCTCCCCGCAACATCGGAGCCTGGATGAGGCCGTTCGGATGATCGAACGACACAAAGGGACAGTCCTCTGTGGTATTGGAAGCTACG
>VBFM01000005.1:8261-10839 GCA_005882595.1 Chloroflexota bacterium
GAACAAGGAAGCGCTGACCACCGTTGAGGGTGTTCAAGAGTACCAGATCGTCTTCACGAAGGAGCAGGAAGGTGATTCGTCCTCCCCCGATACGTTGCTTGTCCGTGTTGCGGTGGAGTCAGGTGAGCAGGAGCGCGTGAAAACAGCACTGGTGACACTCGTTGCAGAGGCAGTTCAGATGCCTACCTCCATTGAGTTCGTGGACAGCATGAGCAACATTTTTGATCCAAATCAGACACTCAAGCCGAACAGGGTGGTCGATCTGCGACCCAAAGAGGTGTA
This sequence comes from Chloroflexota bacterium, assembly GCA_005882595.1. Lineage (GTDB taxonomy): Bacteria > Chloroflexota > Ktedonobacteria > Ktedonobacterales > Ktedonobacteraceae > VBFM01. The sequence continues at coordinate 8,544 of VBFM01000005.1, forward strand.
AAGGGCCCTTGAGTATGAATGGAACGAAAAACAACGCCCTGGAACAGTTTTTACCAGACAACGAATTCAGGGGAGTCGCGCGCCAGTGAGCGCGATAATGCTGTCGCCAGTGGGATCGACATATTTGCGCGAGACCAGGCCATGCACCACTTCAGATGTTGTGTAGCGGAAATGTGGCGTGGCCGTTGTCGCAGCTTCGACAATAATTTGAGCAACTTCGTCAGGCGTCTGGCCAACCGAGGCAAAAACCTGCTGGGTCATGTTCAAATAGGACTCAAACATTGGAGCATATTCCTCGGGTATCTCCTGCGTTGACCTGGCCATTGACACCTGGACGGAGCCCACAAATTCTGTATTGATCGCTCCTGGCTCGATCAGCGCCACTTCTATGCCCAGGCGTTTAGCAACAGGGGCCAGACTCTCCATAAAGCCTTCGACCGCGAACTTGGCCGCGCAATAGGCGTCATTAAACGGCTGGCCAACAAGACCTCCGATGCTGGTCACTGTGATAATGCGCCCCGAGCGGGCGGCGCGCATCGAGGGCAGGATAGCTCGGGTAACACGCCAGGCACCGAAGAAGTTGGTCTCCATAGTGCGCCGGAGATCCTCTATGGAAGTTTGCTCAAGAGACCCGAGATACCCAGCTCCCGCGTTATTCACCAGCAGATCAATCCGTTCATAGCTTTTGAGCACTTCCTGTACGCAGTTAGCCACGGAGGCATCATCCTGCACATCTAACTGGCGTACCTCGACCTTCACATCCGCTTCCCGCGCTCGTATCTGGAGCGAGCCCGCTTTCGTTGTATGACGCATCGTCGCAATAACCGTAAAGCCGACCTGTGCTAGCTGGATGGCAGTGCTTAATCCGACACCAGATGAAGTGCCAGTTTTTTGATCTCCAACTTGGTCGCCCGCCTCGTCGAAGAAGAACTTCAGCAGCTTGATCCCGGGTGTCACGCGCGTTCAATAAACTGCTCGGTAGTACGGCGCATCAGACGGCGGCAGGGAAGGTTTACCAAGTATTCGGTCTGAAATCTTCTCGGCCATCATCATTACTGGTGCGTTCAAGTTGCCGGTGACGACTCTCGGCATGATCGATGCGTCGACGATCCGCATGCGGTGCACCGATTTCACCCTTGCCTCGCTGTCGACGACGGCATCCGCGTCAGCGCCCATACGGCAGGTACCGCATGGGTGATACGAAGTGCCAGTTCTTTGCCGAATGAACGTCTCGATATCGCCGTCGCTGATCACGTCGGGACCCGGACGAAGTTCTTGCCCACGATATTTATCCCAAGCGGGCTGGCGTATCATCGTTCGCGCCAGTCGAACGCCATCGACGAGATCCTTCACGTCGGGCCTCGCTTCCAGATGATTGAATACGATCGAGGGTGGGTCTGCCGAGTTTGCCGATCTCAGCGTGACTTCACCGCGACTCTCCGGCCGCGAAAGATCCATCCAGAATTGAACTCCAGGGATTGGGACAAGCTTGCCGTTGATTAACTGGCGCGCCAGCGGAAGGAATTCGTACTGCACATTGGGGAAAGCGACATCGTCGCGGGTGCGCAGGAACGCTCCCGTTTCAAAGAAGTTGGTTGTGCCCAGGCCTTTCTTCCTCAAGATCCAATCCGCGCCCAGCTTGACCCGCCCGAACGCACTCAGTTTCGAAGTGAGCGAATCCTCGTAGTTGGTCGTGTATTGAACATCAACACCAGGGTGATTTTGGAGGTGACGACCTACCTCGCGCACATCCGCTACCACATCAATACCATGCTTGCGGAGCTCATCGGCGTCTCCGACACCGGAGAGCATCAGCAGTTTGGGTGTATTGAAAGCGCCAGCGCAAAGGATCACCTCCCCTTCGGAGGTGATCACACGCGAGTTTCCGTTATTAGAAATCTCGATCCCGCGTGCCTCGCCATTCTCGATGACGATCCTCTTTACAAAGGTGTTTTTCATGACATGGAGGTTTGGCCGCTGGATTGCAGGAGAGAGATACGCGCGCGCAGAACTCCAGCGGAGTCCCTTATAGATAAATGCTTGGGCAACGTGGAGCCCTTCCTGTTTATATCCGTTGTGGTCTGGCGTGAGAGCGAACCCTGCTTGTTCTCCGCCACGCAAGAATGCGTCATAGAGTTTGTGTTCTGCCCGACAACGGCTGATCTGCATCGGTCCGTCGCCGCCGCGCCATTCGTTCGCTCCGAAAGCCCACGTTTCCATCTTGCGAAAGTACGGCAAGCAATGGGCATAGTCCCAATCCAGCAGGCCATCATCTGCCCAACCGTCATAATCCATC
>VBFM01000006.1:0-3046 GCA_005882595.1 Chloroflexota bacterium
AGAGGGGTTTTTTAGGATCAAGTTGAGCGTAAAGACCACATCATCACTGGTGAAAGGCTGCCCATCCGACCAGGTCACCCCCTGGCGCAAATTGAACGTGATACTTTGCGCATCGCTCGCCAGCTGGTAGTTGGAAGCCAGCCAGGGCTTGACACTCCCATCAAGGCGGTTGACATAGAGCAGTGTTTCATAAATCAAGCCCTGCGTGCCGCTGATCACACCGGGGGAATACGGATTATAGTTCTGGGTATAAGCGTCCTGCTGATTCGCCAACATGGTGAGCGAATTTGGGTGCGCGGGCCTCGTGTGCGTAGTCGTGCTATTACTTCCGCCACAGGCAGCCAGTACAACGATAAGAACCGTGAGGAAAGACATCCAGTACACTCCCCGCGAAATCTTTCCGGGTGAGCGAGTATTGGAACTCATGAGCAACCTCCTTAAATACCATCATTTTCGGACGATGTTGGAATAGAGATTTGGTAGTCCGCTCCACAGGATGCACGCACTACAAGGCTGGTAGCCAGTTGGATGCGAACAGGTTGGGCCGCGTTGGGATGTGTTCCCCCTTCTCCTCTGACAGGAAAAGCAGGTGTGCCATTGCCGCGAGATGAATCGAGCATCGACAACAGCAATTTGAGACCTTGCTCACCCATCTCATAATACGGTTGCCGGATAGTCGTGAGCGGTGGATGAACATGCGCGGAGGGCGAGTCATCATCAAACCCCACCAGCGCTACGTCTCGCGGGATCGAGACCCCATATTCTTCAGCCGCGGCAAGCACACCATAGGCCATCTGATCGGTAGCGGCAAAAATAGCCGTGGGGCGCTTTTCCGCTGGGAGTTGGAAGAATCTGCTGGCGCATGCGCGCCCGGTAGGTGGGAGAAAGTCACCTTCAAGCACCAGGTCTGGATCGAGTGGGATACCCGCCTCGCGCAGGGCCTGCTGATAGCCATAATAGCGATCATGCGAGGCCAGGTATTCATGTGGCCCTTGAATATGCGCGATACGCCGGTGACCAAGCTTGATGAGATGCCGCACCGCTGTATAAGCTCCCGTCGTATTATCCACCCCCACCCAGGGTGTCGTCTGCGCCAACTGGTCATCAATAATCACGACGGGAAAGCCCTGCTTATAGAGGCGCGTCAAATCTTGCGAGGCTGGTCCTGGAAAAACAGCCAGCAGCCCCGCCGTCAACTGCGTGGCAAGCACCCGGTTGATAACCTCACTGCGGTCCTTCTTGAGGTCTGCGTCGTTGATGCTATACAGCACCAGTTCGTACGAGGTTTGCTCGAGCATCTCAGCCACACCGCGCATCAGTTCGGGGATGAGCGGCCAGGTAAACGAGGGGATGAGCATGCCTATCAGTTGGCGGCGCCCACTAGCTAACCCCGACGCCGCGATGCTGGGAACGAAACTCTGCTCTTCGATGATGCGCAAAATGCGCTCTCGCGTGGCAGGGTCTACATCCGGCTTATTGTTCAAAACACGCGAGACCGTCGTTTTAGATACCCCCGCCAACCGCGCAATATCCTCAATGGTAGGTTTGCCTGGCATACTTGCCCTCTTTATTCGCTTACAAACTTGCGGAAAAATAAGTGGAACCGATTGCGGTACCGATTGCGGTACCGGTTACGAACAAGTATACTGATGGCAGAGGCCGATGTCAAGGGAAAATAGAAGCAAAATGGTGACGGGCTGGTGTATACTATTGCAAAATATCAATACCCTGATTTTTCAGTGAAAGGTAGTATCAGTAAATGGCAATTCGTGCGACATTCGTATCAAAGGACCCCCTCAACTACTTTCTACAACACGACGACGAAGGCCCACATTTGCGCGTCTCCGACGTGGTCCTGCGCGTCAATCACGATCCAAAGGAAATTTTTTCTCATCTCATCCGCATCGCCACTAATAGCCAGTGGAGCCACTCGGCATTACTGTATCTGACTAACGACCCACCCAAAGGGTTTGACAATACCTTCCTGGTCGAAGCTATGACAGCCGGCATCCGCGTGGCGAGCTGGCGTAACGAAGTCGTCCCTTTCGAGCAGTTCACCGTAGGCATCAAGCGCCCACGCATAGATTGGTATGTGGAAACACCTCGCGATATAGCGAAGCATGACCCTGATGACCCGGAAGATGTTCATGGTATAGCCTATCTGCGCCATGTGCGCGGCATCGCTCTCGATCAAATCAATGGCCTGTATGACCACAATACCGTACACGAGCTGACCGCCCTTTATATCGAACGTGTAGCCAAGCGCCACCTGCCCGGTATTCCGCAAGTTGCCGAGGCTGCAGCCGGGGCTGCCGACCTGTTCAAAAAGTGGGATGAAGACAGCTCGAGATCCAACAATATCGTCCGTTTCATCTGCGGCGGGCTGGTACAATACAGCTTTTTCGCGGCTCTGCGCATCCGCATCCTCAATGATCTGGCGGTTCCCCAGTTCCGCGATGCCGCTATGAGCAACCTGAGCAATCTACACCGCGTCATTTACCGTGACGATCCCGAAGGAGTCATCCAGACCTATGTTCAACAGCTGCAATCGGGAAAGCTGAAATTATCAGACCCCATACCCGATGACGTCCTCGACCTGCTCAAAACAGCTATACCTGCCGACTTCAATAATAGCCCGGACTTAGCATGGCGCTACGTGGTGAAAGAAGGCATGGTCTGGCAGCTTGACGAAGTACCTGATGGCTACACACCTGCAAGCAAGGACGAAGCCGATGTCTTGCAGTTAATACAGCCCGAGCATCGTTGATTGCAGCATACTTGCCTTGCGCATCAACGGATAAACGAATATAATAGTGCTACCTTTCATAGATGAGTAAAATCCCTTGATGGAATCTCTGCCCCTTGAAGGGAGCGTGCGTATGGCAGACCGCGTAAATCAGCAGCTTGGTCACTACCGCCTCATCCGTCATCTGGGAAGAGGCGGCTTTGCCGAAGTCTACCTGGGCGAACATCTCTATCTGAACACCAAGGCCGCCATTAAAGTGCTGCAAACCCGCCTGTCTGGAAGCGATCTCCCAGGCTTTAT
>VBFM01000006.1:3373-5186 GCA_005882595.1 Chloroflexota bacterium
TGAACAACTCCAGGGCAGGCCTCAGCCCGCCAGCGATCAATACGCCCTGGGCATCGTTATCTATGAATGGCTTAGCGGCGATAGGCCATTCCATGGAACCTTTACCGAAGTCGCCAGCCAGCACCTGTTTGTGCCTCCTCCACCATTGCGCCAGAAGCTGCCCGATATCTCGCCCGAAGTCGAACATATCATGCAAACGGCCTTAGAGAAAGACCCGCAGAAACGCTTCGTGACGGTACAGGCCTTTGCCAGGGCGCTGGAACAGGCCAGTATTTCCCAATCGCAGATGAGTACGCTGGCCGATGACTCACCCACCTACATAACACCGCTTGCACCACCACCGCCTGTATATATTCCTGCTTCCACCTACACTCCTACTCCGCCGCCACCGCCATCATCTCTATCGCCCTACCATACGCCTTCACCGGGTGACGCGCTCACCCGACCCGCCCAGATTTCACATCCAGGGCTACCCATATCGCAACCGGGGCTGCCACTATCCCAACCGGGGCTGCAAATACCCCCCGATGATAGAACTCGCCCCCCTCAACCGGGCCTTGGTGGTCTGGCTATAGGAAGTGGCATCGCCGGAGTGCTGCTGTACCAGCATTTTCAATTCCCTGGTGTGACAACCAGTCCCACACCAACGCCCACCACAAACCCCACGCCCACTTCGCATCCAGCATCGCCATCTCCTAACGTCACACCCACTACTGCCCCTACTGTCACTAGCACAAGCAGCGCCCCTCCTACTCTGGGCGCCACCCTGGCTGTCTTCAAACAACATACTGACCAGGTGACAACGGTAGCATGGGCGCCCAACGATGCGCATTTCATCGCTTCTGGCAGCAATGACAAAACAGTACAGATCTGGAGCGTCTCTACGCTTGCAGCCAGTGTACGTCATGCCCAGGCGAAGCAGGTGTATTCGTTGTCATGGTCTCCCTCCGGCCGGTACATCGCTTCCGGGGGCGAAAATCCCACCATCGAGGTATGGGACGCCTCCAACGGCAACACTATTTTGCAGTATCCCGGTCACTCCAACCCGGTATTCAGCGTTGCGTGGTCTCCTGATGGAAACAACATCGCTTCAGGAAGCAGTGACAACACGGCCCAGGTATGGAATGCTAGCTCCGGCAGCCTGGTGACTTCATACAAGCAGCACACCCAGAGAGTCTGGGCGCTCGCGTGGTCCCCCGATAGTTCCAAAATTGCCTCCGCTAGCTGGGATGGCACGGTACAGATATGGGATGCCAACACGGGAGCTAACATCCTCACCTATCACGATCCCGCCGGTGGACATGTACAGGCGGTAGCCTGGTCCCCCAACGGTCAGTACATCGCCTCTGGCGGCGATGGCAAGACCGTGCAGGTATGGCAGGTGAGTACAGGAAATGTGATAAACACCTATTCAGGCCACTCCAACACGATTGAAGATGTGCAATGGTCTCCCAACGGCACACGTATCGCCTCCGCGAGCAAGGATGGCACGGTACAGGTATGGGACGCGACCACCGGCGGCAACCCCTACACCTATACAGGACATACCGGCCTCGTGTGGGCCCTCGCGTGGTCTGCCAACGGTCAATCTATCGCCTCCGCCGCCGCTGATAATACCGTCCGCGTCTGGCAAGCAAGCTGATACAACGGGCCTCTAAGTTCATCCAATCTTCTCTTCAATACACGTTCATTCTAATTGTTGACGTTTAAACTAATACGAACCTAGCTGAGCCATATGAGCGATGGCTCAGAAGCAAGAAAGACGAGGAGAAATGAGCAAGATCAGTCGAACAACCTCAGGCAGAGGCGCTCT
>VBFM01000007.1:0-548 GCA_005882595.1 Chloroflexota bacterium
AAAAGCTGCCGCAAATTTCGTTTTTTTGAACCGCAGCCCTCAACGCTTGTAAATTCTTGGTTACATCTGCATCAAGAGAAACAAGACTAAAGATGCCCATGCGTATATCTGAACGGAGGCTTTCCCGAAAAGAAATACTGTTTTTTTGAACCACCTGGCCTCTTAGGTTGAGGATTTCGATATCTGTCGCTCCAATGGTTCTGAAGAAGTCATTTAAACCATAAAATTCTGTATCTCCCTCTACATACCATCGCAAGCGAGGATGAACGCGAACGTATGCGCCGAGCCTACTACCTTGAAAAAAAGACGCTCCGGCAGATAGCGCGGGAAGCAGGATACTCCCGCGTGACCATTAAACGAGCCATTTCTGATGCCTCCCCGCGAACCTACCATCTCACGAAACCCCGCTCTGCCATTGTCCTTGGGCCGTATCAACTGCGTGTGGAAGCACTGCTGACAGAGAATGAACAGCTTCCCCGCAAGCAACGCTACACCTCTCACAAAATCTTTGAACTCCTGCAAGCTGAGGGATATACCGGCTCTGAGTC
>VBFM01000007.1:569-4365 GCA_005882595.1 Chloroflexota bacterium
CACCCACCACACGCCAAAGCTCTATCTTCCCCTGGAATACGATCCAGGACACGATGCGCAAGCTGATTGGGGTGAGGCAGTGGCAATTATCGGCGGCGTCAAGCAAACCGTCCAGTTTTTTGTCATACGCCTGAGCTACTCACGGCGAACGTTTATCATGACCTTTCCTTCGCAAAACCAGGAAAGCTTTTTGTACGCCCATGTGCAAGCATTCAACTTCTTTGGCGGTGTGCCTGCCCGCATCAGCTATGATAACCTGGCAACCGCCGTCAAGCTGGCAATGAAGAAAAAGGGAGAGGAAAAAGGCAGGAAGCGCACAGAAAACAAAACGTTTGTGGCGTTTCGCAGCCACTACCTCTTTGAGAGCCATTTCTGTACCCCTGGTGCCGGTTGGGAAAAAGGGCAAGTCGAAAGCATGGTGGGGTATGGCCGCAGAAACTACCTGGTTCCCATTAAGGTAACTCATTTCCCCGCACGGCTTGCGCTTCGCTCTCTCGCGACCATGTTTCGTGGTGCACGCTGTTTCCAAGAACGCCCCCGTTCGGATGAAAGCAGCACACACCGTGTGCAACGTCTCTCCGCGTTCCCGGCTCCACATCCTTGTCACAAGGCGTGAGTGAGCCCTCTGACTCACTCACGCCTTGCTCTAGCCCCTAGGTAGGTGTCTCGGCTGCTGATTTATTTGACCAGGAAAGTTTTCGTGGCGGACAAGCCATTAGGGGAGGAATCAACCACGGCCGTGTGTTTGCCAGACGCAAGGGAGCAGGCATTGAAAACAATGCTAAATGTGCCGTCTGGAGCGACATCTGCGGCACCTTGGAAAGTTCCATCGACATACAGGCTCGCGACGTTGCCGCCACCCACAAAGTTCTCCCCACTCACCGTCACGTTGCTACAATTCGCCGAGGTGACCTTATGGGGGGAGACGCTAATGGAGGGGGGAGCAGCGGCCGAAACCGTAGGAACGGCTGCGAGCTCCACGGCAGTGAACGCCCCCGTCAAAAGGGTACAGCATACGAGAACAGAGAAAATACGTGTCTTGACAAGGGAAAGTAATGTTGCCATTGGTTCACTTCCTTTCTCAAAGTGAGCATGGTATTTGGGATACCTCTTTTTCCTCCTACTATCTCTGTGGAGGTTTTCCGTCCAAAAGTGATCGCTGCCTCTCCTTTCCAAGCCACGACAAGCCTGCTCTCAGGGACGCGATCAACGACCACGAAGATATGATCACTACAGTGGTCTCTGGCCCTTCAGGTGTCTCTGCTCAGAGCCCACGCAACTCCTTCATGAAGTGTGTGAACTCGCTGTCGGTGCGCTGGGGTCACTTCTACAAAAGGTCAGAACGATGCAGGTCAACCAGTGTCAAGGACACAACGACAGGTGAGTTTCTTCAAGAAGTATACCTGAGCTCAAGGCAAAAGGCAAGCGACATGACCAGCAAGTTTGGGAACCAGAAGGTGGGAAGGATGAGAGGGGCAGTGGACAGCATGTTCATGAGTATTTTGACAGAACACGAGGAGGATAAGTAACGGTTCCTTTTGCCTCAGCCTCTTCAATTGCAAGAAGTGTTTATCCATGCGGTAAGGTCTAAAGTGAGTTTTACCTGCAATGGAAATATAAGTAGTGCAGCATGAACCGTTTCTGGGGTAACGGGATCAACATTGTTAGGATGTCCAGCATCATTCCTAATAGTTCGTATCTGACTCGTAAAGGCAGGCCAATAAGAAGAGAAAGACTCTGCTAATGAAGTTGGCATGGGCGCAGGAGCACCTTTTGTGGTGTACGGTTGCAGTTCTTTTTCAATAGCATCAAGCACCCTTTTTATGAGATCACCTTTCAGATCACGAGACGACTGCTTTCCGATACTGTTCATTCTATTAACCAATACGTCTCGTAATTCTAAGACAATGCTTTCCGCAGCGACGCCTACCATCACCGCCGTTGCCTTGTAGCAGTTATTATTATATGTTTGCAACGCCTCTCTAATATACGACTCAGCTATGGGGTCTAGTGATCCCTGATTACTGAGATACTGCATATATCCATCCGGATTAGCCGGGTCTCGGCTCAGATTTCTGAGAGTATTTCGCCCTGTTTCGGTCAAATGGCAAAAGGGGGGATTAGGATTGCCAATGTCATATCCCCATGCAAGTTGACCATTTCGGAAAAGATCATGCCACATAGTGAGTAATGCTTGCTGATCCTCAATTCTACCAATATGTATGCCAAGTCTTTGCCCCGCTCGTTGCAGAATAACCCCTTGCTGGAAACCCGATCCAGAATGACTAAGTTCACTCACTACTTGTAACAAGACGGTACGTATTTGGTTCTCATCCATATTCAAATTCACTCTTTTATACTGGGGAAACAGGCCAGGGTGATCCCGTTCGGAAAGATAAACTAGACGCCACTATAGGCGGAGAAGCCGCCATCTATGGGGATTACAGTTCCTGTGACGAAAGCCGATGCCGGACTGACCAGCCACAACAGCGTCCCTACCAAATCTTCTGGTGCGCCTAATCGTCTCATCGGTGTATGATCGAGAATTGCCTGCCCACGCGGGGTCATAGCTCCGCTCTGAGCATCGGTAAGCAAAAAGCGGTTTTGTTCTGTCAAAATGAAGCCAGGGGCGATTGCATTCACCCGAATTTGAGCGCGATATTCCTGTGCCATGTGAACGGCCAGCCATTGGGTGAAATTTGCTACCGCGGCCTTCGCAGCGCTATATGCCGGTATGCGGGTCAAAGGACGCAGCGCATTCATAGATGCCACATTGACAATACAGCCCTGTCCTCTCTCGGCCATACTCCTTCCAAACACCTGACAACTCTGAAGCGTTCCGATGAAATTTAAGTCAAGTACGCTCTCAATTGCTTGTATATCCAGGTCAAAAAATGACACGTCAGCGGAAGTTGTCGCCTGGGGGGAGTTCCCGCCTGCGGCGTTAATCAAAATATCGATAGGGCCGAACGTCTCCAGGACTTCAGTACAGGCGTGTTCAAGATCGGTGCGCTGGAGTACATCGCACGCTATCCCAATGGCTTCACCATGCTCCGCTTGAATTGCTTGGACAACCTTTGCCGACGATGTGGAATGGCGGCTAATTATAGCAACACGCACACCTGCCCTTGCCAGAGCAAGGGCCATTTCAGTACCAAGCACACCGGTTCCGCCTGTGATTACAGCGGTCAAGCCTCGCACATCAAAGAGCCTCTGTAGGTCTATCATGTTGGTCTTTCCCCAGGAGATTTTTCTATCTTCTTTTCTTGCTTTATCTTACCACCAGGATATGTCTCCCAACCATTCACCCTGCGAATAACCCAACGGGTAATACCGAGAACAAGAAGAGTATAGCCGATCTGGCGAAGCCGCGCCCCATCTGGTATACTGCCCTGAAAAAAGGAACAGCGATGATTGATCATGATAATCTGGAAGAATTTCGAGATCCGCAGACCTTTGATCTGCAAGACGAGGGCTATTATGACGATTATCCATTGACCGAGCAGTGGGCGCGGGCGCTTGGAGGGCCTCTGCTGGACCTGGCGTGTGGAACGGGACGTATGGCCCTTCGCATGGCGGAGCTTGGCTATCAGGTTACGGGTGTGGATATCACGCCAGAAATGATTGCGCGAGCGCGCCAGAAGGCGGCGCAGCAAGCCGTTTCTATTGAGTGGGTGGTGGCTGATGCGCGCACGTTCCATCTCCAGAAGCAGTTTTCATTCATTTACATGCTGGAAAATGTCTTTCAATTCTTTCTGACGCGAGTGGACCAGGAAGCGATGCTGGCTCGCGTGCA
>VBFM01000007.1:4413-5480 GCA_005882595.1 Chloroflexota bacterium
TGCAATCTCTTCGAACTTCGCCATCCAGAAGGGGAAAAGTTCACGACGCCTGATGGAGGACAACTGGTGATTACGGAGCAGCAACACTACGATCCCATGACTCAAATCCAGCACTACGCCCGCCATCTCACGTTTCTCCATCCGAGAGGCCAACAAGAGGAAAAGACGCTTCACACGGCCCTGCGCTATGTTTTTCCTCAAGAGATGGAAGCCTTACTCTTCTACAATGGGTTTCAGATCCGCTCGTGTTACGGCAATTGGCAGCAAGAGCCTCTGACCGCCTCTTCACCCTCGATGATCTATGTCTGCCAGAGACGTGTCTAGCTTGCCGGCTCATGCTCTTGTCCTATCTGGCACACTGCTCCAAGGCATTGAGAATAAGCGGAATATCCTGCTCACTCGTTGACCAGTTGACAAATGCCGCGCGCATGGCAGGCTTTCCGGCGAAGAAGGTGGGGGTGAGCAAGACCCGTCCATCCTCCTTGAGCGCCTCCAGGAAGTGATCGCGCTGCGCTGCATCCGCACCCCGCAGCGCGAAACAGACAATATTGAGACACACCGGCGCTAGCAGTTCAAAATACGGGGATGACTCAAGATATTCTGCAAGTTACTTTAGCGTGTATGTCATTGCTCGTCCACTACCCCTAGCTGAAGTAAGTCTTTATACTGTTTGACATCTTTGGCTAACTCGATCCGAGAGTACATCTCGTTTAACAGCTCTTTGACCTTGTCGGGCGATGAATTGGCAGTTAACCGCACGTTGTGCACGTCAACGAGTGGGGGATGGGAAAAGTAGGTATTACGTCCCAAAATGTTTTTTACTGGTTTTTTCACTCCTTTGATGCCAATGGCGTCAGGAATCATGATCGTCCTACCCCACGAGTCCATAACATCGGACGTGTTCAGTTGATGGTAAAACACCGGAACGTCACAGCTGATTATATCTTCTAGAACATAAGCTGGCTGAAAGCAAAGAAAACGGGGGGGATCTGTCTGAGTTTTGATCCAGTCATTATATGCACCTGAGAGGACCTCTTCCATGCTTTCTGTCGCTGCATCCGCAAGCT
>VBFM01000008.1:0-5442 GCA_005882595.1 Chloroflexota bacterium
CTGTGACATGTACTGCCCCGGCGGGTCGCAATGCCACGTGATGGACTGAATCTGGTTCGATGGTCTGGCCAGGAACCAGGGCAAAGCTGATGCGCTGGGCGAGGGTGGCGAGCAATAGATGGCCCTCCATCATGGCAAAGTACATCCCAAGGCAGATGCGCGGGCCTGCGCCGAATGGCAGGTACGCGTATCGGGGCAGATGTTTTTCCCTTTCGGGTGTGAAGCGCTCGGGATCAAATGTCTCCGGTTCCGGGAAGGCGGCCTCGCGACGGTGCAGGGTGTAGGGAGCGAGCAGGACGACATAGCCTTTGGGGACGCGGTACCCGTCAATCTCGACCTCGCGCAGCGCCTGCCTGGCGAAAGCGTACGCAGGTGGGTAAAGCCGCATGGCTTCCTTGAAGACCTGCAGGCAGTAGGGCAAACGAGCCAGGTCGGCAGAGGTGGGTGTGCGGCCCTGCAAAACGCGATCGACTTCTTGTTGGACCTGTCGATAGCTCTCCTGATGCTGGCAGAGCAGGTACCAGGTCCAGGAGAGGGCAGTGGCGGTGGTTTCATGCCCTGCTAAAAAGAGGGTCAGGCACTCGGCCATCACCTGCTCGTCGCTCATGGGGTGGCCATCTTCGTCTCTGGCCCGCAGGAGGATGGAGAGGAAGTCGTTGCGCTCTGCCGGGTGGTTGCGCCGCTCGTCAATGAAGCGTCCAATGCGAGTGCGCAACACCTGCACAGCCTTGTGGGTGCGACGATTGCGCGGCGTCTGCCAACGGTAGGGCGCCGGCAAGAGCGTCGAGGATGCCTGCGTAGCATACTCCATGACGACGGTCATGGCCGCGCCCAGTTCGTCGGTTTCGGTGAAGATGTCGGCGTCAAAGAGCGCTTTGCCGATGATGCTCATGGTGAGATTGGTCATCTGCCGATTGACATCAATGACGCTCCCATCAGGCCAGGTCTGCTGAATCTGCTCGCCGTAGTATCCCATGAGGTCGGCATAGCTGGCAATATGACGCGGTTGGAAAGGGGGGGACATGAGCTTGCGCTGGTGACGGTGGAAATCGCCCTCGCTACTGAAGATGCCATCACCGAAGAGGGGACGTAAGAGTTTATGGACGGCCACGCCTTTGTCGAAATCATAGGCATGGTCGACCAGAATGCTGCGCACCTGTTCTGGTGTGTTGAATAGGATGCCGGAGAACGGGCCAAAGTGCATGCCGCAGACGTCACCTTCGCGCGCCATGCGCTGCAGGAGGCTCAGACGGTCTTTGCGAAAGTCGGGCAAGTTCCCGATAAGCGGGTACCCGCGAAGGTAGCGAAATGTTTTTGTCGTGTGTCTGTTTGTCTCGATGTGCGTTGTCATGATATGTTCCTCATAATCCCGGCTGGTGCATGACGTATACGTCTGTCGGATCGGAGGTGTCCAGCCGGAATGCTATCGCGTGTGTTCCCTCGAATTGATGCCGCGAGCCAGTCAAGCAGGAAAGATTCCATTCTTTCACTCATCTAGACGTTGGGATGGGTCGTTTTTTCTATACCAACACATGCAATGGAGTTCATATCACGCGAGGGGAGCTCACCTTTGAGACCCACGCGCTCGGCCAGCAGGACAGCATTTGGTGAATGTCCGCGTAATGGAGTTGGAAATCTGTAGCGAAAAAAGTCGGCCTGCCCTCGTCTTCATACTGGTTCTCACTATTCAATATGTGCAGGAAATTCCTGCAGAAAGGTTCTGAACAAGGAGATTATTAATATGAAAGAGTTCCAGGGAAAAGTGGCCGTCGTCACAGGTGCAGCCAGCGGAATAGGCCGCGCACTTGCCGAGCGGTGCGCACAAGAAGGAATGAGGGTCGTGCTCGCCGGCATTAATGAGCAGACTCTCATGCAAGCCAGCCAGGAATTGAGGGATGAAGGTGCATCCGTTCTGGCTGTTCAGACAGACGTTTCAAAAGCCGGGGATGTAGAAGCGCTGGCACAGAAGGCATTCGATACCTACGGGGCCGTTCACCTGCTCTTCAACAACGCAGGTGTAGGCGCGGGGACCATCATCTGGGAAAGCACTCTGGCTGATTGGGAATGGACGATGGATGTCAACCTGTGGGGGGTCATCCATGGCATTCGCGCCTTTGTGCCACGCATGCTCGCGCAGGATACTGAAGGTCACATTGTCAACACCGCGTCGATAGCGGGATTAACATCCGGCCCCGGTCTGGGCATTTACAAAGTGACCAAATATGGGGTCGTCACCCTTTCTGAGACACTGTACCACGAACTGGCACTTCGAGGAGCCAAAATCAAGACTTCTGTCCTCTGTCCAGGCTTTGTGAACACACGCATTATGGACGCGGCCCGCAATCGCCCAGCCAGACTACAGAATGATCCAGCTGAAGTGAAAATGGGTCCCGAAAGCGTGGCGCTCATACAATTCATGCTTCAAGCTGTGGAGGCCGGGATGTCTCCAGAGCAGGTAGCCGATATTGCCTTCCAGGCCATACGTGACGAAACCTTTTACATCCTGACGCATCCAGAAACGAAAGAAGCGATTCGAGTCCGCATGGAGGACATGCTTCAAGAGCGCAATCCGACATTTATTCCAGTTCTACCATAAATGGTGAGCAGGTGTTCTTCAAGCAGATCGATTTGATCGGTCCTCAATTAAAGCTTGCCCACAAACTGCGCGAAGAAATAGACCACGATCACGGCGAAGAGCAGGCTATCGACACGGTCGAGGATACCGCCGTGGCCGGGGATGATCTGGCCGCTGTCTTTAACGTGGGTCTGGCGTTTGATGAGGGATTCGGCCAGGTCTCCCAGGGTGGCGGCGATGCCGATGAGGATGCCAAGCAGGAGGGCCAGGTACCAGGGGATGTGGAGGGGGAGCATGGCAAAGAGGATGGCGGCGGCGATGGAGAAGATCAGGCCGCCGATGACGCCTTCCCAGGTTTTGCCGGGGCTGATGCCGGGGGCGAGTTTGTGGCGGCCAAAGAAGTGGCCGGCGAAGAAGGCGCCAGTATCGAAGCCCCAGACGCCTAGCAGGAGGGTCAAGAGCCACCAGAAGCCCGTGCTGATGCCTACCTGGTAGCCGCGCAGGATTGGGAAGAGGCTCAAGGGCCAGCCCAGGTAGACGGCAATGGCCAGGGTAAGCGACCAATCGACCATGGCTCCATCGAGTTTTTTGCGGAAAAAGAGCAGGGGGAACGTGACCAATAAGGCTACACCCAGGCCGATTTCTAGTAAAAGCGGGCGTTCTTGAGGCACCATAGCGGCAACCAGGAAGAGCAGGCTCAAGGCCAGGCTGATGAGTATCATTGGGTGATAGCCTTCGTGGAGCATCATGTTATGGAGTTCGTAGGCTCCTAATACCGCCACGATGGTGACTCCGGCAAAGGCCCACCAGCCGCCAAACCAGACAAGGGCGAGGACAACCGGTATGCCAATGAAGGATGTGATCGTGCGCTGACCCACTGAGCGATACCATTGTCTCTCGGCCTTTTGTGCTGTGTTTGGTTGTGCTTCTTTCTGACTTACTGGTTGCACGCTGCTCCTTGCAACACATTCATACCGTGATGATACATTGCTGACGGATTTGAACTGCTCACCCTATTATAGCTCGTCAAGTGACCCCCGGTCAAAGACCGGAGACTTGTCCCTCGCCCGGAGGTGGAGACAATAGGCCGCTTGACTGGCGGCCCGCCAGCGAAGGTGTACCGACGCTAGCAAGGTACTTGTTTCTGATGTTATACGCTGCGTTATGTTCCGCTTGCGCTTGCACACATGGCACATCCTGGTCGTATCGCGTTCGTCTATGATATGCAGTTCTTTCCCAAAGCGCAAACACTTGTACTCAAGCATTTGCACAAAGCCATAGAGACCCCAATCATTATACACCATACGGTTGCGTATTTGCCGCTTGCGCCTGTCTTTGGGGGCCTCGTGCTCCTGCTTCTTGATGACCATCTGCCTTTGGGAAAGATCGCCAATGACCACAGCCCTTTCAGCCAGTGTGCCAGCGATGAGATGGGAGGCTTTATGCAGACAGTCTTGTTGTTTGCGGCGCTTTTTCTCAGCAACCCGCTTGTAGACGTTGGAGAGATGAATATAGCGGCGCGATTTCTTCTTGCATTTGTCCCGCTTCGAGCGAATCTTGTCAAGCTGTTTGTTGTAATAGCGATAGCCCTTGAAGCCGCCAATGTGGTAGAACCGTCCCTGGTCGTTGACACCAGTTGCCAGGGTCTTGATACCCAGGTCAAAGGCCACGATGCCGTCATCGCGCAAGGGGCGAGGCTGGCGTTCCTTTCGCCGTTTGTCTGTCTTGCGCCTATCGTCCTCTTGCTGCTCCGCATCGTCATAGACAAACGAGCAGTAATAATTCCCGCGCGCATCTCTAGACACGGCTACTTCGTGAAAGTGCTCTGGAGGTTCTTCTGTCAGGTGCGCTACGATGTTCTGGTAGCGTTTCGGCCCCCAGTTGCCACCACCGCCTGTCGAGAGGATGATCATCTTGTCCTGCACTCCCAGATACATGGCAGGATAACAGAGCGTAAAGAACTGATGACGTGGCTTGAAACGGGGGAATCCCGGTTTCTCTCCAGCTTTCACGCGACGGAAGAAAGCTTGCATGGCCCCATCCAGACGGTAGTAGACCTCTGCCAGGAGTTTGCCGTAGACAAAGCGCAGTTCCGGGTCATACTGCTTGCTCTCTCGCAGGGACTTCTTGGCGTTGTTCACGTTCCAGCGTTCCCCGTTGCGCAGCTTCATGACCCACCAGTTGTATAATCCCCGACACTTGGCCTGCATGAATTCCAGGGCTTCGGCGTCTTGCTGGCTGACCTCGATCTTGATTTTCTTACACAGTAACATCATGTGACCTCAAACGAAACAGATTCCTCTTCTGCTTCTTCATGAGAGGGGAAGCCTATTGACTCTTCCCCTCTCACTCCTACGCTTACGATACTCGTTGCATGGGACGCGACAACGTGGGTGAGTGTTGCTGCTCACTCCTGTTCACGCAGACACACTCCCCCTCCAGCACCGACCGCTCCATGCTCTCCCAGGACATAATGCCTTGCGAGAGGAACTGAGGGAAAATCTCTCACAGATTCGTCCTGAAGATGAAGAAAATTAGGTTCATACTCGCCAGGATTGCTTAATTTATGCGGAAGGTAGAGGTAAAAGACTCCGATATACCACTCCCTAGCCACGAGCGTGAAGAATTAGGCCGGATTAAGTGAATGGTTAGGTCATAGCGTGAAAAGGCTGTAGCCGATGTAGTAAAATAGCCCTGTTTACTACATCGGCATACATTATAGCTCATGAAGCGGAGAGCCGTCCAAAACGTCGCTGTCGCTGGTAGAAGCTATCCAATGCCGCGCGCAAATCTTCCCGTCCAAAATCGGGCCATAGGGTTGGCGTGGCGTAATACTCGCTGTAGGCTGATTGCCAGAGCAAGAAGTT
>VBFM01000009.1:0-3425 GCA_005882595.1 Chloroflexota bacterium
GCCATCATGCTGGTTCTCTGGGTCATCATCCAGACGAGACCTGCACGTCCAGAAGAAATACCTGGTTAGCCTACCCACCGGCACGCTTCACCTTGTATCCCAATTCCGTCAATTTCGCCATCACTTTATCGCAATGGTCGCCCTGGATTTCGATATTCCCATCCTTGATGGTGCCACCAGAGCCGCACAACTTCTTGAGTTGTTGCGCCAACGTTGTCAGCTCTGCCTCGCTTCCCATTACCCCATCTATAACTGTAACAGTTTTCCCGCCGCGCCCTTTACGGTCACGCATCACACGCACAAATCCATCAGTCTTCTTATTGGGCATTTGGGATGACGTGCGTTCTTCACAACGACACTGCGTATAAGGTTTCCCGCAAACCGGGCAAGTAGAAACCCTTCCCCCGTCGGTCGAATAAACAAGACGATCTGGCATACACGTTTCCTTCTCGATTACACCCCGCTGTAGGGACGCGATAATGAACATGAACCAATGAATCAGGGATCAAAATGTAGGGACGCGATTTATCGCGTCCACCTGGGCCCATATTGAACCGGCACCTGGACGCAATAAATCGCGTCCACCTGTGCCCCCATTGAACCGGCGCCTGGACGCGATAAATCGCGTCCCTACATCCCCTCTTCATTTTTGAAGGTTCATTATCGCGTCCTCTTCCCCGGCAAAATCATACTCCTAATGATAAGCATAATATCCCTGAACCAAAACGTCAAAGGAACAAATAGACCAGACAATTACATATATCAATACCTCTACTGCTCAAGCTCCCAACCGCACCAGTTGACCGGCCTCTATCCCAGCGGCACCACCTGTTCCAACCTGGTATGATCCTTAGTCAGTTTTAGTGGCTCAGGTCATCTATACACAATAGATCGAACGTGCTAAGATAGCCCAAATTCCGGGAAAAGTGATGTCAAGTCGAAGTCAAAGGAGAGCATACTATGCCTTCTCAAGATGAGGGAGAGCTACAAGAGAGACACATATTCAGTAACTTTACTAGTAGTAGCTGGTATAAAGGTCGCCCACAGCCTGAAGGCGGACGGTTCTTTCGTGATGCCTGGATGCGGGGCATCGAAAAATATTATCCCGGCAATCCTCCATCAGCGTCTATTTCTAATTGGGAGGCATTAGATCAGTGGGAACAGAACAGTGCAGTGGTAGTCTATGACGTGGTGCAACATTTCGTTTTGGCAACCGGGTTTGTAGCAGTGGGAGCATCAAGTCTACCTCTATCTCAAGAGCAAAAAGGACGGTTTGTCCACACCTGTTGGCTTGCCTCGATATTCAATCACGTTGCACAACCAGGGGAAGAGGATACTGTTGCTTGGGAAGATCTTCCAGCCTGGCAACAACAGGTCTATGCATACATCTTTGATGACATCTATGCCTTTCAGGAACACGCCGAAATACCCGATTATCTCCGCAATAAATATGACAGCCAGTGATGGGAGTATCGCCTGGCTTGAGCAAGGGACCTCAAGTGCGGGTTTATATACAATACGTTAGGAGATGTTGAACATGACTTTTCAATTGTAGTGGGCAGCAATGGGTACATTATAACGGCTTTCCCTGGGTTATAGTTGCTAAATTACACAGATCAGGAGCTTCGATGGCAGAGTATATGACTGGCATTTTAACAGACAGTCAAGACGGAGCTGTATACAACGGGCATGTCTATGATTGCTTCTTGAGACTGCTTCTTCAGGATGGGCAGACTCTGTCTATATTTGATCCGCCAGGGCCATATGGTCCAATAAGTGCAGAACTGTCTACAGGTGAAAAGTATGAGATGGTATTGGCTGTTCTACCGATTCCAGGGTCAGTGGAATATATCACAACAGCCTCACCATCCCTACCGTTAGATATATGGCAGGGGACAATTATTGCACCGAACTGGATTCCTTCAACAGAGAGAAACTTTTTGTATGTTCATCGTTATTTGTGCGACCGAGAATGGTTACTTCTCTCAACTTCATATGGTAACCTGCTGATGAATCCTGGAGAACTTCCTTCCTCTGCTGAGAAAAAAAGGGAAATACGATGGAGAAATCTTCGTCTAGATCTTTGCGCTGTTGTTTGACTAAAGCCAGCTGCCAGATTGCAAACCAACTGATGAAGACATTTCCGTTTTTGGCTTAGAAAAGACATACCTCTACGTTCACTCAGAAAGTGAACGATTTCCAGTCATGAAGGGAGGAGTATATCATGATCGAGCTAAACCAAAGCGATTTCTCACCCCTCGATAGCCCTGGATCTTTCCAGCATGAGATACAAACGATCTATCATCAAATGCCTGCATCTGAACGAGAACTGCTTCATCATCTCCGGCCCGAAAAGGCCAGGGAACTCTGGGAATATGCAAGCGAATATTCTACGGAACTCTCTCGATATCTCTTTTCCGATACCCTTGAACCAATCACCTCCTCATCACTCTATGAATGGATTGGGCATATCGACCTTAAGAACATGAATTGGTCTGGTAGACACGAGGTCGGTCAACGATCCTTGCAGGCACTACACTCGCACAATGATCAGGTAATCATTGTGTTCTGGACTGTAGAGGAAGCTCTAGCTGTACCATGGCACATCTTCTATGCCTATTGGGATGACTTTTGTCGCATTAGTCTGGAAGATGTGCTGGCGTTCCCTCTCTCAGAGGAATGGTATCTTGTATTCTATCATGAAGATCAGATGGTTATTGGAAGGCCGCGACTGCCCTTACTCGATGAAGTAGCTCGAAAGACTCTTTCAGAGCGGACGAAGCCTTTGATCCATCAAGCTGAAGTACTTCGTTTGCTCCTGGCCAATGAGAAGCTCTCGGCGATTAAACTTTATCAGCAAGAAACAGGTGTGGGATATAAGAAAGCGATGGAAGCCGTGAACAAGTTATTGAAAGACTTCCAATCTATGGCATGAGAAAAGAAAGAGGGTAAACAAAATTGTTGAAGCAAGTGACCATAGATCGGATGCCAAATGGGAAAGAAATAACCATACCTGCTGAGGTAAATGAAAAAAACTTTGACCAACAAATCAAACGGTTCATTGAAATTGCTGATTCTCGTTTATTTGATGGGCAGTTGCATCTGTCGTTGTTTAGAACATGTCATGGTGGCCAGTGGACACTGAAAATTCTAGATGCCGTCATTCGGGAATTGCTCAATCCAGGTATTGATTTGCGTCTCTCCCAAGATCGAGGCAAGCTCCTCCCCTTTTTTGAGCATCAACGAGCAAGGCATGAAACCATGAGTGATGATGAATTTCGCTTCTCCGATAACAAACCTATGTTGCCTATATAATCGGTTCTCAGGAGCGCGTCCGTCTTGTGGTCTGGTTTTCTAGCTAATACCACATTCAGCAATGTACAATCTAGAGGTGGCGCAGCATCACAGTTACACAGTGGTTACTG
>VBFM01000009.1:3458-4022 GCA_005882595.1 Chloroflexota bacterium
CCTCGATCCAGAGCAGTTCAGCCTTTTGAAAATAATTTGAGAGGTAAAGAGAATGAATGACAAGGAACAAGAGTATACAGTTTGGTTAGAAGCAGAACAATGGAAGAGAGGTGAGTGGACACCCGATGATGATAGTACAGATGCTATTGTCACCTGGAAGGATGGCAGTCGTTGGGGTGCCACTTTCGTCGCTTATCAACATATTCAGACGCTCACCGAGAAAAACAAAAGAACGGGCGAGTGTTTATCAGGTGCCTATTTGTGGATGCGTGAGATGATCCTGGTAGATCAAGTGAGTCGATCACGCATCGAAGAAGTAATCCAGCATCTCATCACTTCAGGTGAGTTTACCCAGGTTTTTCGCGATCTTTAGAGGGAACCACAAGGAATTGTGCGATGGGATCATCTACGAGTAGACCCTCATGCTCTAGTCTGAAGCAGTCTCTCGTGGATTGGTTGCCGGTGAGAGTCCATCGCAACGTTGAGGAGCAGGAGGGAGGAGAACAGATGAAACGTTACTTTAAATTTGATGAGAACCCGGAAGTTCGCGGTGTACTCTATTAT
>VBFM01000010.1:0-6263 GCA_005882595.1 Chloroflexota bacterium
AACACATAGAAAGGGACGAACCCGATCGTCCAGCCGAGCCAGACAGGAATGGGTGGAAGGGCTACCGCTGTAATCGGGACGTTCGCAACGCCTTGTCCCGCAGCACCATTCACCGTGACTTGTAATGTCCATGGACCCTTGACGGTAATCTCTGCCGCACCCTGTATCCCATTGCGCACGTTCGGATCGGCGTGAAACGTTGCTCGTATGGGGGTCGCATCTACCCCCTGGCCTGGAAGAGAAGACGTCTGATAGGTCAGCGACCCATCGACCGCTTGCGTTGGGGCAACCGCAAATGCTAAGGCGTAGCCCGCATTGGCAGGGTTGCTATACAAACTCACGGCGAGATGATAGGGACCAGCCGTCACCTGATCTACCCGTGCCGGGGTTGCACTGGGAAAGGTCGCCGCTATCGAAATGCCCAGATCGACGAGGACCACTACCAGTCCAACCACTCCAAGCACGAGGAACAGCCGTTGGAGAACCATTTTTGACATATGTGCTTCCTACCTTTCTAGTACACTCCGACCAAGCATGATTCCTATGACACCCCCTAGACCTCCAAGGATCAGTGAGAGCACCGTTCCAACAACACCGAGGCTCCCCGCCAGAGTGAGAGCAGACAGAGGGTTTACGAGACTGAGTGGAATACCCCCCACCAGTGTTGCCAGCACGAGACTGATGAAGAGGCGTCTCTCTGACCAGCCCTGCTGCCGGGAGCGTCGGATACACAGGTCGATCAAAAACGCACTCACGAGAAAGACTAAGGGCCACGCAACGGCCACCAGCGAAACGGGTGGTGGATTGGCGTGTCCCGCGCGGTACATCAATTGTTCCACCTGCATCAGCCAGGTGAGAGCAGGTGGAACCACGAGCTGATCGATGAAGGCAAAGAGGAACGTCACCCCGACGATACTGGTGGCAACCCACTTCCGGGGAAGTGCATAGACCGCGCCCCCCAGCAGACAGCCCAGCAGAAGAGCTGCCAGGATAGGATACAGACTGAAGGAGGCGAACCCCAGTGGCACAGAATTATTAGGACTACTTCCCTGACTAACTAGAAGAGCGAATAGCGAGAGTGAGGCGGCAAATGCGCCAATCATGCCCAGGTAGGCACTGCGCTCTGCCTTTTTCGCTTGAAGACGTGCTGCGAGATGTGCGGCTGAAGCCAGCATATAGACAGCCCCGAAGGCCATCAGTGCCATGCCACTGATAATCATAATATGAAACGGGGCCCAGAGGGTCACGTCAATCCCATACAGCGAATGCCAGTAGGTATCCAGAGGAAAGGCAACTGCTGCGTTGAGGGCGGCATAGCCAACGATATAGGCTCCCAGTGGACCGGAGAACAGACCCGCAAAGGGGGTAAACTGTTGCGCCAGGTGCGGGTAGCGTCGCACCCAGATCGTCTCAGTAATGATGACCGTCAGAGCCGCGATGCCGCCTATCGTGACCCCGGTCAGCATCATAATATGAGGGGGAATAAGCGTCCGGTCACGTCCAATGAGCGTGTGCCACTGGATATCCCAACTTGTCCCAACGAACATGACGATCGCAGCAAGCAGAGCAACCAGCCCAGCCGTCAAACGTAATAGGAGGACAGTATGTAACGAAGGTGCATGGGAAGCAGAGAGACGCAGTGCGTCCATCCGCCCAACCGAGTGTTGTGCCATGAGTCTTGCCTTTCTTATGAATGCCTCAAGGGCATTTTTCCTCTTCAACAAACGTAGATTGTCTTCCACCCCTGAACGCGCTACAGAGAACTCCCGAACAGCCTAGAAGCGTAGAATGGATCAAATTTTTCCCTGAGAGCAACTCGACTGGCTCATCGGGTTGTCGTACTCTGCCTAGCATACATGCTCTTCCTGAAGTTCGTGTGAAGCGTAGATAAAGATTTGATAAAGGACCTGTGTGCGAGGCGGAAATCAGCAGTGACAGA
Source organism: Chloroflexota bacterium (assembly GCA_005882595.1). Classification (GTDB taxonomy): domain Bacteria; phylum Chloroflexota; class Ktedonobacteria; order Ktedonobacterales; family Ktedonobacteraceae; genus VBFM01. The sequence goes on from VBFM01000010.1 coordinate 1,940, forward strand.
AGAGGAAATGCAGGGATGCGTATGGTATGATTTTCTCTAGAAGAGAATGACGCTGAGGAAATGCAGGCACATCTGTGTGAGAGGGAATGGTGTATGGCGACTCGTGTCTTACTGGTCGATGATGACCCGAAAATTATCTCCTTGCTCAAGCGAGGGCTCGCGTATGAAGGTTTTGAAGTCTACACAGCCCCTGATGGGGAGGCTGGCCTGATCGCGGCAAAAAAATATCAACCGCACCTGGTGCTGCTGGATATTACCATGCCGGGTGTTGATGGCTTTGAGGTCTGTCGCCGTCTGCGCCTTCTTGACGACATGGCCATTATCATGCTCACAGCGCGTGACGATGTTACTGATAAGGTCAATGCACTGGGCTTAGGCGCGGATGATTACGTTCCCAAACCCTTTTCCTTCGATGAGTTGGTGGCGCGGATACGAGCAGTGCTACGCCGTCATACGGGAAGTCAAGAACTGCTCTGCTATGGCGACATGGAACTCAATCAGGCCACCCACGAAGTCCAGCGCAATGGACAGGTGATGGAACTCACCACGCGTGAATACGACTTGCTGCTCATGTTGATGCGTCATCCACGGCAGGTCCTCACCCGCGACCGGCTCCTGGAACAGGTGTGGGGATACAATGCCGACCTGGAAACGAACGTGCTGGAGGTCCATATGGGACACGCGTGATTCAGACGATTCGTGGTGTTGGCTACGTGCTGAAAGGATGACATCTATGTCTCTACAGACGTATGGAAAACCCCGCTTGCTCCGCTTCAGCCTTATCCGCACACGCTTGACACTCTGGATCGTCACGATCTTAGTCGTCGGAATGCTCACATTCGTCCTCACTACGCTTGTTGTCGCGAATACACTTCTACAACGTCAGAATGAAGTGCGCTTGCAACGGACGGTCCTGGCCTTGTCTACAGCTCTCGCTCAGGAACCAGACGTCAACCTCGCTTCGGTTCGTCGTGAGCTGGATGCCTTCGGAACCCCTGAGAACTACCTCCAATATCAGAATCAGCAGGGCGTGCCCATTGCGAGTTCAAGCAACATGGGGAGGCAGGTCTTGCCACTCTCTCAACTGCGACCTGCGATTACAGCCAATCGGGTTGACGTGCTCGTGTTTCAGAGCACCTCATTTTTCATGTATGGTCATGCCGTCGTCATGAGAGGACAGATACAGGGGTATGTCCTGGGCGCACATACCGTCACTGACCTTGAGACACTCAATCTCGTTTTCACGTTCTTGTTCGTGGGCGGCGGAGTCACACTCCTGGTGATCGCTCTGCTGGTCTGGCTCCTGGTACGTAGGATGCTCCGCCCTCTAGAACATCTCGCGGTCTTTGCTTCGGACATTGCCAGAACCAGCGACCATGCACTGCGCGTCCAGGTCAGGGAGCGGCCCGACGAGATCAACAGTCTGGCACAGACCATCAATGGGATGCTGCATTCGCTTGAAGGTGCGTATCGGGACGTACAGAACGTCAATGACCTCCAACGCCGTTTTCTCGCGGATGTCTCACACGAACTGCGTACCCCGTTGACGATCATGCTCTCCTCGCTTGACCTGATGAAGAAAGAGCGGGGCGGCGACCCAGAATTTCAAGCCAATGCGCTGGAAAATATCCATGCGGAGGCCGAACGCATGGCGCGCCTGGTCACGCGCTTGCTCATGCTCGCCCGCACCGATGCCAACGCGCCCTTTGCCCGAGAACCCTTACTCATCGTCGATATTCTAGGGGAGGCATACCGCCAGGGTTGTCCTGCCAACCGCACGATACGTATGGAATGTCAAGGTTTAGAGTCCCTTGAGGATGCCGTCGTGTCTGGCAATGCTGACTATCTCAAGCAGGTGCTGTTGATTGTCCTGGAAAACGCCTGTAAATATACGCCCGATGGTGGCATGGTCACGATACGAGGAGAAATGAAAGGGCAACACCTGGCGATCACGATTGCAGACACAGGAATAGGCATCGATCAAGCTGACTTGCCCAGGCTCTTCGAGCGTTTTTATCGGGCCAAAAACGCTCGCTCTCAGCCAGGAATGGGACTTGGCCTCTCAATTGCCAGGGGCATCATTGAGCAACATAGTGGGACGATCAGCGTGGAGAGTACACCTGGTCGGGGAAGCCACTTTATCATCTCGCTCCCCCTCCTCAACGCAGAGCAAGGTGCTTTCACAGATACGTCGGTGTGAACGAAAACGAAGGTTTCCTTTGTCTTCTTTTTGCAACAAAAACCACTTTTCTGTTCCATTATGCCACAGACCCCAACATTAGCCCCTGGTTGCTACTCTGCAAGCGCCTCATATGTCGCAACGGTAACGAAGCCGTAGATGAGGTGGGGGATGAGGTCGGCCAGCCATCCCGAGACTCCCCAGGTTTTTGGATTGCTCGCCCTGGCGGCCACGAGGGGAAGATCGCTGGCGGCCATCGCCGTCAAGCCAACCAAGATAGCGGCGAGTGGGACAGGCAGGTCATCAAGCTGTGACCGCACCAGTCCGTAGGCTGCGCCCGTGCCAAGTCCGTTCACGAAGCCTAACAGTGCTCCCAGTCCACTCTCGCGGTTCTGAGCCACCTGGTCGTTGTCGTTGTCGCCTTGCGCGGAAAGCGGGAGATGGAGTGTGTTAGCCAGCGTGCTAACCATCTTCGCTGGGGCATTGCTCGATGGGCGGCCCCGAATTGCCATATCGGCGTAGGTTGCTATGTTGAGCGCGGCAGTTCCCATCGCTCCGGCTACGACGCCTCGAAATGCATCTCGTAACAAAGTATTGCTCCTTTGCATTTTGTGTACAGAATCAAAGAAAGAAGTAACAATGTACATCACGGGATGCTATAGGAGTTAGTTTCGACTTTTCTCTGCGATCATCAGGAACCGGTGCATATGTACGTCGAGGTAGTTTTGTTGCTCGATCGTGCTGTGTATTTTGACCAACTTATCAAAATACCTTCCGACTGAGAAGTCGGGTATCTGCCAGGGGATGGCTTTCAGGTGGTAGACGATAGCACCTACATCGAAGAAACGCCTGATGGGGCGGTCATCCAGTTGCTCAACAATGTGCCACCCGGCCTCTTGCAATTCGCGCACGGCATAGTCCAGCGTCCAGTGGGCATATTGAAATTCACCGGCTCCCAGCAGTGCGTTGAGCTCTACGTCATTTGTCCCGCCGACCTGCTGGGTGATAAAGCGGCGGCCCGGTTTGAGAACGCGCAGGACTTCCTGCGGGTTGTAATACTCGTGCCGGTTGATGACCAGGTCGAACTGATTGTCATCGAAGAAAGGGAGATTTCCGCCTTCGCCGACTTCATAGACTTTTACGCCCAGTGGTTCCAGTCGTTGGCGAGCAATGGGGACATTGGGCGCGTAACCTTCGGTGGCGCAGGTGAAAGGCGGCAAGGGTTGCAGGCGAGAGAGGTATTCGCCTCCGCCTGTCCCCATGTCTAGCAAGGAAGTGGCTCTGCGCAGTGGCATAAGCAGTTTGCTGGCGTAGCTCCAGGAGAGTGGAGCTTCAACCATGCGGCCTGTTGCGGTGATGTGCGAGAAGTCCCAACCGGAAAATGGGTGGTTGGCTTCGTCGACGAGGAAGTCGAAGAGTTCCTGGTTGTGCATCAACTGGTCCTTTCATGATGATATCATAGCATTAAAGGAGAGGGATGCGTACCTTCCAGTCAGGTGTTTATTCCACGCCACCGGCATGGTATCTCGTCCAAATAGCCAACCAGGGTGGGACATAGGCCACAAAATGATCCCAGGTTCCTGGTTCGGCACTTCGGTCCGCATTTATGTCCGTGCTATCCGATACGTGTTGGATGACGAACCCCTGCTCGATCAGCCCGTTCATGAGGGTACTCAAGGTGTGACAATACTCCCTGGGTCCTGGGACAGGATCGGTCGACTCCTCTCGCGCATAGACCCAGTCCGAATCAGCGTAGGTGACCTCGGCTCCCTGCAGGTAGGGACGCCTGAGCACATAGCCTTCTCCGTTCCAGTCCTGCTCTGTCATGCCGCTAGCGAAAGGATTGGTACACGTCAGATTGTAGAGCCCATCTCGCCGGAGAATACGGGCGACCTGGCGAAATACGACTTGCACATCTGGGATAAAGTTGATCGAGTAGGGATGCCACACGATATCAAATGCTGCCTCCTGGAAGCAGGATAGGTCACGCATATCCCCCTGTACGGTTTCAATGGGAAGGGAATAGTGCCTGGCAACTTCGCGATCACGCTGGAGTTGTTCCTGCGAGAGGTCGAGCACCGTGACCTGGGCACCCAATAGCGCAAACATCGCTGACTGCCTTCCGCCTCCCCCGGCAAGGCACAG
>VBFM01000010.1:6284-9589 GCA_005882595.1 Chloroflexota bacterium
ACCTTCCTTCAGGGTCAAGTCGCCGGCCGGCTTCTGCCGCAGTCAAATCGAAGAAGGGACGCGTAAACAAGGCATTGACCTCGGCCAGTGCCTTCCACCGCTTGATATTGTACTGTGCGATCTCATCCATGACTCATGTCTTTCGCTATCCGTTCGTCTGCAAAGAGGACGTTCGGTGTGAATCCACGTGATTAATGCGAGCCTTGATCAATGTTAGAGTAAGCCTCGCCACTGTTTGCAACATAGCGATGAGCCCATTCTTTCACCGATTGAGTATGCCCTTCTTCCATCTTCCCATGTTCAAGGAGATAGACAGCCAGGAACAGCCAGCAGATCGCGTTCGGGACGGTACGGTAATCCTTGCAGGCAAGACCCGCGGCAGCTAAACTCATCTTCTTATAGAGATCGTTGTTCGTCAGGAGTTCATACAGATGCTGGGCGACTTGTCCCGTATCGCCCACCTCCACCAGGAATCCGTCCATGCCATCCTGAATTTGGAGAGGAATACCGCCTGCCCTATAGGCAATCACCGGTTTGCCTTTCATGAGCGCTTCCGTCACCTTCACCTCGAACCCTTCTTTCAGAGAAAGTTGCAGCGCAATTTGAGACTTTCTCATCAGGGTATTGAGCAGCTGATCCATGTGAGGAAGTCGTGCGACTTTCACGTCACTTGCCAGGTCTGCATAGTGCTCTGATCTCAACAGTTCCAGGGTCGCATGGTACAGTGGAAGCCCATCAGGATCGTCGATTGATCCATTGCCTGCCAGCACTAACTGCGGGACGGCCTGGTTCTCTCCGTTAAGCATATCTCGTACTTTGCGATAGGATTCGATGACATCGGGAAGCCCTTTGGACGGATCAAAGCGCGCGATTTGCGCGATATAGGGCCTGTTCTCATCCAGGGATTGTTGTTTCTCGTCAAACAGGATGCGATTGAAGAAATTCAGGTAATCCGCCATCTGCTCTTCGGTCAGCGGTTTGTTGAGACCATCGAGCGGATCGGTCGTGGCAGGCATCAGGACGACTTTTTTCGCTGGCACATTCGCCGGGATAAACTCCCTGATCGGATGACTGACGTAGCAATCAGCCTCTTTCACATTCTTCCAGATAAAATTCCAGGTGGTGTGTTGAGATGTATGCGGTTGATTGACCAGGCTGGCCACAATTTGGATATGCGATCGGTAGATGACTTTAGCACGCGGATTAGCCTTTTTGATATACGGAATGAGGCCTGAAGGTTGCGGATCATCGATGACGATCACATCAGCCTGCCGAAAAACGGAGTCGAATTTTTCCGCATTCTCTTTAATCCAGGCATTGTATATTCTCTTGTCTTTTAGGGTGAGTTCGACGCCTTTGTCCGCCACGGATTGCAGGACATTGTGAAATTTGGTTTTGGTCACATCAAAGACGGCCTGGTTTGGAAACAAGATATACCAATGGGCATCAACATCAAGGAGCTTGAAGAGCGGGATCAAGGCATGGCGCATAAGCGCGACGCCTCCACCTTGCGCGGTGGAATTAAAAAAGACCAGTTTCTTGCCTTTAAAGCGGTGAGCAAGGGTGAGCAAGAGCGAAAAATCTTCTGGCGGGGTGATCAGTTGATAGTCCGCCAGCATCGCAAGTGGAACGGTTTCTACTTCGTTGTTGGCAGTCAGTTTTGCGGTGGCAATACGGTCTTCCATGGGATACCTCCAGCATGAGATGTCTCTTCATGCGAACAATTCATTCGTACACTCCTTGTTCCCACTAGTATGGTGAAAGAATGGGATGAGGAGAACGTCTTTGCTGCGGCTAGGAGGAGGCTCTTCTATTCCGATAGAAGCATATAAACGAAAATGGGCGACCATGGTGGTCGCCCATTTGCTATGCGCCTGGTTATTCCGAAAACTTGGCCGCCAGTTCGCGAGGGGATGGCTCAACAAGAATAGAACCATCGGGGAAGACGATGGTTGGCACTGAGCGCATACCGCGATTGATTTTCACTACGTAGGCGGCGGCTTCGTCGTCTTCTTCGATATTGATATATTCGTAGGAAACGCCGTGGGAGTCGAACCAGCGTTTCGCCATGCGGCAATCGCCGCACCAGGTGGTGGCGTAAATCTTGATCTTTTGCTCGTTACTTATTTGCTCATTGACCGAGGACAGGGCAGAATTATTTGACATTAAATAGCTCCTTGAAGTGATCTGAAATCGGCGTATATCCGTCTATTTATACCAACAAGTATCTAGCGGGCGATATTCCCGGCGGGTTTGTTGATACGCTCCAGCATCAGGTCGAGGAACTTTTTACCGCCCGTGGCGACCAGTCCCGGATTACGCGCCAGTACGCCCAGCACCAGCCCGGCGGTGAAGTCGCCGCGTAGCGCCTGCGCCATTTGCGCGGGAGTGAGGCGTTTCATGAGGTCGAGCGCGCCGTCCCATTGCTCGTCGCTGTAGTTGGCGATGCGCTTGTTAATCATGTAGGAAATGTCCATGTCGCGCCCGAAACGCGCTCGCCACTGCTTATCGAAACGTCCCAGGTAGGCGGCGGATGTATCTCCTGCTTTGACCGCCTGGGCCGCGATTGCTCCTGCCATCTGCCCTGAATAGATGGCGAAGCGGATACCCTCCCCGACCAGCGTCGAACCGTGTCCACCTGCGTCGCCGGCCAGCAACAGGCCATCGCGCGGAAACAGGCCGGTATGGTATTCAAGCGGGCTGGCATGCTTGAATTTACCGGATAACTGCGGCAGGTCGTGGATGATGCGGTCAAGGTAGCCGCGCGCATCGTCGTCACAGTCGGGATGGAGTACTCCAACTCCCAGGCGTACCCGCCCATTGCCGCGTGGAAAGGCCCAGGCATACCCGCGAGGCGCGAACTGGCTGCCCATAATCAGATAGAGCTCGTCCTGGGGATAGTGGGGAGCGTACATGTCGTATTCGGCTCCATAGCCGTAGCGATGAAAGGCTTTGCCCATGTCTGTGCGCACACCTACGTGACGCGAGAAGCCGCTGGCGTCGATGGTGACAGCCGCGCGCACATCGATACGCTCGCTGATATGATTCTTCGCCGTCACGCCTGCGACGTGCCCTTCTTCCAGAAGCGTGTATTCGACGGCATGGCGGACTCGTATGGCGGCGCCAGCGGCAACCGCACGCCCGGCGAGATGCTGGTAGACTCCCCGCACGTCGAGGACACATGCCACGGCCGGGTGGTAGTGAAGAGGCACTTCACGATGCGGAGAGACAAAATACACCTTTGTGACCGGGTGATAGAGATGTTCGGGGATGCCGAGGGCCTGCATATCGCTGATCCAGCTGCC
>VBFM01000011.1:0-6398 GCA_005882595.1 Chloroflexota bacterium
ATGGCGGTATTCGTCAACGCTGTCAACTTTGCTGTCAGGGTAAGTTTTGTTAACGAGAGAGATTATTTGGATGTAGGTGTAGAGCGGGTTGAGATGGGTTTCATTGTTGGGAAGTTGTATTAGCATTCATTATACAACAGCCTCTATTGTTAAGTACAGAGCACCTCATCCCTTGACAAACGCATAGCGAAACGCTATACTCAATATAGCAGATAGCTATTTGAGGTAAAGTATGAATCTCGCTGAGAAAATCAAACACTTGCGTGAAGTTGAAGGTGATATGCGTGGCCTTGGCCGCGCGATGACGCAAATGGAAGTCGTCAAGGCGATGCAGGAGGAGATGGATGAGACGCTGAGCCAGGCTTACCTGTCGCAACTGGAGAACGGGAAACGAGTTCACTTGACGGCAACCAGCCGGGACCTGCTAGCGCGTTTCTTCAAGGTGCAGCCGGGCTACCTGGTCAGCGATCTTCCTGACTACAGCACTGACCTTTTGACCGATATCGAGAGTTATACTGATCGCTTGAATACCTGGCTGGTGGCAAGCGCGGAAGAATGGCGTGTAGAACCACCTGTCCAGGAATTTTTAGAACGTCTTGCCAGCGTGGAAAACCCACGCCGCTATATTGCGCTTTTTCGTGAGATGCTGGATTGGTCCGAAGCAGATATAGAAGCGCTGATCCGCCGGATTCAGGCAGGTCATAATGGAGCTGCTGAGAGAACACCTGGCATTGTAAATTTATGATATGCTTGCGTCTATATACAAGGATGGTTGTAATTGATACCGTCAACCGTCATTGCACACACGTGTTTCCGCAATCAGAGGAGGGAACATAGCTATGATCGCGACAGATCCCCTTTCACTCCTGTTTATCGCGTGCTTCCTGGTAGGATTGGTCTTTTTCATTGTGACCGCGCTGATGGGCAATCTCGGACACGGCGCAACGCATGGAGTGGCCGACCATACCAATATCCATGTAGGTCAACACAGTGGTTTGCACACTCCTGTACATGGGCCAGCCCATAATGCGGCCCATGCTACGAGTAAAACACACGCGGGTGGAGACCATCAATCCTGGTTTGGCTTCCTGAACCCCACGTCTGTTATGTTCTTCTTGCTCGGCTTTGGCTTTTTCGGCTACCTGTTCCACAATATCGTCGGCTTTGAGGCTCCCCTGCTTACCCTCATATCCGCGGGCATAAGCGGCCTCATCATCGCCGCTCTGCTTTTGGTCACGCTTGCCCGTCTCTTCGGCAATAGCGAATCGGCGACGGTGCAGGATGTCTCTGACCGGACCGGGCTGCTGGGAAAAGTCAGCATCACCATTCAGGAGAGCGGCCTGGGTGAAATTTTGTACGTCTCTCCGGGCGGTATGCGCAAAAGCATCCCGGCTCGCAGCATTGATGGACGACGTCTTGAGCGAGACCAGGAGGTGGTGGTGGTTAACTATCAACGCGGCATAGCGGAAGTTGACACCTGGGATCATTTCATCAGTGAGGAGGGAACCTATACCGCAGTACCTGGAATACAGTCTTCGGATGAACTCGACAAACTACGTACCTTGCTTGACGAATCCAGTAAAACAGAGTCACAACAATTGGTTATGCGTAATGACCCACAAAAGGAGTAACATTCAATGGATCCACTTATTCTGCTCATTATAGGCGTAGTCGCCATCGTTGTCGTCGTGATTATTATCATTCAGACGATCGGTCGCCTGCTGCGCAAAGTTGGCCCGAACCAGGCCTTGATTGTATATGGTGCGGGCGGCACCAAAGTCATCACCGGCGGTTCGCATTTTGTCATTCCCCTCTACCAGCGGGCCCAGGATTTCTCGCTTGAGCTGATGTCCTTCGACGTTGCCCCTTCACAGGACCTCTACACCACACAGGGTGTTGCCGTTAACGTTGAAGCTGTGACACAGATCAAAGTGCGTTCCGATGAAGAGAGCGTGAAGACCGCGGCCGAGCAGTTCCTCAGCAAGCCCCAGGATGTGCGCGAAAACCTGATCCGCCTGGTGATGGAAGGCCACCTGCGTGGTATTGTTGGCCAGTTGACCGTCGAAGACCTGGTGAAAGACCCGGAAAACGTCGGATCGAAGATGCTCAAGACCGTCACCCCCGATATGGAGAAGATGGGACTGGAAGTCATCTCGTTCACCATTAAAGATGTGCGTGATAAAAACGATTACATCTCCAACATGGGCCGCCCGCAGATTGTGGAGATTCGCAAACAGGCCGATATCGCCTCAGCGCTGGCACAGCGCGATACGCAGATCCAGCAAGCCAACGCCTCACGCGAGGCCGCCGTTGCAAAATCTGCCGCAGACCAGGGACGTGTGAAGGCGGAAACCGAATCACTGGCAATGCAGGCAGAGTCACAGCGTAACCTGGCGCTGAAAAAAGCCGCCTTTGATGCCGAGGTGAAAAAGCAGCAGGCCACCGCCGACAAAACCTATGATATCCAGGCCAATTTGATGCAGCAGCAGGTTGTTACCGAAGCTGTCAAAGTGACCGAGGTGGAGAAACAGGCCCAGATTAAAGTGCAGCAGGCCGAAATTCAACGGCGCGAACTGGAGCTGCAAGCTACCATCCAGAAAGCTGCGGAAGCCGATCGCAGGCGCGTTGAGACCGTCGCGGAAGCGGAACGCCAGCGCCTCATCCTGGAAGCGCAGGGCCAGGCGGATGCTTCCAAGGCGCGCGGTATCGGTGAAGCCGACGCAAACCGTGCGAAAGGTCTGGCTGAGGCTGAAGTCATTCGCGCGAAAGGTCTGGCGGAAGCCGAGATTATCCGCGCAAAGGGTGAAGCGGAAGCGCAAGCCATGAAGGTCAAAGCGGCTGCTTTCCATGAATACAACCAGGCGGCTGTTCTCGATAAGCTGCTGACGGGTATGCCTGAGATCGTGCGAGCTATCGCTGAGCCACTGAGCAAGGTAGACAAGGTGACGATCGTCTCTACTGGCGGCGATGGCAGCCATAATGGCATGGGCGCCAGCCGCATCACAGGCGATATTATGAACATGGTTGCGCAGGTACCGGCGCTCTTCGAGCTGCTCAGCGGCACTCGTATCGGCGACCTCATGAACCGTGTTCCTGCTCTGTCAAACCAGGATACGCAAAACAGCGCGAAGGGGGCAGGCGCCAATGGCACCGCTTCTACAGTTGAAGCGACCCCTGGCGAAAAGTAGTAGCATTTGTTAACCGCCGTGGACAAGGGATAAGGGAGGTAGGAGGGCGACCGCGAGGGTCGCCCCTGCATCCCCTTCCCACCATCCATAGACATTTGTAAGGGCGCCCTCGCGATCGCCCTGGAAACCTGATCACGACGGGGGAAGTATTTTCATGAATTTGTTGGAACGTGTACTTACTTTGCTGCGGGCCAATCTCAATGCTGTGGTTGAGAAGGCCGATGATCCTGAGAAGACGCTGCGGCAATTGCAGCTTGACATGCGCAATCAACTCGTACAGGTCAAGACGCAGGTCGCAACCGCCATCTCTGAGAGTCGTAAGCTGCAAAGTCGCGCCAAAGAGAAGAAGGTGGAGGCGGACAACTGGTATAAAAAGGCGGAGCATGCTATCCAACAGAATAATGATACTGCCGCGCGCGATGCACTCACCCGGCGCAACGACCTCTTGAAGCTATCGCAGCGTTACCATCAACAGCAACAAGAGCAGGGACAACTTGTTACTACGATGCGCAGCGCGCTGCGCCAGCTTGTGGCGCGCAAGCGCAGCGCGATGTTGCAACAGCGTGTGTATGACGCGCTCAGTAAAACGGGCGGGCAGGTGGATAAAGAGCGGGCCAATCGCGCTCAGGATGCGGTGATGGAGGCGGAAGCGCGCGCACGGGCGATGGCGGACCTGCATAATCGCGACCTGGATGTCCAGCTTGACCAGCTTTCTGAGGAACAGGTGGTCGAACAACAGCTCAATGAACTCAAGGCAAAGAAACAGGGGAAGAAGGAAACGCCGCTCCTTCAGGAGGGCAATGAGCACCTTTCGCCACTGCTTCACCCCAGGCCGCACAATAGCGAGCCGTCAAAGAAACGCGCCAGTGCGAAAGCAGAGCAGCCTCAAAACACCCCTGAACCTTCTCCGGCCGGACAAATTGATCTTGAGGAGATCAAGCGTTTAATGGAAAAGTAAGACAAAGGCGATCATAATCGCCAGTCCAATGAGGATGCCGACGATAAAGGAAAAGCGATTGTTTTTCTTTTCTTCTTCGCTCTTTACTTCTCCAGGTTGTTGTTTCTCTTCACTCATGGGTATATAGATTCTTTACAAAGCAGCTACGATGGCACCTTCGACGTTTGCCATGACTTCAAGGCTTTCGACAGGATCGGATTCACGCGTGGTGATTAACACCTGAAAGGTCTGTGACTCGCTGCCAAGCACACGCAACACAATATGATGGCTTGTGCTGGTAATGATGGTATCCTCGTGTCGACCCCAATTCCCCTGGTTCAATGTGAGTAGCGCGCCCCGCAATAGAGCGCTGAATTCACTGCACAGCGGCGAAATGTCCAGGTCCTCTACTGCTACCTGGGCGATGGGCTGACCATCGATGCTGACAACGGCTGACGCGATAAAGCCTGGGAGGGAATAACCCAGGGTTTGCAATGCCGAAACCAGGGCGGAATAATTGCGCTTTGATTCGCGCGGCTGGCTTACGGCTCCTCTGGCCTGTTCCGGGTGTGTAGCGAATTCGGTATGCTCACCGGGTGAGTTATTCGTCGTGGTAACATCACCCCGTATGGATGGTGAATCGCTGAACTCACGTGTATGATGTGCGAAAAGGTCATCGGTTTGCCTGCGGCTAGAAAGACTTTGCAGCGAAGCGCCTGATTTATCTACAAATGGAGCCTCATCCGTACTGCCATTCTGAAGCGGGGTTCGCCACTCCGCAGGGATGGGTCTGGGTAACGCGCCACTCGCCGGCTGAGCGGTATGTCCATTGGTTGATGTATTCGGGGTATTGACCCTCGAAGACGCTGGAGATGCCGCTGGTACAGATGCTGCTGGCAAATCCCACACGTTAGAGAGCTGCTGTCCACCCACAGGGCCTTCCCTCCCCAAATCGACTCCGCTTGCTCCCTTACTGAGAGATACAAGGGGATCGCCTGTATGATCTGACGCAGTTTTGGCAGGCTGGGAAGGCTGCCATTCCGCAGGAGTAGGCCGGGCAGCCGCTGCAGAGGGAAACTGGCCTGTGCCGGTGAGTGACGAGGGTCGCAGGGCCTGCATCTCAAACTGCGTTGGTTGATCCATTAGCCAGGATGGCAGGTCCGAGCGTTGACCAACAGCCGTCTTACGCACCGTTGATGGCGTAATGCTGGAGCCATTGGCAGCGACTGGCGTCTTATGGATGCCTGGATGAGAAGATCCTGCATTCCCTGTTACAGCTCCCACCTTGCCAGACCTCTCCTGGCCGGGAACCCTGGAGGCTTCCTGCCACCACTCGCTGGCTTCTGGTGTCACCGGTTCCGCGCTAACCGGCAATTCGGCGACATAGACAAAGGGGCGGTCATCTTCGGAATTATCCGCCAGTAGCTTATCTATTGAAGACTGTGCATTCTGTGCATTCCTCTCGCGTATGACTGATCCGGCACTCACTGCTTCGTATTCGCCGCTCAGTTGCTGTGCTTCCGCGTATTTGGAACGATACTGGAGCGCCTGCATTATCAGGCGTGCGAGTGGCTGCTTCACATTGGGTGCAATCTGATCGTTCCAGGGCTGTTGTGTCACCGTGCCATTTTTGTGGGCAGCCAGGGCGAAAAATGCTTCTTCGCCGCGCAGCGTGCCATACTCGGCCCAGATCAATTCACCTGCTCGAAAACCCAGCAAGCCTTGCTCCTCGAGTCCTGTATGGATGAACAAGGCGATGCTCTTGCGACTCATATTGACGATCTGGATGACGTCCAACAAATCAAAGGAGGCGAGGCTGGCGGTAAATCCTGTTTGCTGGAGGAGGCGACGCACTTCGACTTTGAGCAGGCGCAGATCGATGGGTTTTTCCAGGTAACCAGCCGCGCCATATTCTAAGGCCTGAGTACGAGTGCCTGGAGAGCCTGCTGCGGCCAGCACTATCATGCGGGTACGAGGGCAATAGGTACGAATCCATTGCAGCAAATCAAAGCCGTCGGCATCAGGCAATTGTTTGTCGCCGATCACGAGATTCTGTTCATCTGCCCAGAGTATATGTATGGCCTCTGCACCAGTTGCTACACCCTGAACACTATACCCATCTTTCTGAAGTGAGCTGACGATGCTGTGTTTCAACTGCTCGTCATCTTCAACTACGAGAATACGCAATTGTTGAGACATGCTACTACCACCGGCAAATAACATAGAAGTGCTTTTTCTTTGTACCAGCAGAGTGTAACATGATAGGAGGAGAA
>VBFM01000012.1:0-4274 GCA_005882595.1 Chloroflexota bacterium
GCATTCCTGGCAAACTATCACAACCCTGATACAAGAAAGGAACTACTATGGACTCAATGTCGGTCAATGATATGATAGCGGATGCGCGCACGCGCATTACGGGGCTATCGCAGGAAGAGATGCAGCGCGAACTCGAGTCGGGTGAGGCTGTCGTCGTTGATATACGCGACGTGCGCGAACGCTGGCGCGATGGCACGATTCCCGGAGCGAAGCATCTCCCACGCGGAATGCTCGAGTTCTGGGCTGACCCACAAAGCGAGTATCACAAACGCTATATGGACCCGCAGAAACGCACGATTGTATACTGCGCGGGTGGGCTGCGTTCCTCCCTGGCGGCGGATGTGTTACAGAAGATGGGGTACACGAATGTAGCTCACCTGGAAATGGGCTTCGATGGATGGAAAAAGGCTGGAGGCGCCTGGGAAGAGGTCCCTATACCTGACGAATTTCGTAAAGGATAGATGCTTATCGCCTCGAGTCCTTCCTTTGTGGATTAGCTTCTTCTGGGGCCATGAGTTCGATGTAGGCATCCTCGTCAATATACGCTGAAAAGAGCCGGGTCTCGTTGGTTTCATCCATGAGCACATACACGACACCGCCGTCGGCGGCATTGATAATCCCTTGTTCTCGCGTGCGCTTAACACGCACGCGATCACCTTCCTGAAAGTACGTTCCGTTTATGTTCGTCTCCATCGTTCTGCCTGCCTTTCTCAGATAGCGTTCTGCGTACTGCGACCGTGCTGTTCATCGAGCTTCCTTTGTGCATCGTTCATACCGTCGGCATACATGTATGCATCATGGCGTATGTCGAACGATCGGACAATGCGGTCATCGGGTCCTGGCTCTTTGTCAGCAGATATACGCTCCCGCACCAAAAATATCTGCTCAGTGAGGCGTTGGACATAGTAGCGGTCTTCCATCATTGTGATACCTCCTCCAACGTTACCCGAAGGGAGGTCAAGTCGCTTGTCTCGGTACGCGCAGATTCACGTAAATCGGCCCTGGTCAGGTCTGCCCCATCCAGGTCTGCTCCACGTAGATCAGTTTTGCTGAGATCGGCTTCCTTCAGATTCGTGCGTAGATTGGCATCACTCAGATTGGCACTCCTCAGATTAGCATTGCGCAGGTCTGCATCGCGCAGATCTGCCTCTCGCAGGTCTGCTCCTTCTAGATTGGCCTCGGTAAGATCAGCACCGCGAAGATCGACACCGCGCAGGTCAATACTGTGCAGATCAGCTAAGTGCAGGTCCGGCTCTAAAGCCTGTACATCGGCATAATCTCGTCTCCACTTATTCCAAAGGGCTTTTCCAGATGAAAGAATATCGAGTTCCTTTTGATTTGCCATAAGGTTCACCTTCTTGTTTGTCGTTTCTTTTATATACAGATAGCTACAGGAACATTCAGTTAGAACTGTTTCTCCCTATTGCGCCAGGCTCTTACAAGCATTATCGTTCGTCAGAGCCTATCATTATATTGGTTCCGTTTCTTTTCCCTCGCTCGCCTCTCTACATCACGATAGATCATGAAGCCAAAAGCGCAGGCGAAGATTACGAGGACGAGGATCAGGAGTATGAACGGTGGCATAATGATATCCTTTGCTATAGTACTCCAGAAACACTTCTTGCTCTCGATGTCAGAAACACTTGCCCATTTTCCTGCAAGAAGCGAGGAAAAAGACCATCCTGGAACTCACGCTCCCATGTGGAGAGATGTGAATGCAAAGACGTTTGAGCCACAACGCTCTCATAATGAGGATGTGCTTTGAGCGCCGTTTCATACGAGGGTCCTGGTTCACGAGAAGAAGTAGTGGACTCTTTAAGTATACACTATTTTTTACAAGAATACAATATTTATCAAAAACGCAAACAGGGTCTGTGAAAGATTGCCTGGAAGACGATTTGACTTCCAGGCAATCTTTCACAGACCCTTCAGCAGAGGTCCCACACGGTGTACAAAAGAGAGGCGTTTGGGGATACAATAAGACGGCAAGATGGAAAAAATAGGTCTGTATGGTTCTATCCTACTTTTTGTTTAGTGGTGATATAAGTGAGAGTAAATATGGCACAGCGTATCCGTGTTTTGATCGTAGATGACCAGACCCTTGTCCGCGAGGGGTTCCGCAAGCTGCTCGAGTTAGAACCCGATTTTGAGGTCGTGGGAACTGCCGGTGATGGAGAGGCTGCTATTGCTGCGGTTGAACATCTGCATCAAGTGGGGACACCCCCGAATGTCGTTCTCATGGACATTCGTATGCCGCGTATGGATGGCATCGCTGCGACGAGCGTGGTGAAAGCACGTTGGCCTGGCTCGCACATTGTTATCCTCACGACATTTGATGATACGGAGCTTATTCATGCAGGGTTGCGCGCGGGGGCGCTGGGTTATTCGCTCAAGGATATTACTGCTGAGCAGCTTGCGATGACAGTGCGCACTGCAGCACGTGGAGAGGTGCTTTTACAGCCTGATATCGCGAGTAAAGTTTTTTCTGCACTTGCGCCTTCAGCTTCTGTAAGGTCACCTGGTTCTTCTACAAGTTATACGCCCTCTTCTTCTCTACCTACGACGTATATCGATGATGCGGTGCATGTTGAGGAGCTGACTGAACGCGAACGTGAGATCCTGGTGCTCGTTGCTAAAGGCGCCTCTAATCGCCAGATCGCCGAACGACTCTATGTCACTGAGGGAACTGTTAAGAACCATATGAGCAACATCCTCAGCAAATTGGGGGTGCGTGATCGTACGCAGGCCGCGCTCAAGGCGAAAGAGCTGGGGCTGGCTTGAAATTATGGTTGACTTTCTTGCCGCCTTGTCCTATGCTAACAGCCATTGGTATGTGTTTCTCTTAGTGAGAGAAGACGAAAGCGAGGCAACAACTATCTATGGGTGAACCACGCAATGCAATGGATGTCCGGCCCGGTTACCGGGGTCGCGCCTTTACCTCTGACCTGAGTGGTCAAGAGTTCTGGCTGGTTGTGGATAAAGGGTTCCAGCCGATGGGCCTGGTGATGGGGAATTGTATTTATTCGATGGGCGCGGTACGCAACTGGCTGGTAGGTATCAAGAGCAATTTCCAGGGAGAACTCAAAGAATACTCCGAGCTGATGTACCAGGCGCGCGAATTGGCGCTGAGCCGTATGCAATTCGAGGCCGATCAACTGGGCGCGGACGGCGTGATCGGCGTTGATATCAAGGTTGAATTTATGCACAACAATGAGTGGATGGAAGTGACCGCTATTGGTACGGCGATTCGCTGGGTGGGCGGCGGACCGAATATGCCGCCAACTGGACAGGGTAGGGTAACAATTCCGGCGAGCTAGGAAGTATCATCCTCTGGCCTCTCTCTAAGAGGCTTTAGCTGCATTTTATAACGCTAGATTTTTGCCAGGATAACGCCATGACTTTTGATCTCGAACGCGCACGCAATGATACTCCTGGGTGTCGCAATGTCCTGCATTTCAACAACGCAGGCGCATCATTGATGCCTGAGCGAGTCCTCGAGGCCACCATCGCTCACCTGGAACTTGAGGCGCAGATTGGCGGCTATGAGGCTGCTGAATACGCCCAGGATGCCATCGAACACACCTATGATGCTGTTGCAGCGCTGATCGGCTGCTCAAGAGACGAGGTAGCAATTATAGAGAATGCCACCCGCGCCTGGGATATGGCATTCTATTCTATCCCGTTTAAGCCTGGAGACCGTATTCTCACAGCCATGGCAGAATATGCCAGCAACTATATCGCTTTTCTGCAAATCGCTCGCAAGACGGGGGCAATCGTCGAGGCTATTCCTAACGATACGCATGGACAGGTATCGATTGATGCGCTGCGTAAGGCGCTTGATGAGCGTGTCAAGCTGATCGCGATTACGCATGTCCCGACGAATGGTGGCTTAGTCAACCCGGTCGCTGAAATTGGCAAGGTTGCGCGAGACAACGGCATACTGTATCTTGTCGATGCCTGCCAATCGATTGGACAAATGCCCATCAGCGTTGATCAGATTGGCTGCGATATGCTTTCGGCAACGGGCCGCAAGTATCTAAGAGCGCCTCGCGGAACCGGATTTCTGTATGTGCGGCAAGGTGTGCTTGAGCAACTTGAACCACCGCTGCTCGATCTCCACGCGGCAACATGGATAGCGCCAGACCGCTATGAAATGCGCCCGGACGCGCGCCGCTTCGAGAACTGGGAGACCAATTATGCCGGAAAGATTGGGCTGGGAGTAGCTATTGACTACGCGCTTGAGTGGGGAATGGACACTATCTGGCGGCGCATTC
>VBFM01000013.1:0-4910 GCA_005882595.1 Chloroflexota bacterium
TGCTTCAAGCCACCGATGCCTCACTCGTTAAGATCGAACTAGATGTGTACTGGGTCGCCTACGCAGGTCTCGATCCTGTTTCGTATCTTCACACTCTGGGAAACCGTGTCGTACTTATTCACCTCAAAGATATGGCTGCCGATCGCTCGATGACTGAAGTCGGCAAGGGTATACTGGATATGCAGCACATTTGCGCCTTCGCACAAAATCGTGGCCTATGGGGAATCGTCGAGCATGATCAGCCTCAAATTCCTTCGCTTGAGAGCGCGAAGATATCTCTGGAATACTTCAGGTAGAAGAGCCTTGCCGATTCTCCTTCGCTTTGCCATGGTCATTCTCTGACGACCGCCAGGTGCGCAATCCGCGTTGCGAGGCAACGAGGGAGGCGTACCAGCGGCCACTGTCTTTGATGATGCGGCGCTGGGTGGGATAGTCAACGTAGACCAGGCCGAAGCGCTTGTGGTAGCCCTCGGACCACTCGAAGTTGTCCAGGAAGGACCAGACGACGTAGCCCTTGATGGGTACACCCTGACGTATGACCTGGGCAACGGTCTGAATGTGTTCCCGCAGGAAGTTTATGCGCAGCTGGTCGTGAATGTTGCCGATGCCGTCCCAGTGATCGTCGAAGGCGGCGCCACTTTCGGTGACAACCATAGCTTTGGGGGCGTACTCACGGTGAATGCGCTTCAGGATATTGGCGAGGCCATCGGGGAAGATCTCCCAACCCATTTCAGTATAGGACGCACCGGGAATGTGCTCGACGGCTTCAAAACTATTGGAGGGCACCGTTTGTTCTCCAATGGTCACCGGGTCTGCGGATCCCCGCACCAGCATACGCGAGTAGTAATTGACGCCGAGGAAGTCAATGGGGGCGGAGATGATGGAAAAATCATCTTCACGCATAGGCGGAGGAGTCACCTCCAGATCGGTAAAAAGGCCGTCCGGGTAGCGCCCACGAAAGAGTGGATCGAGGAACCAGCGATTGCGGAAGGTATCGGCGCGTTTGACCGCGAGCAGAGTTTCGGGGCGATCATCGGCGGCGTAGGCGGGATAGAAATCGAGGGCAATGCCCACCTGCGCCTGGGGAGAGAGATGCGCGCGCAGGCGCGGCACGGATAGGCCGTGCGCGAGCAAGAGGTTGTGACCGGCATTCACGGCCAGCTGTTTATCGTGCAGGCCGGGAGCATGGATGCCCAGGGCATAGCCGAGGTAGGCGCTACACCACGGTTCGTTCTGTGTGAGCCACCATTGAACGCGGTCTCCCAAGCGGTGCGCCACTACCTCTGCGTAGTCGGCGAAGGCGTATGCTGTATCGCGCACGAGCCAGCCACCGCGATCCTGCAAAGCTACAGGCAGATCCCAGTTGTACAGAGTAACAAGCGAACTAATACCATGGGCGAGCAGGAGGCGGTCGTAAAAATCCAGGCCGCGTTCATTGACGGTGCCGCTGCCCTGCGGCAGGATACGCGGCCAGGAGAGTGAGAAGCGATAGGCGTTCAAGTTGAGCTCGGCCATAAGCGCAACGTCTTCTTGCATACGGTGATAGTGATCCGCCGCGACCTCGCCTGTCTGACCCTTGTATGTAGAGCCGGGCAGGGCGGCGAAGTGGTCCCACATAGAAGGGGTACGCCCGTCTTCATGCACCGCTCCCTCTATCTGGTAGGCCGAGGTAGCGGCGCCCCAGAGAAAATCGGGTGGGAAGGCGGCAGTCGCCGGAGCCGACTGCGTTTCTATATGGGTTCTTGAAAGGGATGCGCTATCCTTGGTAGTGCTCATCGATTCTCCTTTTCATCCTTTTTCTTGCCTGACAACAACCGCCCGTGCTGCGGCCGCTCGGCTCGCAGGCGGGGATTCGCCAACTCATCGATACCGAAATTGATAAACGCTAAGCCTGCACAGAGTATGGCTACGCATAGGCCCGCTGGAACAAATTGCCACCACTTTCCTGTTATGAGCGCGGTGTTGTTTTGTGCCCAGAACAATATCTCTCCCCAGCTCGCCTTAGATGTGTCACCAAGTCCAAGAAACTCCAGGGCAACCTCGGCGCCCACGGCGTAAACAAAGGTACCGATAAAGGTTGAAGCAACCAGCGCTATTTCGTTGGGCAGTATTTCAGCAAAGATGATACGCAAGGGAGTTTCACCGGTTGTGCGCGCGGCTGCCACGAACTCGCGCTCTCTAAGTGAAAGCGTCTGCGCACGCAAGACGCGCGCTCCGTAGCTCCAGGACGTAAAGAGCAAGACCAGGGCGAGCACAACATTTTTATTGGCGGCGTCGGCACTACTGGCAAGAGAAGCGAGCACAATGGCAAGAGGCAAGCCCGGCAAGACCAGAAAAACGTTAATGATCAGGGAGAGCACATCATCAACGAAGCCGCCAAAGTAGGCAGAGGTCAGACCAAAAAAAACCTGCAACACGGTGGAGCCGATTGCCGCGAAGAAGCCAATCCCCAGAGAGACGCGCGCTCCATAGACGATCTGGGCGAACATATCCTGGCCCAGGCCAGTTGTGCCAAAGATATGCGCGAACGATGGAGGGAGTGAGCCGCGAACTACACTTGCATTGGGGTCATAGGGTGTCAGAAGCGGTGCCCCCAGCGCCACCAGCACAAACAAGGCGACAACTCCCAGACCGATGGAGATTTTAGGATTGGATGTTATAACGCGCAGGATACTGCTCCCGCGTCCTTTCGCTCTATACAGGACAGTGGAGGATTCGATAGGCTGACCTGTTAGATTGGTTGCTTGCATCGTTTAGCTCCTCCCCTGCCGTACACGTGGATCAAGGAAGGTGTAGACTAGCTCGGACAGGAAATTCGCGGAGAGCACGGCTAGAGCGATAACCAGGAAACATCCCTCAACCAGGGGGTAATCGTCACCTTGAACCGCGTTATATAACGCGAAACCGATCCCGGGATAGTTGAAGACTATTTCTGTGAGCAAGGAGCCACTGACCACCAGGCCTAATGAGATAGAGAAGCTGGTAACACTGGGTAAAATCGCGTTGCGGGCCGCATAATTAAACATCACACGTCTTTCAGGCAGACCCTTGGCCTGCGCCATCAGCACGTAATCTTCCGAAAGCGTCGTGATCATGCTATTGCGCATCGTCAGTACCCAGCCGGCCAGCGTACCGGTGACAAGCGTGATGACCGGAAGAAAAGCATGTTGAGCCACGCTGCCGATGAAATCGGTGTTCCAACCAGGACTCACATTGAATACATCATAGCCACTGTCGGTTGGGAACCAGTTCAGGTTCACACCAAATACGTAAATCAGCGCCAGGGCCATCCAGAAATAGGGAACAGCTGAGAGAAATGTCAGGATCGGGGGCACAGCAGTATCGTACCAGGAGCCACGCCTCCAGGCGATCAACATTCCGATCAGGGTGCCGACGAGAAAGCTCAGGAAGACGGCGGTCCCAACCAGGCCTATAGTCCAGGGTAAACTTTGTGACAGGATAGTTGAGACCTGCGAAGGAAATTGCGAGATTGAGATACCCAGTTGACCATGTAGTAAAGCATTCACGTAATCGAAGTATTGTTTCCAGATAGGCACATTCGGGTCGACACCAAATTCTTGCTGCATCGCAAGGTATTGCGCAGTCGTTACATTCTGTGCATGGATCTTTGCCAGGTACGCCAGGGCAGGATTACCTGGCATCAAGCGCGGGATGATGAAATTGAACGTCACCGCAGCCCACAATGCTACCAGGTAGAAGCCCATACGTCTCAAGAGGTAGCGCATTATCCGTCTCCTTCGATGTAAAGTTTAAAGAGGCATTCTGCCAGGCGCATAATCGGGCGGCACCGACCTTCAAAGATGCCTGGTAGGGATGGCAGAGTTGTGTCCTTCCATCTCCCAGCACTGCCGGGAGATGGAAAAGAGAAGAACGCTTTAAGAGACTAAGCTGGCGTCAAGTGAAGAATGACGTTCTCTTCATCAGGGAAGGTGTAAGGAGCGCCTGAGTCATAGGGATTAGCCGCGCTCGGCCAACCCGCGAAGTGCGTCGTCGTGTACTCATCCCAGTACACGTTGACGGTCAACGGAATAACCGGTAACTGGCTCACCATGATATCCTCGATGCCCTGGATAGCCTGCATCTGAGCAGTGGGATCAGTGGTCGTCTGATACTGCGCAAGCAGTTGATCAGTCTTCGCGGCGTACCCATTGCTGCTTGTCGCATCCCAGCGCTCGAAGTTGGTGCCGACAGCGACCTGCGGAGTCGCATTAGCGCTGAGGAGCAGCGCCAGGTAAGCGTAGTACGGGCTGGGGCCGCTATTCGTCCAACTGATAGCAGCATCATAAGTGCCGGTCGAGATAGCGGTGTAGTACGGTGTATAGCCGCTCTCTGAATTCATCGACGCTTTGATACCGGCCTTGTTCAGGTCATTGACGATAAACTGAACATCCTGGTCCCAGTCGTTCCAACCGGAGACAACGTCTATCGACATTGACAATATTTTGCCACTGGCGTCGTGATAGAAGCCATCGCTGCCCTTCTTGAAACCGGCCTGCGTCAGGTAGCTATCGACCTTACTCTGGCCATTCTCAAAGGACATGGTTTGATACTGCGACGCGATCCAGCTATTAAAATTGGGTATGATGACGCCGGTTGGGTTAGCAACCGCGGCATATTGAGCCACCCCCTGCGGCAACTGACTGCGGTCGATCGCCGCGCTGATCGCTCTGCGAACCAGGAGGTTATTGAATGGCGCCTTTCGCAGGTTCAGGTAGAGCATGACGGTGTTACTGGCGGCAAACCAAGTGTGATTGTGCTGTGAATCCTTCGCGCTAAACACGGAATCGCTGTCGGGACTCCAACCGATACCCGACCAGTCAAGCTGGCCTTTGACCATATCGGTAATGCCGGTGGTGTTGTCTTTGATCGAGGGAATCTGGATCGTCTGG
>VBFM01000014.1:0-4664 GCA_005882595.1 Chloroflexota bacterium
TGATGCTCAACTTTCAGCGTGTTCTCATAGATCCACATTGTAGTTCTGCCACCATGTTTGATGGGCCTGCTGAATCTCCGGCCAGGTGCGCGCGTTGGAGAAGGCGTAGTCGGCTAACCTCCGCTGGATTGAAAACAAGGTTTCTGCAAAATCCTGCCAGGGCTGGCCTGGATCGATGCGCTCTTTGCGGATTCCGAGCATGTCATAGAGTTGCAGAGCGACGTTGGAATAGAACTGACCACCCCCATCTGTCACCAAAGCTTCAGGTGCCCCATAGCGTCGAATGGCATTTCTAGCTTGGCACGGGGCTGGCGCTGCGGCTTCTCAAGGCCATAGAGCTGCCGGTTTGCGGCCATGATGCGTCCACAGGTCGCGGGACTGACCTCGATCCCGATACGCAAGAGCGCGGTATGCATGCGCCATTCTCCTAGCAAAGGGTTCTGCTGAAGTTTGCGGATCTCGTTTCTCACTTGAAGCGTAGCCTTGCGCGGCTGCTTCCTGGCCCTCGACTTCTCCTCTAAGCCTGCAACCCCTTCCTCTGCCCAACGCTGGAGCGTGGCGTAGATCGTTGGGCGCGACACGTCCAGGTACGCTGCAATGGATGTAATGGACCAGCCTTCACTGTGGAGCCGAACAACCGCCAGCTTGCGTTCTGCCGGGTCGGGGATCAAATGCCAGGGCTGGTAGCGCCGAGCTTGGAGCGAGTGTGGAGCACCGGAAGTCGCAATGTGTTTAACGCTTTTATGGTCTGGGCGCCTCTCGTACCGGATGTAACACACCTCGGCTATCTCACGCCAACTCATAGAGGGAAGCTCAGCATGCAGGTCTACAATGAGTTGTCGGACTTCAGGCGGCAGTGTCTTGGAGGTTGCTCGCGCTCCGCCTTGCTCCTCAGAGGAGAACAGGCTTTGCATCCCGTATTGTTCAAACTCATCTGCTTTGCGGGACAGTGTGCGTCGGGGGACATCGATTTCTTTGGCTCGCTCCCCTGCGGTTTCGTGAAATAAAATCAGGGGGCGAATCGCTTCATACAGCTCTTGCTCAGGCCACAGCGTCCATTGCTTGATGCTCGCCCACTCATCGGTGCGCGCTCGGCGCTCTCTCTTCGGTCCAGGCATCTCCCCTTGCCTTTCCGAGACAACGATGCGTGCTTTAAGCGTACCTAAATCCTTCAGAAGTTTGCAAGGATTCGGAGCATTCTTAGCCCGTTTGGACGCTCAACGTGTGCCAGTTTGGACTCCCCATCGGCGTAAAGCATGTTATGAGGAGGTCTCCAACTGGGAGCGGAGCATCCCTTGGTGGCGCATGCGCTGCATGGACTGGCCCTCCTCTCTGCCCGGCAGAGGCGAGAGAGCCAGGCTGAAGCGTTGTTTCAGCGGGCGTTGCGCATTCGCGAGCAGCAGCTGGGAGAGACGCATCCGGAGACGGCTCATGTGCTGCATGATTTCGCAGGCTTTCAGCACGTGCAAGGCCGGACCCAGGAAGCAGCGGCCTTGTACCAACGCGCGCTGACGACTCGCGAACACGTCTTGGGACCGGATCACCAGTTGACCCTCGACACCCGCGCGTGCCTGCGGGAAGTGCTGGTCGCGCTGGGTCAGATGCCGGAAGCGACATGCGTGGAAGCACCGTAAAAGGAGGAGGGGATGGCTGCTGCGAAGAACCGGATGCCGGAAGAGTGAAGCGGACACTCACACCACCGGCTTTGGTTGTTAAAATTCATTAGGGCAAGGGAGACCACGTTCCTACCGGGTAGCATCCACTGACTGCACAGGTGGAAGGTAACCCTCTACGCGGGTCAGCGGACTCCGCACAAAAACGAGCGAAAGTCCGACCAGAAACACACCCAGTACGCCAAAGACCAGGATAACATTGTTCACCTGGTCGATCACCAGTCCTCCCAGTATGCTACTGAAAGGGACGCTGAAAATGGCCAGCACACTGGTAAAAGTCAGGACGCGTCCCAGGAGCTGATTCGGCGCGATGGCCTGCAGAATACTGTTAAACGCTACATCATACAGGCCAATCAACCCGAACATCACCCCGAAACAGACCAGGTCAACCCAGTAGAGCCGTGTCGCGATCAGGGCCAGGACACACACGCCGGAGAGCAGGATCGAGCCAAGCAAGATCACGCCGTACGAGAGACGTTTCTGCAGGAAGCCGGCCGAGAGCATAAAGATGACCGCTCCAATGCCAGCAGCAATGAAGAACTGGCTGACCTGGGCATCGCTGGCAACTAACACCTGTTTGGCGTAAAAGACGATCTGCGGGTACACGACCGCCACCGCCAGATTGGCCAGCAGAGAGAACAGCGCCAGGGTCCGTACCACCGGCTGGGCCAGCACGTAGCGCAGTCCGTCGAGGATGTCCCGGCGCAGGCTCGTCTTTGGTCGAGCCTGGGGAGCAACCGCGTTAAAGCTGGTTTTGATCAGGGCCAGTGAGATGGCTGAGACGACAAAGGTGAGCGCATCGCACCAGAAAACAGCCTGCAAAGAGGTGGCAGCCAGCAACAGCGCTGCCAGCAATGGCCCGATGATCGCGGCGAACGGAGCGCTTGCCTGGATGCGCCCATTCGCCTTCAACAGGCCATCCCGGGGAACCATGCTGGGAATAGCGGCAGCGGTTGCGCCCTGAAAGCCAACCGTCAGCGTGGAGTTGATGAACGTGACGAGATAGATCCACCAGATCGGTAAATGTCCGAGCAGCGCCAGCAAGGGCAGCACCGCCAGTAGAACCGCGCGGCAGAGATCCAGGCCGATCATCAAGCGCTTCCGGTTCACGCGATCCACCCAGGCACCAATCAAGAGCCCAAAGAGCGGGTATGGCACCCACGTAGCCGCCGAGGCCAGTCCCAGGTCCAGGGCCGAGCCGCTGAGTTTGAAGACCAGCAGGGGCAGTACCGTACCGGTGAGCGCACTGCCAATTTGTGAAGTGGTCTGACCCGTCCAGAAGATCCAGAAGTCACCGGCTCTTCTCCCAGCAACGGCCAGCCCATTTTGTGCTATCATTCGTTCTTCTCCTCGCTCTAAGCTACTTCTATCCAGAATTGATATGTTTGTATTGTCCGAGCCGCATGCAGGTTTTCCTGCTTTCACTTTGGCTGTGTTGGTTGGGTCAATCGGTCAGATGAATTATGTGCGCTCTCCGAACCAGGTTGACCCTACGAGGCCAAAGAAACATACGCGCTATCCGCGAGTGCGGATCGTAGACGCGGCAGAGCGCGATAAAAGCAGGCCTTCGCGGTGGCCATCGGCATCTTGAGGGCGTCTCCGATTTCAGAGAAGGTGAGTTCCTCGAAACAGCGCAGATGGACTACCCAGCGGAAACGGGGCGGGAGTCTTCCTATCGCCTGTTGCAGGAGATCGTGCAGATCGAGTTGCTCCACGATCTCCTCAGGCAGCAGTCGTGGATCCTGGATGGACTCAAGCAGCTCTATCCCCTCATCCTCATCTTCCCACCAGAGTTGCGAGAAATGGATCGCAGGTCTACGCCGCTGCTTGCGTAACTCGTCCAGGCAGCAATTGCGTGCAACCTGAAACAACCAGGCCTTGAGTGGTAGGTCCGTCAGTAACTTTGGTCGAGAGATATAGAACTTGAGCAAGAGTCCTTGATGATGCGCCGGATATAGTTCAGTAAGGGACCGCGATACCTGCTTACCAGGCTCTCAAAGGCGTACTCGTCACCGGCCAGCGACTGCCCCAACAGGATGCCATCAGAGGGCTCAGTTCCCTGCGAGGTTCTGTATTTCCCTTGTTGTATGTCTAACATGTTCTTTATCCTTTCTATTTTTTGTATGCGTGCCAGCCAGTCCTACGCCTTCGATAAAGCTCTTCCTGTTCACCCCCATCCATGACGTTTTGCTTGCTGCCCACCCTACTATGAGGGTGGATGGCGAGCAAAACGTGGCGGGATGCGGATCAGAGGCTAGCAGCCATAGAAGGCGTCTGGAAGTAACGCGTGATGAACAGGACGCCAAAGACAATCGCGTAGATGCCGATCAACCAGACTACAGTAACCAGCCCGGCAATGGGCCAGATAGCGATGAGAACGCCGAAGATGACCGAAGCCAGTCCGGACAGCCCCAGCAGCCACTCACGTCCAGCACCCATTTGTGGCATCGTAAAGGCAGTGACGATCTGTATGATGCCGGTCACAATCGCCCAGGCCGCGATCAGGAAGAGCAGTGCGAAGGCGGCGATGCCCGGCCAGGCAAAGGTCACGACGCCTACCACTATGCCCAGGATGCCCTCGACCAGCAGCAGCGCCCAGCCTTCCTGACGGGTATAGCGCAGCGCCAAAGCAGCCGCAGCGATCCCACCGATAAAGGCGAACGCGCCAAACAAGTACACCAGGAAGAGCAGGGTTATCCCAGGTGACAGCACCAGGGCCAGTACACCAAACACAACGGCAATAATGCCACGCACTAAAAACATTCTCCGGAAGCTCTGAAAAGCTTGTTGTGCAACCTGCATGTTGTTACTCCTAAAAATGGTTGAATCACGAGATGAGGCTCTTGATCCATTCACAATGAGCATTTTCATAATCCATGCTCTCCATGGCCATCCACTCCCTCATGCAAAAGTATAGTAGGAGACTCTGGAGAAGTCAGCGTGCATCAGATGGCATATCACTTCACCTTGCTTCATTTCTTGGAAGGCATA
>VBFM01000014.1:4843-5163 GCA_005882595.1 Chloroflexota bacterium
GCGGGGTGGGGTGGGGTCGTGTTCCCCAAGATGTAAGCTCTCTTCCCGACACATTTGGAACAAGGGCGACTACAAGAGTCCCCACCCCACATCCGCACCACCCCTGCCCTTACAGCGAACGAGCCTGGGGAGGCGCTTCACCCGTAGTCATTGTAAGGGCGGGAGTGGAGTGGATGTGGGGTGGGGACCCTCGCGGTCGCCCTGGTGGTTCTTGCTGCGCCGCTCATCAAGCATACTCATGAGTTTTCGTGACACCCCCTTCATTACACACGAAGAAAAAGTTTTACACTTCCCCCCACGCATTTCTTCACGCCTTCCCC
>VBFM01000015.1:0-8477 GCA_005882595.1 Chloroflexota bacterium
GAGTTACCCTGAGCCGCATGCATCAGGCCCAGGAGATCGCCCGGCCGTATCGTGGCAAGTACACCACGCTTACTCATCCCTCGCTTCTTCAGAGGAACATGAGCAGCGTTATAAAACCAGCTGATACAATTGATACATTAGATTCAGGTGATACAACTGATACAAGTGATACAACTGATACATTAGACAAACTCTTCCTGGATACATTGGACAAACTCTTCCTGCATTTTGCCAGTGTCAGCAGCAATGGGAGACATTAGAGTGAAGCGATCACCTGCACCAATTACCTCGCGCACGCCCTTGCCCTCGGCCCCCACGGGTAGGTTGCTTGGGGTGGTCTCCAAAGATGTAGGGACAAGGGGCGGCAGAGTGGAAGGGAAGGGGCCTTGTGCTTGTCCTCGTCCTTGGCTGAATTTTCTAGTACCTGTATACTTGATTTATTGCTATCTCATGCGTTAAAAAGGTATGAGGTTTTTTTCAAAACCACGAGTACCAGCAAAATGTAATACAGGAGGTTTGTATGCCAGGAATACGTAATGTTATTTCAACCTTGACCGACAACGGCGAAGAGGTCATGGGGCCAGAAGTCCTGCTCTGGCACTATCCCAACAACGACATCGTCAATGGCTCGCTGCTCACAGTAGAGAGCAACCATTTCTGCGTGCTCAAGTCACGTGGAGCTATTCTGAACGTCTACGAAACAGGTCAATACACTGTTCAGACACCTGATCGTCCCATTTTCGGCTCACTGCAACAGGCGTTCTACGGTGGGCAAAGTCCATGGCAATATGAGGCGCTCTACATCAACCGTTCCAAACTTGTGCTGAAAACAACAGGTATGGCCCTCTCACGAGAAATGGCCGAGATGGTCTACAGCGTGGATTACTATATTCATGTCGAGACACGCGAGGCAGCAGTGCAGCTTGTTCAACATATGCTCTACCGGGGACATGCATTGATGACACAAGAAGTGAACACTTATGCTGGCCCCGTCATCGAACAGGCCGTGAATCAGTTAGTGCAGATCACCCCTCTTGAAGCTGTGAACGAAAAGATTCACGATCTTTCACAGATTGTATTCCAGCACCTTCAACAGTTCTTAGCCGTTTATGGCATCTCGCTTGATACCGTCAAGGTACTGGTGTTCCCACGCGACGAACGCATGAAGGCGCTGATTTCGCTCAAAGCCTTTGGACTGAGCGAAATGGACGCGGTGCGCTACTATACAGCCATGCTGATGGCTGAACGAGGCGTGATGTCCGCCCCCAACATGGCAATCGGCTATCCCTTCAATATCAATGGAGTGCAGCCAACTATAAGCGCTGATCGCTATTCCATGGCCGGGTCAAACTCGCCCAACGCTACCTCTCCCCATCCACCGCAG
Source organism: Chloroflexota bacterium (assembly GCA_005882595.1). Lineage (GTDB taxonomy): Bacteria > Chloroflexota > Ktedonobacteria > Ktedonobacterales > Ktedonobacteraceae > VBFM01. Next base: position 1,385 of record VBFM01000015.1, read on the forward strand.
CAAACGCGATAATGAGTAGAAGGATACGGGCAAGTTTATCTTGCCCGTATCGGGAGAATGAAGATGAGCTTAGAACCATCCAATGACCCTATAGTGCAGCAGCTGCAATTGCTGCTCACCGGCTACGGCTATAACTTCTATAACCAGGCAAATCAAGCCCGTGCCGATGACCTGCTTGTGCGAGAGCGCGCCTCTTACTACCTTGCGCAAGCAGTAGCCACCCTGGCACGCTTACGCGGCGATTATCATACGCGCTTTATCCCGCCCCTGACTCGCGCCAATCCCGATCCGCCACAAGAAGCAATGGCCCAGATACGCGAGATCGAGGCATCGCAACAGGCGCTTTCTCAGCTAGAATCTCACATCCGCGGTATGTCGGTACCAACGCAGGATCGCATCTGGTGGCGCTTCCGGCAGGAGCAGCCTCTTTTGATGCAGTTGCTCAACTTCGATCTGACGTTAGTACGCGGCAGCGAGCAAATCTATCAGTATGTTTCGCAACTAACCCCTGAGCAATGGAATAGCCAGGGCAGCAGCTCATTGCGGCAAATGATGCAACAACTGGCTCATTTAGCGCAAGAGCGGGAACGCCTCCTGTTACTCCCGCTATAAGGTGGCCACTGCTTCTTGTACTTCCACCGGCTGCTGAACTGCCGCCAGATCAATCGCGATGGTCACCATCGAACTCGCCACGAACCGCACCGCTACCCCCTTGCCCAGGCCAAAATCGTGGCGATTGATCGTCGCCTTCGCAGTCAAGTCTGCGCGGCCATCCACCGGCGAGCGCTGACCATGGTATACGACATCGAAGGTAATAGGTCTGCTCACCCCGTGCAAAGTCAGGTTCCCGGTCACCCGGTAGTTTTGACCGCTAACATGCTCGACCTTCCTGCTTATAAAGTTGATAGTGGAATACTTCTTCACGTCAAAGAATGCGGCGGACCGCAGGTGCGCATCGCGCAGTAAATTTCGCGTATCGATGCTGGCCGCCTCCACCTGGGCCTCAACCCAGGAGTTGGCAGGATGCTGCTCATCAATATGAAGTCGACCCCGAAGCGCTTTGAAGCTTCCTCTCGTTGTGCTGACCGACAGAACTCGGATAGCAAACGACACATGTGAATGCATAGAATCAATTTCCCAGTTCATGGTATTCCTCCTGATGTGTCTCTTCCGAGCCTGCGACCACCAGCCAGCTCGACCCCGCAGAGTCTGTGAATGATCGCCAGGAATATGATTGGGCTTCCAGGGCAATCATTCTCACCTGTCGAGCAGCTGGAGTGTACACTCGGAACGAACGTACGATAGTCTGTACACAGCAAGAGGGTCAAGGGCATATGTTTGTGACAACTATGCCTTTGTCACAAAATCAACCCCTCGACCCTCTTGCTTTGTGAATGATCTTTCTGGTGAAGATCACGACAACGTTTCTACCAACCATGAATTTGGAGGTTACATCCCATGAAGATTTTAGTAATGCCCAAACCAATCGAAGGCGTCTCACGTGAAGAGATGCTACAACACGCGGGAGCAGAAATTCAAGCCGTGTGGGAACTCTACGCGCAAGGCATCTGCCGCGAATTCTATACCCGTGCCAACGAACCAGGCAGAGTAGTATTGATGCTCGAAAGTGCAAGCGTAGAAGCCGCCCAGGAGGCGCTCGCCACGTTACCATTCGCGCAGCTACACCTGGTCGACTTTGACCTGATCCCCCTAGCACCTTTCACCGGCCTGACACGCCTCTTCCAGGCACCCACCGGAGCACCCGCAGGAAAGACACAATAACCTGCCCCTACGGATATTGATGTCCTTGTTCTTGGGTTGATGCCTATAGGGCGACCGCGAGGGCATTGACTCCAGAAAATAGGGGCAGGCTACCGCCAAGATGCCTTCTCCAGTGGCGGCAACCGACGCCAGAGCCGCCAGCCCAGCCGATGTCGGCTCATGGTGCGCAGTGGGTGGCTTGCGGTGAGCAGACGAACCTCGAACTGGAGTACTTAAAAACCCAACGCCTTGGAAGGCTGGCCACCATTAATAAAAATGGTGAACCGCAGATCGCCCCCGTGACCTTCCTTTACAACGCCGAGTTGGACACCATTGACATCGGCGGATTGAACATGGGTGAGTCCCAAAAGTTTCGCAATGTTGCGCGGAATGGCCTGGCGTCTTTCGTAGTAGACGACGTCTTGCCCCCATTTCAACCGCGTGGCATCGAGATTCGTGGGCACGCGGAAGCCCTTCCCGATGGTGGGCAGCGCATTTCCCCAAACTTTAGTCCAGCCTTGATACGCTTGATGCCGGGACGCATCATCTCCTGGAATCTGACCTCCGGTGATCCCGCTCAAACTCACCTGGCACGCAACGTCTAACTAGCAGTTGAGGATGATAAACATAAAAGCAAAGGACCTTTAGAGCGAAGCAATCACCTCTATCAACTGCCCTCGCTCGCCCGCCTCGTCAGCGACCGGCACCAGCATCAGCATTAGCTCGTCCAGCCCGCTCGCGATCAGCTCTCGCAGGCGCTTTTCCACCTGCGCCTGGTCTCCTGCAACTACCAGCGCTTTGACCAATGCATCGACGCCGCTTCCATCCTCGGCAATGGGAAAGCCCGCCGCCGCGAACATATGAGCATAAAAGGGCGCTTTCGTGTAGAACGAGATGCGCTGCGTTACCGCCGCTTGTACAGCCGCTTCATCGGTACTCATTGCCACCGGGATATGCGCTACCAGCGGGGGAGCAGGGCGATTTCGTGCCTGGGCTCCTACCCGTAGCGCAGGCAGGGCTGTATTGAGTAGATAGGGAACCGGGCAGACCCACGAAATCGCTCCATCAGCAATTTCACCGGCCAGGCGAAAGGCCCTCTCGCCAAGCGCCGAGATGAGCAGCGGAATCTGTGCTGTGCGTGGGAGAGGGGCAGCTACCTTGAAGAATCTTCCTTGATGATCCACGTGCCCCTCCCATAACCCTTGACGCATCACCTCGACATATTCACGCAAATACGCCAGCGGCGACGGCATCGAGAGGCCATACACGTTTTCCATCACGTGACGGTGACTGGTGCCAACACCCAGCCGCAATCGTCCCGGTGCAAGCGCGTCCACAGTAGCCGCTTGCAGCGCCATCACCAGGGGATGACGTGGATAGACCGGTATGATCGATGTACCTAACCGCACCCGCGTTGTTTGCATCGCCATGGCGGCAAAAAGCGTCAGGGTATCTAGCATACCCACCGATTGCGTCATCCACGCCTGCTTCACACCCGCCTGCTCTGCCTCGCGTATCTTGGTGAGCGCGGTAGCGACATCTCTTGCCTCGATCACCAGGCCGACACGCTCGCGTACCGGCAATTGAGCAACATCCGAAGCTGTAAGCATGGATCGAACATTTTCCTCCTGTGACATAGCGCTTCCTACCCTTCTTTCGTTTGCAAGAATCTACATTAGCAAAAGGGATAGCCCCCGTAAATAGTAACCCTTATCAAAAAGCATTGTATCACCCCACCAGGACCTGTGAATGATTGCCAGGAATACGATTTGACCTCCAGGGCGACCGCGAGGGTCGCCCGTATCATACTAATGTGCCCGTGTGACACGTCAACGTATATTGTACGGGCGACCCTCGCGGTCGCCCTGGAGGTCAATCGCGGGCCGTCAATCGCGGACAATCAATCGCGGACGATCAATCGCGAGCCATCATTCTCGCTTGTCGCGGACGCCTCGTCGGATGCCCAATGCGCCACAATCAGCGGCGGCTGCCACCGACCCCACAGCAGGTAGAGCAGCGTCGTGGTAAACGTGACCGGGAGCGCCGAGAGCGGCCATCAGGCAGCAAGGGCAGCGACTCGTGCTGCAACGCCCAGACAGTTGAGACCAGCGCGGCAGATACTGCGGTATTTCCCGTCAGCGCCTCCAGATGCGGCAGCGTATACCCCAGGTAAGTCGCCTCCTCGGCCATGCTCCAGACGACCGGCCAGATTAACACGCTGTAAGCCGAAGCCGCTCGGGGCAAGCCGCGTGCCACTGCGACCTGCGGGGGTTGCCCAGAAGAACCATAGAACAGCCGCGTCAAGGCAGCGCTGATGCCGACTGCCGGAGTCATGGCCACGAAGGTGCCGAGGGCCAGCACCAGATCACGGCCCAGGCGCTCACGCTGCACATTGAGCACATCCGTCAGGCGCGTGCCCTCCCGCTTTGTCAGCCAGCTGAGCGTCCCCAGACTCAGGAGATCGATCAGGGTACCCGACACCATCCACCAGCGTCCCGCCTCCTGCAACGGCTTTGGATGGCCCGAGAGCCGGAAACCTGCCGCGACCGCCAGTTGCGTAACAAGCGCGAATATGGGTCGCGCCACCAGCATCAAGAAAGGTGCCCACCAGGGGATGCGGCCCGGCTGCACACCTTTCACAGTTATTCCTACACCTACCTCAGTGGGCACACTCCTGTTCTTAACTGCCACTGTTCGGACTCCTTTCTAGGATGGCCTTTGTTCCTTTGACTTCTATGGAATCATAAGAACTTTGTTGCTTGAGAGCAAGCAAAGCAATACAGGGCTCTCCTTAATCCCACTGAGTAGTGGCATCAGAGCATCAGGATGCGTGTTGACAGCGTCTTCATGAAGAGGATATCATGGCCGCAAGGATAAGAAGAAACCATTACGGAGAGATTTGTTATGAGCAGCGCCGATTCTTATGATGCACGAGTACAGGCCATTAAAGCCTATAACCAGCCCATCCTTGACGATTTTCGAGCCTGGCTAGAACAATCAGGCCTTGCCGAGAAAACAGTCAGAAACCACGTTGACAACATCGACTTTTTTACCGAATACCTCGTGTATAATGAGCCTCTGGAAAAGCTCGATGAAGCCGATGGCAGCGATGTCTGGATGTTTCTAGGAGATTGGTTTCCTCGTAAAGCAATGTGGGCTTCCGAATCCAGCGTAAAGTCAAATATGGCCTCATTCAAAAAGTTCTTCCAGTGGATGGGAGAAACAGGTCGCGTCTCTCCCGAAACGGTCGATGATGTGCTGAGCACCCTGAAAGAAGGCCGAGACGAATTTATCGAAGCGGCTGAATTCTGACCAGATCTTAACAGAAGTTGTCTAAACGTGTGACTTGATGTATAACGTCATAGAGATCTTCGCACGACAGTGAAAATCTGAAACTCTCATGATCAGTGCGTACATGCGAAGCATAATATGAGGAGAGCTATGTCAAAAAAATCAAAACAGAAAAAACGCCTAACCACCAACCCGTCTTCACAAGTCGACAGGTATCTCGACCTCATTGGGCATCAAATCTATAAGGGAGACTACGCTGGCGCAGTTACCAACTGCGAACGCCTCTTGAACTTTCTTCCGAAGAACGGGCCGCAGCGCATTCAGACCCTGGATCAACTTGGAACAGCTCAGGCCATGTTACAGAACTTTCCGCGAAGCTACGCGGCTTATACAGAGGCGCTTTCATTAGATCCTAATGATGCAGCGTTGTGGTTCAATCGAGGCATGGCTAGTCGCTTCACCTCACGCTTTGGCAGATCGCTTCGTGATTATGAACGTGCGAAAGAGCTGAATATCAGACCTGAACTGGAAAAGAAGCTCGAGGAAGAGCTGAAGGTCGCCCGTGAGGTGGCTGAAAAAACACTGAAGCTGCGCGGTCCAGACTTCACTCTGGACCAGCTGATTGAGCAGGAAGACCTCTTCCAGGAAGGCTTACTATTGACGGAGGAAGGTGAGTGGGAGGAGGCCGAGCAAGCTTTCCGGGCATCTATTGCCATGGATGATTGCTTACCGCAACCATGGGGCAACCTGGGGATATCCTTGATGATGCAGGAGCGCTACGACGAGGCAGAGGAGGCATTCAAACGCGCATTGGCTATGGATCCGGGGTACACGCTTGTGAAAAAGAATCTGGCAGCGCTTCCTAAAATCCGCCGGACGGGCCTTGCGCCAATAGTTGATATACGAGATCCATTCAAGAGTAGCAAACTCAAGCAATCCATCACTTTTATCAAGGAGTAACAAAAATATATGAAGCGGAGAGATAGAGAGAAAGGTAATATACGACTCGTCAATGATACCATCTACCTGGATCCCAATGGGGGAGTTCTGTCTCATATAACATGTTGGCGACCACGATCAGGCGACCCGGATCCCGAGCATCCAGGAGAGAAGCACGTCACAATGAATTATCGTCCAACCGATGCCGGGGATCCCTGCCCTTGTGGCAGTGGCAAACGATTTGGCTCCTGTTGCCAACCTCTACCATATTGGCGACCAGTCTGCCCGAATCCGGGCATGCAAGGATATAGCCTGATACGCTTGCAATCCGCCCGCTTCACAAATATACTCAGGGATGAGGTCTACGCTTGCTTGCAAGACAATAAGCGGCTCTATTGTACCGAGGATACCCCGCATCGCGTCTTTTGGGCCTATTGGGGAGACCCGGCAATCGATGTCCGCCATGGAAGGCTTTGCTTCGGGGATTTCGAGTTGCAAGAGAACCACACCCTGTTGATCACCGCGCTCAGTGATGCCCGTATGGAGGCGCTGCTAGAGGTTGTGCGCCCTCTCAAGCTGGGTACCCCCCAAATACAGGTAGAACCTGTCCAATATGTGGAGAAGCCAGGACGCAAAGCGCCGACAAGGAAACGTCGGCGCAAATCCTGAACCCGGCCAACCATACAACTCTTCTGAAAAAGCCCTTTTTCCTTCTGGGTGGTGTATCCCCTACATGAGCGTCTCGTAGGTAAGAACTCCATCTTACTTCTTATTTCTTTCCCAGTATGACCTCGTGTTCCCGTCTTGTCAGCCACCGAGAGGCGCAGAAAGCCACTTGCTGGAACCTGAAAAATAGCTCGTCATATTTTTACGTTGGAATGCTGTCGTGACTATGGCGCGGGCAAGCTGGACAAGCCCCTCCGTATCCTAAACGATGCACGACCTGATCCGTATAGGGTACGGGCGGGGCTTGCCCCATCGATTCCAGAAAATAGGGGGGGGTTGTCAAAACGAGAAACAAAGAGGATACTTCAGAAACACGCATTGAAAAGCGAAAGGAAGATCCTCCCATGAATGATAGCAGATCAGGCCAGGCAAAAGC
>VBFM01000016.1:0-2882 GCA_005882595.1 Chloroflexota bacterium
CCAGGACAAACCTGCCCAGCCCACTTCAGGTAACCTCTTCGAGCCGATAGCAGAAGGGACTGGCATAAGCGGCGGCTGGAAGACTGCGAGCGGTCGCCAGCAAGGCGAAGGCGGGAGTGTAATTCCCCGTATCGCCGTTGGGGTGGCGGCAGCCCTGCCGGTCCTGCTGTTCGTGCGCCGCCTTCTGCAGAACCGGAGGACGCAAATTGGCTTCCTGGCCAAAGTTCTTGCATATGTGATGGGGTAGAGCCGGTACACAAGCAATACGTTTTTGGTGAAGAGAGGTGTCAAAATTTGTCTCTAAATCGCTGTTTATAGGCGTAGCAAGGGCCCACTCAAGGCGTGGCTGCGCCGCTGGTCTTCCTCGCCGTTGGTTCGTCTGGCTGGTAGGTCGCTATCACTACGCCGGTGGTCGTCGTCTTGGTGTCAACGAGCCGGAGCGCGGCGAATGCACCGCCGTCGGGGAAGAGGCGGCGCCCCGATCCCAGGATCAGCGGGTGGATCAGCAGCACATACTCGTCGACGAGGTTGCGCCGCATCAGCGACTGGACCAGCACTCCGCTGCCCATTACTACGAAATCCTTGCCCGGCTCCTGCTTGAGCCTGGCCACGGCCTCCGCGGCGTCGCCCTTGAGGAGCGTGGAATTGCTCCACGGGAGCGGCTCTGAGAGTGTGGTTGACGCAACATACTTCTGGATGTTGTTGAGCACCGCCGTGTAGGGGTTGTCGGTTCGGTTGGGCCAGACGGAGTAGAAGTCCTCGTAGGTGCGCCGACCCAGCAGCAGGGCACCGGCACTGGCCATGGTTCCCCCGGCCGATGGCATCGCGGCGTAGGGCGCCCCCCAACCGCCGTGCTCGAAGCCGCCGCGACGGTCCTCGTCCGGCCGTCCCGGCGCCTGCATGACCCCGTCGAGCGACAGATTCGTGAATACAACGACTTTGCTCATGAGCAGTTACCTCTTTCCTCTCTTTGTCTACGTTACGGCGAGTTACCCCATGCGCAGTATCACCGGAATGGGAGCGAAAGCAAGTATACCAGAGGTGGCTCAAAGAGACAAGTTTTTGTGTCCCGGCTTCCAGTAATTATACTTAAATGAGTGCATCACATACTATTTAATTGATACTTTGCCCTCAAGTAATCGTTCTACCGGTTTTTTGTTGGAGAGGGCTGCGCAGCATGCGTCGGACAATCCGTCACGTCAAGCAGCAGCTAACAGTCCCATCCAACGTACTCACCTCGTCTGGCTCCTAGTTCTGAATTTCTACCGGCGTCCGATCCTCGACCGTAATGGTAACCCCTACGTCGAGCGGGGCCGAGAAATCGACATTCACAATGAATTCTACTCCACCTCCTCCACCGGCATCATCATGGGGAGAAATGTTACTCACCCATACATTTGCATCGCCCAGGTGATACACCCAATCCTGCTCAATAAGGGATCCGTTGGGACCCAGCACTTCACTGGGAGAACCCAATGTCGCCTCGCCAGCCGTAATGTGCACAACCGACTGCCTGGACCTGATCACACCAGGCCAATTGAAATTCTGGCGATGGCGACCTCGCACACCGCGCAACAGAAAGCGGATAGACTGTGACATCGAAACCTCCGTAGGATCTTTGCTAACAACTTCGTGCTGAACAACAAACACATCGTTTAGCTCATCAGTTACCTGGCGGCGAATGACAGCTAAGGTAGCGCCACCCCCTGTTCTGATGTACTGCCCACAGTATAGCCTGGCACTCTGAGTTAGCACTGTGGAAAAACTGAGTTGAAGTTGAGAAAGCGAGGGGACACTCATTAGAGCTTATTCTCCTAGAAAAAGCGGAAAGGGCTTTTATCGTTTCTCAAAAGTCTCTCCACGTCCATTCCATGATGCGCTGGACTCGCTCCGAAAGAGCTTCAGGAGCAATTTTTAGCAAGTCGTAGCCCAAAGAGGTGTAGGTTTCTTCATGGATTTTCTCGAACACGAGAGATTCTTCAAAGGTGATTTTTCTCGCCTCGGTGGGCTGACAAAACCCAAGATGTTCGATGAAGAAAACCCGCCTCTGGTAGATCCCCTCGCGCTCAATTCTCTCAATTTCCTCTACGAGAGAAGCAGACGCAGGATATCCTAAATAGCGGCTTAAGGCAAGAGTGCAAATTGGCGAACGGTCATACCATTGCAGTTCATCAGGCGACGTTGACGCTTCAAGCTGCCTTTGCTTTTGCACCCGGACAATGCTCTCGATAAAGTCGGCCTGCAACCACGGCTCAGCATTGCCAAGCCCCTGCTCACGTGCAATCACATCGGTTGCGGCTTCCTCCACAACCGCATAGCCTTGACGTTTCAGTTCATGAAGCATTGAGGTTTTTCCTGAACCAGGGGTACCGGTGAGAATATATCGTTTCATCCAAGCAGTCCTCTCGTCACGTGTTTCTAGGACGCGGCCATTTCCCTTTTGCCTTTTTCCCCACATTCCTCTGGTATAATACTATGGAGCCAGATACCATAATAAAAGCTGGCTTCTCCTCTCCTTGGAAAGGAAGGCCGAGATAGGAATGAAACCCGTTAAGAAAACGCAGCAAGATGGTTCAGCTCCTGTAATGCATACATCAGCTTCAAATGTGGCTGAGGAAGATGTGGCTCCCAGTGTCGCTGCGCTCGTGGGTATCCTTATGACCGGCCTGCTCTATCTCGTTTTTCCACCGAATGTGCTCATCGGTCCGAATTGGCTCCTGTTGGTCGTGGAAGCGGTATTCGCGGTTCCACTCCTCATCGACATTCTGACAGCATGGGATCTCTCACATACAGCCAGGCGTATGTTTGTGTTGGTACCACTTGGCATCAGTACGTTGGCACTCGTTGTAGGTGTGGCTCTCTTAATTCTCACGTTGTCAACT
>VBFM01000016.1:2920-3975 GCA_005882595.1 Chloroflexota bacterium
CGCCTTGTGGTATTGGGAACTCGACGGAGGAGGTCCCTGGAAACGTCATCGCTCAGGGCATCACGCGGCAGATTTTCTGTTTCCACAACAAGCACATGGAAAGAGTTGGGCACCGCATTTTTTTGATTATCTATTCCTCGCTTTTACCGGGGCAACCGCTCTGAGTCCTGCTGATACCAATCCGCTCACAAAAACGGCGAAAGCTCTGATGATGATAGAGGCGGCGCTTTCACTCACGATCATCGGCTTACTTGCCGCCCGCGCCGTCAACATTCTCGGAAAGTGAAGAGGTACGACTATCGCTGGCAAACTTCGCTATACTGGCGCATCCACCTCCGGGTATAGCTACTTTTATTTGAGCCGCTTTAATTTTGCTTGAATTTCTTTCGGTGATAGGTATATTTTCTTCTGCTTCCTCTTCCTCTTTGCCATGTTTGCTAATCCTCGCTTTCTTTCTGGTCGGCAAACCAGGAGTCATCCGGCGGCTCTGGAATGCCAGGTTGCTTACAAAGTTCACGCCGTTCTGCTCATCCATGCCGGGTCACTCCCACGGGCAAAGCAGACGGTGTCTTTCTTTCCACGCTCCTATCGGCATTCTACCACACGAGGCCCGACGCTCCCACAGAAAAAACGCGCGCGAAGCAACAGAGCCAATGCAAGAGCAAGAAAAGGTCAAATATTCCAATTGCCTCCACGAGCCGCTTCGCTCGATTTCAATGGCACTCAGTTCAGGGGATATTACGGTCCTGGATGTATAGCGTGTTCGTTCTGGTTGCCTTGGCGAGAATCCCTCTATATACGCTTCATAATTCCGCCACAGTTTCGTTTTTTTCTACCGGGATGGCGGAATTTGGCGGAATTATGGCGGAATTTGGCGGAATTATCTTGCCAGAAATCGAGCTTGTTGCTATACTCTAGAACCATGGATTTGGTTTTACAAGCCGCTCGCCTGTGCAAGCCAACTGTCCTTTTCGACCCCCAGCAACCACAGGTGGTCGAACTCGAGGGAAAGCAGTTGGTACTTGCCCATATTCCACCCAATGATGGCACGCTCT
>VBFM01000195.1:0-3731 GCA_005882595.1 Chloroflexota bacterium
ATGATCTCATTACCGTTCTCAGTGCTCAGCCGCGAGTTGGGCCAGCCGCCCTCGCTCCCCAGTGGCCCAAACCCCTTCGCTCTCTCTGAACCGACGAGACTGGAGCAAGTGCTGCGTGAGGCTGGCTTTGCGAAGGTGTACAGCGAGCCGTTTACGGTGACCTTCGAGTTTGCATCGGTGGACGAACTCCTGGGTCACCTGGGAGAGGTCTCGGCGCCGATTCGCATGATCATGGCAACATCGAGCCCTGAGTACCAGGCCGAGTTCTGGAAGAAGCTCGCCGATGCCGCAGTCCCGTTCACCGATGCCGACGGGGTGATTCGCCTGTCTAATGATTGTCTGGTCGCCGCAGGCCAGCGCTGAGCCTGCTACAGGATCAGGTGCTCAGAGCCTGCTCTCCTCCTCCCAAGCCGGGCCTCAGCAGTCGAATCACCGTCTCGACCTCTCCCCCTGGTTGGATGACGTTGGCCTGCGTGGGTGCCAGACGCAAGAGGGCGCCCAGCGCATCGAAGGACCCACGGCGGCTACGCATCTCCATCCAGTGGCCGAACAGCACAAAGGTGACGAGCATGGCCGCCGCACAGACTTCGCTCTTTTTGGTCTTGCCATCCCCTCCGTTACTGGACATTCAGTGTCGTTACTTCGCTACGGTGTATCCCGTATCGTCGAGCACTTCTTCGATCTTTGCAAGCGTGACTTTCTGGGGATCGTAATCGATGTGGACAGCCCTGGTTGGGATATCAACCTTGACCTGGCTCACACCCTCCAGTTTTCCAACGGCCCCTTCAATCGCGTGCTGGCAATGCTCGCAAGAAATGTCTGGAGCCACAAGGGTTGTCGATTCCATGAAGCATATCCTCCTTTGATTCTCTCGAATCGTCTCAAAAGTAAACAGTACAGGGAAGGGAGCTACCGATTTCCAGCAATCGTGTAGAGTTGGACCAACTCCTGAATGACTTCCTCTTCGCGATTGCCTTTAATCCCTTCAGGGACACACGTCTGTAAGTGTCCTTCCAGGATAAGCGCTTCGAGTTTCTCAATGGCCTTGCGCACCGCGTAGGTCTGGCGTAAGATGTCAACGCAGTACTTATCCTCCTCCACCATCTTCCGTATACCCGCCACATGCCCCTCGATGTACGAGAGGCGTTTCAGCACATCCGGTTTGCGATCTTCTTGCATCTCGCGTCTTCCTTTCTCTTGATTCAACGATTTTTCTCTCGCCCGAAACGTCGAAGCCGCAGCGAATTGCCGACCACCGTCACCGATGAGAGCGCCATGGCCGCCGCCGCGAAAATCGGCGCATTCTCCCGCAGGAGCGGGATGAGCGGCGAAAGGATCGCGGTCGGGATTAAGATGATATTGTAGGCAAAGGCCCAGAAGAGGTTCTGCTTGATGGTACGCAGCGTCGCCTGCGACAGGGCCAGCGCGGTCGCCACACTCTTCAGGTTGCCCTTGACCAGGGTGATGTCCGAGGCCTCCATCGCGATATCGGTTCCCGTGCCCATGGCGATACCGGCATCAGCCTGCACCAGCGCGGGCGCGTCGTTGATGCCATCACCGGCAAAGGCCACCACCAGGCCTTGTTCCTGCAGGCGCTTGACTTGATGGGCTTTGTCTTCTGGCAAGACCTCCGCCAGCACGTTTTCGGGTGGAATGCCCATCTGCGCTGCAATGGCCTGTGCAGCCCGCCGGTTGTCTCCGGTAATCATCCAAACCTGATGGCCCTGTGCCTGTAACTGCTTGACGGCCTCTCGTGAGCCAACTTTGACGGTATCGGCCACCGCCACCAGCCCGGCTACTTCGCCATCGATGGCGACGAGCATCGTGGTCTTGCCCGCCTGCTCCAGTACAGCCAGTTGCTCTTCCAGCACACCATAGGCGAGAGAACGCTCGCTCAGCAGACGACGGGTACCGACAAGCACCGCATGGCCGTCGACGGTCGCTTCCAAGCCGCGCCCAGTGATGGAGGTAAAGCGCTCGGGGGATGCGCCGAGCGTCACTCCTCTCGTTTTTGCTCCTTCGACAATCGCGGATGCCAGGGGGTGTTCAGAGCCCTGTTCCGCTTCCGCCACCAGACGCAACAGCTCGTCGGCTTGCCTGTCGCCAACCGTGACGACATCCGTCAGTTCGGGCTTGCCCTTGGTGATGGTACCGGTTTTGTCGAGCAGCACCGCGCGCACCGCGTGGATGCGCTCCAGGCTCTCTCCGCCTTTGATCAGGATACCATGCTCAGCGCCTTTTCCTGTGCCAACCATGATGGCAGTCGGGGTAGCCAACCCCAGCGCGCAGGGGCAGGCGACGACCAGCACGGCAACAGCAGCTACGATGGCGATAATCCAGGGATTACTGGCGGCGGTCATACCGGCTGCCGTCGTGCTTGAAGCGGTGACATTGCCAATGATGGCCCAGCTGATGAAGGTGAGCGCCGCGATGACCAGCACCACCGGCACAAAAATGCTCGAAATGGTATCGGCCAGACGCTGAATAGGAGCCTTCGAACCTTGCGCTTGCTCAACCATACGAATGATATTAGCAAGCACGGTATCCGCTCCCACTTTGGTGGCTCGCATGCGCAGGAGTCCGCGCTGGTTGATGGTGGCTCCGATTAGCAGCTCTCCCTTAGCCTTTTCAACGGGTATGCTCTCACCCGTAATCATGGACTCATCTACAGAGGAGAGTCCATTCAGCACTATTCCGTCAACAGGAATCTTTTCGCCGGGGCGCACCACTAGTTCATCGCCAACCCGTACTTGCTCGATGGGAAGTTCTACTTCTTGTCCGCTGCGAACGACGTGAGCGGTACGCGCTTGCAGTCCGATCAGTTTCTTGATGGCCTCGTTGGTCTGCCCCTTGGCGCGGGCCTCCAGGTACTTGCCCAGGAAGATCAGGGTCACGATCAAAGCGGTCGTATCATAAAAAGTGATGCCGCCAACCACCTGCGGGAAAAATGTCGCTACCACGCTCATCATGTAGGCTGCTGTTGAGCCGAGCGAGATCAGCGTGTCCATATTCGCGCTACCGTGGCGCAGCGTCTTGATGGCCACCCGGTGAAACTCCCAGCCAACGACTGCCCAAACCGGGGTGGTCAAGACCAGCAGGAGAAAGTTCTCCCCAGGAAAGTGGTTCATGAAAAACATGCTCAGGATGACGACAGGCAGCGAGAGCGCGATTCCCAGGATCAACCGGTTGCGTTTGCGTACAATCTCGGCCCGTTTCCGCTTGCTTTGTTCGTCCTCCTGGAAAGGGCTGGCAGCAGGCGTACCGGGTGCGTCAGAGAGGTTCGCCGCGGTACCCAACGGCATCGTTTCTTGAGTAGGCGAAACCTGCGGCGTAGCCTTGTAGCCGACTGCTTCAACTGATCTCACCATCTGCTCCAGGTTGGTCTGCGCTGGATCATAGGTGACAGCGGCTTGCTCGGTAGCCAGGTTCACGCTGGCATTCCGCACTCCAGGTACCTTCTTGAGCCCCTTCTCAATGCGCATCGCGCAGGAGGCACAGGTCATTCCCTCCAGAGCCAGCATAGCGCGGCTCTCTACTATCGGCTCCGCTTGAGGCCGAGACTCTCCTACTTTTTCTACTATCGAAGGCTGAATATCTGAAGCCATGATGATCACCCTTAACTTCGCCTGTTGTTATACCCGTACCCCCCTGGCAGGGGTATAGATAGTATACAGCACTTTGAAGGGCTGTGTCAAGGCTCGCTGGTCAATTTACTGCTGTAGAGATAGGTT
>VBFM01000195.1:3780-4279 GCA_005882595.1 Chloroflexota bacterium
CGCACCGGGAACCTTGAGTGTAAGTTTCTATCCTTTCGGCATTTCCCGCGCCGATTGTTTCTTCTTCCTGTGCATAAAACCCAAGAAATGTTTGAACTTGAAAGGAGCAACGACAAGCATTAAACCGATCATGAAATAGAAAATCGGATTAGTAAGAAAGGATTCACCGAGGCCTGATTTGAATATTGCAAAGGCGGCACCGACATTCTGACTTTCCATGATCTGCGCCACGACTTTGCGCATCCTGCGCAAGGAAGGGCCCATAGAGTTCCTGTGGATGAGCTGCCATCGTCGCTCCTCCCCCTAAAAGTACCAGATTGAAGGTCGTGCATGTGTCAAGGTGTGTCAAGAATGCTACACTGTATGGCATTGAGCAATGAAGGAGTGTCAATCTGGAAAGGTGCTAACTTGTGAAAATAGCCCGTTTGGGCCTGCTGTGTCTCGCTTTGAGCATCGCATTGGCGGCGTGCGGATCCGACGCCACCACGCAAACCCTATC
>VBFM01000195.1:4348-5585 GCA_005882595.1 Chloroflexota bacterium
CAACGCAGGAACCTCATCCTGTTGTAACCAGTACCCCCAGTACTCCAACGCCGGACTCAAACTGCGTCACCTACAGCCACTCGACAACGCTGGTTCCGGCGAAGAACGGGACCCTGGCCGCTCCCTATGGGCCGGCGCCGGTATCCAGCGAGGCGGGGCAGCTCACCCAGCAACTCTTCCAGTTGATCAATCACGAGCGCGCCTCCTGTGGCCTGCCTCCCTTTGCCTGGAACAATACCCTGGCCTCGGGCGCGCTGCTGCATAGCTGGAATATGGCGCACTGCGGCTTCAGCCATACCTGCCCCGATGGGAGTACGCCGTACCAGCGCATCGCCAACGAAGGCTTCGCTGGCTTGAGCGACTGCGGGGAAAGTATCGGCCTGGCAGGTCCATCCAATCCGCCCTGGAACAACGTCTACGCCGTTCAGGAAAGCATGGCGCGCGAGCCGCTCGGAGGCTGGCACCGTATCCACCTGTTCAGCACGACGCTGCACCGGATCGGCATCGGCATCTATGTTGATTCCAGCGGCTGGATCTGGTTCACCGAAGATCTGCTCAACTAAGATCGGTCCAACTTAGACCTCGGCACCGGAGGCGGGGAGCGGTTGAGCCGGCTGGGCCTGTTTCCACCCCTGGCAGTCGCTACAGAAGCCTTTGGGCCGAACGTGCTCATTGCCACTCAGCGACTGCAACCGCTGGGGGTCCAGGCCGTGCGGACCCATCCAGGCGTCTATGACAGCCGCGGTCCCCAGCCGGATGGTCGTTTTGCCGAGCGGAGGTTGCCCTTCCCGGATGCAAGCTTTGAACTGGTGCTGGCCCACAGCAGTGCGTTTTGCCCCGCCGAGGTCTACCTTTCACTAGTAGGTTTTTCATCAAGCCGCCTCCTGAGCCACATGAGCCTTGGACTTGGTGTTTTGCTTTTTGGGAACCGAAGGGGTCGTTGGCCACGGTTCTTGCACGAAACGATCCAAGACCAACCCATCCCCGCGGATCAGCCTGCCGACAATGGTGGGGTTGACTTTGGGTAACAAGATCCGTACAAGCATGGCTCTACTCCTCTGTTTCTCTCTCTCCTTTCTATTTTACCCCAATTTTCCCGCTTTTCGAACAGTCACCAAACAAGTTGGTGAGTGGACAACCTATGATCAAAATGGTAACGTATAGAAATTAACCCAGATGGCAAAGAAAGGAACAAAATCATGCAAAAAATCACACCGCATTTATGGTTTGACAAAGA
>VBFM01000196.1:0-4936 GCA_005882595.1 Chloroflexota bacterium
GCCCGGATTGATGGTGTGGCTCATCGTGGCGAATACCATGAATACACGGTCTTGCTTATCGTCCATAACGGCTCCAAAGGAGGCTGCCCGATCACCTGTGAAGGCGAAGATACCGCTTTGGAAGAGTGTCCCACCGGTAATAGTTCCGCCACTCAGAGTGGGCGTGACCTGCCCCCAAAAGACGCCTGGCACGACCTGGGTCCCGTTGTTAGTGCCGGTTTCAAGCGCGAATGAGATCTTCCCGTTATTGTAGATGGGTGTTGCGCCGATGCGTGTGTCGAACGTGTCAATACACCGTGTACAGCCCGGTTCATCCGCAGACGGCGGAAAGGCATACGTTGGGGTCGAGACGACAACACTGGAGAGGGCGGGCGTGTTCAGGGAATTGGCAAAAGCCCATACGACAACGCCGCTGCATCCATTGAAGCAAGACCCACCTCCCGAATTGATGTTGAACGAGCTGATTAACAATTCTGCCCCTGGAGCCGAAGTTCCCAGCGCCAGCGTTTCAACGGGCTGGACCGAATCAACGAGTGTGTTGTTCGACTTCAATTGCTTAAAGCCCCTGGCGGTCACGGTTGCCCCGCTTTCCATTCTGGCTTTGTTCGCTGCGAACACTTCAGCGTACTGAAAAGTGTTACCGGTCAGGTCGAGCATGTT
The DNA here is from genome assembly GCA_005882595.1 of Chloroflexota bacterium. Classification (GTDB taxonomy): domain Bacteria; phylum Chloroflexota; class Ktedonobacteria; order Ktedonobacterales; family Ktedonobacteraceae; genus VBFM01. Next base: position 661 of record VBFM01000196.1, read on the forward strand.
GCCCGAAAAGTAGATGGCATGGCCATCAAAGCCAAGTTGGGTGAGATCGACAGGAAAGGTGGTACCACGACCCATGTCGAATGAGTAGACGTGCCACACGCCGTTCGGATTATTCGTCGCGCTCACGGCTATCCAGTAGAGCGCCTGGAAGGGACAGTTATTGTAACCAAATGCTCCTTCGTCCTGGAGCATAGCTGCCCAGAAGCGCCCATCGGCGGGGTCATAGAAGGCACGAACGTCAACCATGTATGGGAGGGTATCGCAATTGTTAGGCGGATTCGGAACACCAAAGAATTGCTGGTAGTTTTTGGGCCAACCGCTCTGGAGGGTGCCAGTAGTGTTGTAGACGGCCCAGGCCTCGTTAACCCCCTGAAATACCCAGTTTGAGGATGTAGCCAGTGCCATATCGGGATGCCTGCATTGGCCCCAGATAGGACAGTTCGCCGCCGAATCCGCCAGGCCCTGGAACTTGTGGAGTACTCCTGGAAGATTGGGGGAGAGACTGGTTGCACTATAGGGATTAGCATCAAACGGCGCATTTTTGTTCTGTGCAGCAGCAGCTTTGCGTTTGGCAAAGACTGTCGGGTCTACACCCCTGGGCGAGGTAGACGAACTGGTTGTCGCTACAGGAACATCGTTCATATTCACCGTATGTATGCTCACCAGTGGTGCAATAGCTGGCAGAGCGGAAGTAACAGCGTTTCCAAGAGTGGGACTACTTCCTTGCCCCCTGGCTAAAACAAAACCTGCCGAGAACACACTTACTAGTAGTGTGGCAAGTGTTAGAAAGAAGAAGGCACGCCATTTATAGTTTCTTTGCATTCGAATCTCCTCGTGAAGACGTACTACCCAGGACGGAACTTTAAAGTTAACCGCGGCTATTGTAATAGCTGGATATTTTTTTTAGGATTTGAAAGAGGTTAAGGATCAGTGTAGGAAGAAGAATGGAGGTGCTTCTCTGGTGAAGAAGTCACTACCTGTCAGGCATGGAGGAAGTTACGTAGATGGGGGATTCTCACCATTGATGTTGGCGTGACAAACCGCTCTGGCTTTTTCAACGTAACCAATCACCTTTTTTGCACCACCATTGATACTTTATCTGCACCTTTTTCCTCTATACTATTTGCTGAGTGGCTGATATGTACACATAGTTGGCAGGAGATGTTATGTCGCAAACCATTATTAATGTTGAAAAGCACGATACGTTCGCTGAACAATATTTACATGATGCATTTTCGCGTGACCAGTTGTGGCAGAATTTGCTGAAAAAGCTCTATGGTTATTCGATCGTCTCCCTTACAACCGCGAACGCGAGCGGACAAATAACTGGCTATCTGCCGTTGTGTGCCATGCGCAGTCCACTGACGGGTGTAAGGCTAGTGTCTCTGCCGTTTACAGATGTTTGTCCATTGAAGGCAGTAGATCAGGCGAGTGCAAATGACCTGATTGATCAGGCAATACTTCTCGCCCAGGAGCAGCGCGCACGCTATCTCGAGCTAAGAGCTGGTAGCAATGAGGTACTGGCAGGGCGTACAGAACTAATAGCAGGAGACCTTTATGTGCGATGGATCATGCCATTAGAAACTGATCCTGATAAGGTCTGGTCGCGGCTGCGTAAACCAGTACAGCACCAGGTTAAGAAATCACAAAAGCAGGGTGTGCGGGTTCACGTTGCTCAGAGTCGTGAAGAGATGGAGCACTACTACCGCTTGCATCTCCAGACACGCAGTAAAAAGCACGGTATGCCAGCGCAGCCGCAGGGTTACTTTTATGAGCTATGGGATACATTTGCATCGAACGGCGGTATGCAACTCCTGCTGGCTGAATACCAGGGTCAGGTCATAGCTGGTATGGTTCTGCTGTCATCGGAAACAAGTATCCGCTATGCCTATGGCGCGTCGGATGAACGCTATCTTCATCTAGCACCTAATAACCTGCTAATGTGGACAGCCATTACCTTGGGATGTACGCAAAGATATGAAACGTTTGACCTTGGGCGAACCGCCCGTGATAACCAGGGATTGATGGAGTTCAAACGCCGCTGGGGAGCCATTCAGGAACCGCTGCCCTACTACTACTATCCACATGTAGAAGGTCTGGCATCCACCTCAGAGCAAAGTTTGAAGTTCCGCATGCTGACTGCTTGTTGGAAGCGACTGCCACTCGGGGTAGCCGCACCATTAGGCGGCTACCTCTATAAGCACCTGGGCTAAATGGTCAAGCGGATTTGTGCTGCGCTTCCTGTGTGCCTATGCAGTCACGCTGGCGCTTTGCCTTTCTTGCATTTCCAATATCTTCTGCGTTCGCTCCAACACGCGCACGACTTCTACGCCAACAACGCCATGTGCGCGCGGCTGGGTTCCCATGCGAATGGCATTGGCGAAATCTTCGCACTCTAAATGCAACGGCTCGACCCAATCAATGTGAGGAATGGTAATTGCTCCAAAACGGTACGACACGACCGGATCAGCATGTACGTCGGCCCCTTTGTTGTATATCTTAATCATTTCAGATGGATTGGTGTCGTCATACACGGCCATTCTTTTATCCCCAATGACGGTCACACGCCGTACCTTGCATGGGTGTAGCCAGCTCACATGAATGTGGGCGGTCATCCCGTCGGCGTACCCGAAGTCGAGATGCGCAATATCGTGGATGCGCGATTGAAGATGAGCATGTGCCTGCACTTTGATTTGTTCTGGCGATTTGTCGAGTAGATAAAGTAATATCGATACATCATGCGGTGCGAGATCCCAGATCACATTGATATCATAGCGAAATAGCCCAAGATTTAACCGTTCCGCTTCGACGCAATAGATTTTCCCCAGGTCTCCGCTTTGTACCATTTTACGCAGTTCGTTGACAGCGGGATTGTATTCAAAGGTATGGCCAACCATCAACACACGTTGTTGTTGCGCTGCCAGTGCCACCAGCTCCTCAGCTTCCGTTACATTGGCAGTCAACGGTTTCTCTACCAGTACGTGTTTGCCATGTAATAACGCCTCTTTCGCCAGCATATAATGTGTTCTGACGGGTGTAGCAATTACAACTGCATCGACATTAGAACGAAAAATATCATTGACCTGAGTGGTTGTTTGTAATCCCGGTTGATGTATGCGTAGCGAGGCTAAACGATGGGCATCGGTATCGGCTACCATTGAAACTACGGCATTTGGCAATGTGTTGAGGTTTCGCGAAATCTTTGGCCCCCAGTAGCCCCAGCCCAGAACTCCGAAACGCAGCTCCTTCATGTTCACGCTCTTGCTATCCCCTTTCAGGCATGCAGTGATATGGAGGCAATCCGCCCCTATGGATATCAACATACCATCTATGAGTGTTTGCTAAATATCATTGCTGGTTGCAAACTGGTTGCAACTCCAACACCTGGTGCAGAAAAGTGATAACACGGCTTCCAGCGGTGATTGATACTGTATACACAATTTTCACCACGATGACCATTTTCTCTCCCAATATCACCCATATCTCTATAAGAATCCTAACCGGATATACACCGCCATTCGCTATGCTTGATAACGGGTGAGTGGTGGGAGGTTAACAATTATAATGAAAGGGTGATATGTATGCTAATTCAAGTAGAAACTCCGTCCATTGCGATTGCTCCTGGGTATTCGCGTATGAAACGGTTCCTCGACCTCGTATTCACACTGCTTCTGCTGCTTCCTCTATGTATAGTGATGCTGGTTATTGCGGTGGCTATTCGGTTAGATTCCGATGGCCCCGTCTTATTCCGTCAGAGGCGTGTAGGATTGAACGGCGTAGAATTTGATATATTCAAATTCCGATCGATGTATCATCGGTCCGACGATACGCTTCATCGAGAGGCTATTGATCGGTATATGGCCAATGAAACAGTAAATGGCAATGCTTCTACGAATCTCCAATACAAGCAAGTTGATGATCCCCGCGTTACCAGAATCGGCAGGTTTATCCGCAAAACCAGCTTAGATGAGTTACCACAATTCTTCAACCTCCTGCGCGGTGAGATGACACTGGTCGGTCCGCGCCCACCATTGCCTTATGAAGTAGAACGTTATAGCGAGCATGCTAAACTGCGCTTACGCGGTAAGCCGGGATTGACGGGCTTATGGCAGGTCTATGGACGCAGCCAGGTTCCTTTTCATGACATGGTAGAGATGGATATTGCCTATTTGCAACAGCAATCTATTTTGCAAGACCTCAAGCTGATTGTGCTCACTATTCCAGTGATGGTGCTGGGGCGTGGTGGGGCGTGAAACGCTGCACGTTTAGTTCGCTA
>VBFM01000197.1:0-7378 GCA_005882595.1 Chloroflexota bacterium
GCGCTGCTGCGGCGTGCCAACTTCAGGGAAATCCATCAGGTGGCTTACACCTGGATACCGCACGAGTTCAACCGTCTGTTTGCGTTTGCGCAGAGTCACAAAGAGTTGCAGCGACTCGCTCAAGGGGCAGCGCAAATCGATTTCTGCATGTAACAGCAGTAATGGCGTGGTGATGCGATCCGCAAAAGTTAAGGCGGAACAACTGCGGCGTAGTGTATCGGCATCCTGCCCATCTCCGCTCATAACCAGGTCGAACCAGAGTGTTCCATCTGAAAGCAGACTCTCGCTGGGTAGGAAGCTGATGCCGTTGCGGCTCACCGCCCCCTTGAAACGGGAAGTCTGCGTGATGGCCCAGTTGGTCATATAGCCGCCGTAGCTCAGTCCGCCAATCCCCAGGCGCGCTGCGTCTACCGGTTCTGTGGCAATCACGTGATCGATGCCCGCCATCAGGTCGCGAAAATCATCTCCTCCCCAATCGTTCAAGCTTTTACGACAGAACTCTTCACCATATCCAGTGCTGCCACGAGGGTTCGCGGCCAGCACAGCGTAACCTTTACCAACCAGCATTTGAAATTCATGCACGTAGCTATCGCCCCAGGCGAGCGGGGGACCGCCATGAACTTCTAGGATGAGCGGCGCTTTCACACCCTCGGCCAGTGGTGGCAGGTAAAGCCAGCCCTCTATTTCTAGCCCGCCGGGACCATTCCAGGTGATGCGTTTCGGGCGCACCAGTTGGCGACCGCGCAGGAAGACATCGTTTACCCCGGTCAACTTGCGGCGGTTCTCGCCATTGCCGTCCATCGCCCAGGTATCGCCGGGGGTGAACCAGTCAACGCGGATCATGGTAATGGTTTGCCCATCCCTGCTGATCTGCGGGCTGAGATAACAACCGTTGCCGCTCGTGAGCCGCGTCACCTGGTCATTGTGTGTATCGATACGATACAGGTGAACCTGCCCGCGCTCCTGAACAGTCACCAGCACCGATGCATTGTCAGGATACCATTGAGGGGACGTTATCGGAGTTGCGTGCAGTTCATCGATAATCCACTGCATGCAGGTGAAGTTCTGCGCGATTGATGCCGCCAGACGTGGCGCGGCATTGCCATGCGCGTTGACGATCCAGGGCGAGACGTTGCTTGTTTCGGTCTGATCTGCGCTGTAGTAGTAGGCAATCGATTGTCCATCCGGTGACCACGCGGGCTTCTGGGCGAGCCCCTCTTCGGGTGTCAGGCGGCGCATCTGCCCGGTTGCCGGGGTCAAGACCCACAATGCTATACTCACGCTGAGGTCGGGATCGGGTCGGCGATTGGCGCAGAAAGCGATCTCAGTCCCATCGGGCGACCAGCATGACGAAACAATATCTACCGCCTCAGTCGTGAGGCGAGTGGCTGCTCCATCCAGTGGCACGAGCCAGAGTTGCTGGTGGCGTCCCTGCTTATATCCCAATCCGTCGGCCTGCTCGTCCAGTCGTGTATAGACGACGGATGTTGTGCTGGTATCGGGCGTTTGCAGGTCATCTTCCCCCTTCCAGGGACTATGCGCCAGCAGCGCCGTTCCATCAGGTCTCCAGCTAAATTCTGTCACTCCCTGCGATAGCCTGCTCACCTGTCGCGTTTCCCCGCCTTGCAGGGGTAACAGGTGAATCTGTAGCGAGCCATTGCGATCGCTCACAAAAGCCAGTGTTTGCCCATCCGGCGACCAGCGCGGCAGAATATCGTGATAGGTTCCCTCAACGTTGGTGAGTTGCCGCGGGCTTTGCGTTTTTCCGCCTCTAGAGTTCACCACCCAGATGGCGCTGCTTGTAGTATTCGTCTCAACATGACTCTGCTGGATGGTGAAGGCGATGACCGCACCATCTGGCGAAATCTGCGGGTCGTCGGCAATGCCTAATGCCAGCAAATCGTCAACGCTCATGTAGGGGTTCGCGGAAGGTGCAGCCGTGGTAGACGGAGCCGGTACCGCAGGTACCTGAATAGTGGCAGGCGCTCCAGGTACAGAAGGCGTGGCGGCTACGTCTGCCGCTTCACTTCCAACCGGTCGCGGTAGAGTACTCATATCGTCGTGTTCAATCATGGTGGCGCTCCAATCGACTCTACAAAATGATGGTCAGATTACATTGCTTTCTTCAACTTTACATTAAAGATTACGATATGGCCATCGAGTGGTTGCAAAATGGCAAGGGCCAGAATTGCTGTTAGCTATGCAATCTCTTGTATTGTTTTTATGCTATCATGATGATATCGCGCGAACAAGACAATGAGCACTAATATAGGGAAATGGCGCGAAAAGTGGGGGAGCAGAGAAGTTTCATACATCCATACGAACCCTAAGAGGAAACATACCATATGATTGTAAGCGAAGTAATGACAACCAGGCTAATTACGATCACACCTGGTGATACCCTGAGTCATGCCGCTAACCTGTTGCGCCAGTATCAATTTCATCATCTCCCCGTGGTAAGATCTACATTTGGAGTATCTGATACCGGGTCGGGGCAACGGCCTGTACTGGAAGGGCTGCTGACTTCGCAGGATATTGACGTGGCGGCGGCGGTGGGAACATGGAGTTCCAGCGAACTCTTGCATCGCCCCTGGCAGGAACGGCGCGTCGTGGAGGTCATGCACCGCGCTGTCATGCGCGTGAACCCCACTACAAGCGTCGCGGCTGCCGCTCAGATGCTTGTCGAGCGCGGCTTGAATTGCCTGCCCGTGGTGGAGTACGAACGCCTTGAGCAAGAGAAGGATTCGAACGGGACGGAGGCGCTACTGGTCGGGTTGATCACCCGTAGTGATTTATTGATTGCGCTGGCACGCTCATTAGGCGCGTTTGAGCCGGGGATGCAGTTGAGCATCCCACTTCCCATGGGAGACCTTACTCCACTGGCACAGACCCTGACACTGGCGGCGGAACTGCATATTCAGGTGCGCAGTGTGCTGGCAGCGCCTTTGGAGGGAAATGTTCCACTTTCCGCCACGCTGCGCCTGGGAACAATCAATCCCGCGCCTTTACTGCTGCGTTTGCAGGAAGCGAACATTTCCTATACGTTCGCCGATGCGTAATGAGAAGGACATATCTATGCTGAAGGCAAACCTGGCTGCGCGAGCGCGCCTGATATTTCATCCTGATGAACTTAACTACAACTTTGGGGCGGAACATCCATTGCAGCCCAGCCGCATTGCCGCGTTGATGGACCTGTTGGAGACATGCGGGTTATGGAATAGCGGCGATGAGCGCTATCGCCTCCCTCTTCGTGCTGCCACGAACGAGGAATTGGGCCTGGTGCATAGCGCCGACTATATCGCGGCAGTGCAAAGCCTCAGCGCATCTGAGCCTGAGAACGAAGATGAACGGAAACAACGCCTGCAGCTCGCGCTCAACTATGGTTTTGCCGATGGAGACACGCCAGCCCTGCCCGGAATGCACGAGGTGACGGCGCGTATCGCCGGCGGTTCCCTGGTCGCTGCTCGATGAGCATACATTTGCTACCGGAGAAGAGCGCCCATTGCACGTGTTCCATCCTGCCGGTGGATTGCATCATGACTGGCCGAACCGCGCCTCAGGGTTCTGTGTCTACAACGATATCGCGGTGGCCATCGCACAAGTGCTGCGCGCCAGTGAAGCAAAGGTTCTCTATATCGACTTCGATGCGCATCATGGCGATGGCGTGCAGCGCGCATTCTATGACGAGCCGCGCGTCATGACCATCTCGCTGCATGAGACCGGGCGCTATCTCTTCCCGGGCACGGGTGATGTGCTTGAGCTGGGCAATGGCCTGGGACGCGGCTACTCGGTCAATGTGCCGTTGGAACCCTTCACCGAGGATGATTCGTATATCGAGGCCATTGACGCGCTCCTTACACCGCTGGTCATTTCGTTTGCGCCCGATGTCATCGTTTCACAGCACGGCTGTGATACCCATGCCTGGGACCCGCTGACCCATCTCGGCCTGACCATGCGCGGTATTTCGGCGCAGATCAAAGCGGCACACCAGCTTGCTCATGCGTATTGTCAGGGACGTTGGGTCGCATTGGGTGGCGGCGGGTATGACCTGTATCGCGTTGTGCCGCGCGCCTGGAGCATGCTCTGGTCAGAAATGTCGGAGCAGCCCCTGCCAGAGCGTTTGCCCGATGCATGGATTGCGCGCTGGCGACCTATGTGGGAAAGTGTGGAACAACAGGAACTAATCGCGCAGCAGGTGATGGGTAAGTCTTCCTCCCTCTCTGTTTTCCCGGCGCTTTTTCAGGATCGCCCGGAGGATTTTCCCGCGCAGCCCCGGCGCTGGTCGATTGGCAGCGCCAACCGGCACACCGTCGCGCTGGTGCGACACCTACTCGTGCCTCCATCCGTGCGCCAGGCCTTTCCAGCGGCGCAGCGCCAATCGCCGCTTGCTGGTCTATTCGACTTGTTGCATTTGCAGGGTTCGGCTACTCCATCGCGCAGTAAGATGCTTGAAACCCAGGTGGGCACCCTGTTGTTGCGCGACTTCTGCCCTCCTTCCATGGTGGAGCGCCTGGTCGTCGATAAAGGAATGTATGCCTTTGCGCGCCTGCCTGAGCGTGAGCATCAACTGCTCATGAGCATTGCCAGGCGGCCAGATTGTGCGCTGGCTATCGCCCATACGCCGGAGGGCGTTATCGTTGGTGAAGTAACGCTGGCGCCAGGTGATGAGTGGTGGGAAGGTCTGGAAAACGTCTACGAAGTTGCCATCGAGGTCAGTTCAAACTGGCGCGGCCTGGGCGTAGCAAGTCAACTCCTGAGCTTCGCGCTTGAACTCGATGCGCTGGAAGATATGATTCTCTTCGCCCTGGGATTATCTTGGCACTGGGATACCGAGGGCCTGGGTCTAAACATCTATCGCTACCGTGAGATGATTATCCGCTTATTTGGGGCCTTGGGTTTTGTTGAATATCCCACGACTGAGCCAAATATTAGCATGGAACCCGCCAATGTCTTGCTGGCCCGCATAGGCAAACGTGTTGACCAGCGCGCCGCCGGTCGATTTTTGAATCGCCTGCTCAGTTCACCCAACATTTCAGGGCTGTGAGAGGGCAGTATTCTGGACCTGGGTTTGCAAAGAGGAGTGTCACGGGCGTCATTGCTCGTGGCACTCCTCTTTTCTTTTTGTTCTATTTCTGGCTTCTCGCGCACCCTTAACTGTACCATCTTTACCGATGGCGTAACCGGATTATAGAAAAGTGCAAACTCCGCTGATTTATGATGCAACCTGTTCTGTCAATTTCCCGGTATTCACCAGCCAGCGTACAAATTCCAGGCGTCGATGGTCGGCAAGAGCCTGAAGTCGCTCTCGCTCGTTGTGATCCTTACGAAGCTGGCTCAAACGTTTCATCTCGCCCTCGGCAAATCCTCCTCTACGCAGAATTTCGCGGTCTTCCTTGCGGTCCATGTCATCCTCCTTAACTCGCTGAAAGCAGCTACTAAGGCGTAATCGCCAACATACGTTCGATGCGCTTGAGAAGTGCCTGCATAGGATACGGTTTTGGGAGGTGGTCCAGGGTTGACCTGGGTTCTCCCTGAGTACGAATCTGCCTCCGAACTGCCGATTCCGAGCTAGTCAGCAATACCGGCGCGCTTGAATAACTGCGCAGATCCCTTAACACGTCCCACCCCGTAATGCCGCCGGAGAGATCAAGGTCCAGCAATACCAGGTCTGGAATGGTCTGGTGGAGCGTGGTAATCGCCATCTCTCCACTATTTGCTATTGCCACCGCGTAACCGCGTGCAGCCAGGATGCCGGCTTCTAACCTGGCGAGAGAGGCATCATCCTCGACTAAGAGTATTCTTCCCAGAGTGCGTGCTTCCTCTACTCGTGGTTGCAAAGATTGCCCAGCAAGCTCCGTGCCACCCATTGTGGTTTCACTGAATGTACTATTCCCGCCACCCGGCTGAGTGTTTTTTGCAGCGTCCCTGTCTCGCATGACTGACATCCTGCTTCCGCAAAGATTTGAGTTGTGTTGCGGTATCACCGCCGGTGCGGTGTTGAGAGAATCCTACTCTCTACGAGCAAGTGTACACGAAGGAGGGTGATAAAGATGTGAAGAAATCTTCATTATTGTGAAATTATCGTGAAAATAGTGTCACTTTGTATCTTGACGCACAGTCTTAAAAAGCTTGGCACATGTTTAAGAATTACTTAGCGTTTTTATTGTTCACTTGTAGTATCATCCGCTTTTGAGTACGGTATAGATAACAAGGTATCCTGGTGAAACCTTGTAAAGAAGCTTCAGAGCAGGAATAATTTGTATTCGTGAACAACAGTATCGAGGTGTAAAAAAGAAAGGAGCACGTTCCTGATGACAATTGCAACTCTAGTGCTAGCAGATATTAGTCTTGAAAGCCTCATATGGTGGCTGATCGTAGGTTTGATTGCTGGCTTCCTCGCCAGCATTGTAATGCGTGGAGGCGGTTATGGGATAGTCGGTGATATTGTCGTAGGCCTGATCGGCGCTTTCATCGGTGGCTGGCTCTTCAGCCTCCTCGGCGTAAGTTCAGGAGGAAGCCTGCTTGGAAGCATCATCGTTGCCTTTATCGGCGCCTGTATCCTGATCTTCCTCCTGCGCGCCTTCTCAAGAAGCGGTTCACGTCGGCGTAGACTATAGCAGCGAAGAAAAAAGTCACCTGAGAAGATCTGCCAGTTCTTTCTCAGCTTCCCAAAACACTCACTTGACCACCAGGTGAGTGTTTTGTTTCGACCTGATATACACCCTACCTTCCCAGGAGTACCTGACATGAATCAACAAACTGCTACCTATTCGTGGTCAGCTACGTATAGTGTATCGTGGACTTTTTGACGGGTGAAGTAAGACAGACTTTGGAAGATGAACATGCTCTAGACAGAAAGGAAGGAGTGACATGGAAGCCCTTTTCTATCAGACACAGGACCTCAACCTTCCAGCAATTGCTCAGGCGCTGGTGCTTGAGTACCGGGCGAAGGGATATGAGGCACAACAATTTGGCGATATGAACTACGTCACCGTTCAATTAAAGAAGGAAAGTACCTTGAGGGCGATTACCGGCTTTAACAAGGCGCTGGCCATCTCTATGCAGCGTGTCCCGGATGGCACACTGGTGAGAGTGGGGGCGCAGGACTGGGTAGATCAGATCGCAGTTGGAGCGGTCGGTCTGGCCATCCATCCTCTACTCATTACAGCCGCAATAGGGGCGATCCAGCAAAATAACGCTTTACACGAGGTGCTCCAATCGATTGACTATCAAGTCCGGCAGCAGCAGCCACAAGTCCAGGTCGGCATGCCTCCCAGCAATCTTTGGATGCCTCCCACTCATCCTGGCATGCCGCCTACCAATCTGTAGGGAGGAGATTGGCGACCCACCTCAAGTGGGAAGTTGGTTCTCTCACGTC
>VBFM01000198.1:0-3928 GCA_005882595.1 Chloroflexota bacterium
CGTCAACTTCATGCCCATCGTGGATGTATTGACCAATCCCAATAACCCCGGCCTGCCCATGCGCACCTTCGGCTCCGACCCGAAACTGGTGACAGACATGGGGCGCGCCTATCTCAAAGGTCTCACCGATGGCGGCGTGGTAGGCTGCCTCAAGCACTTTCCAGGGTTAGGCAGCGCCAGCATCGACCCGCATTTTTCGCTGCCCCACATGGATCGCAGCCTTGCTCAGTTGCAATCCGTTGACTTTGTTCCCTACAGCACGCTCATCAACGAGGGCATCGTGCCGATGGTCATGGTGACGCATATTCTCAACCCGCAGCTTGACCCAACCCTGCCAACTTCGCTCTCTCCAAAGGTCGTAACCGATCTGCTGCGCAATCAACTCCATTTCAACGGCGTCATCATCAGTGACACCCTCTGGATGGGTGGCATCAGCAACACCTACAGCCTCTCCCAGGCCGCCATGCTTGCCATCAATGCCGGAACCGACCTCATCCTCGGCCCACGCGGTCTGCAAGACACCGTCACCATGCTCACCAACCTGAAACAAGACGTCACCAGCGGTCAGATTTCAATGAATAGAATCAATGCCTCGGTGCAGCGCATCCTGGAGATGAAACTGCACTATAAAATAATGACACATGATAAGGCGCAGCAATTGATCGATAATGGCGAGGCGGTGAGTCATGAGGGGACGTGTGTGGGTGGGTGTGTGGCTTTGATGAATGCGCTAGGGATAGGGGATAGGGATGTGAGAAAGCAGGTTGTTTAGGAGTTTCTTCATTGATCTATGCAGGCAGACTCACGACGGCTTCAATCTCAAGCAGTAAATCATCGAGCGCCAGTTTTCGTACCTCGACTGCGGTACTTGCAGGTGGATATTGCGTATTCACGTAGCGATCACGCACTTCAGCTAAGATGGGCAGCTGCGTCATATCAACGAGGTATATATTCAGTTTGACCACGTGCATGAAGTCAGTTCCTACCGCTGCCAGAGAGGTCTTGAGGTTTTCAAAGACCTGTTGCGCTTGCGCACGAAAATCACCCTTACCAACGATACAAAATGATTGGTCGAGAGCAACTTGTCCCGCTATGTAGACGGTTCGTCCACCCGTGATCTCGACGACATGGGTGAAACCTGGCGGGGTAAACAAGCTTGGGGGGTTGATAAATTGAAGATGAGTTGGATGCGTCGTCATTCTCTTTTCTTTTCCTTACTCCATCATATTGTGCACGAACGTGGCGATAATAGCCTGCACCTCTTCGAGATGTCCCTGAAAAAAGTGGTCCGCATCCTGCACCGCAACCATGCTTTTGGGAGCTGGCACCTGCTCAAACCATTGGACTGCCAGGTCGTAGGGTGCAAGCTCATCGTTTGTTCCATGAATGATGAGCTTCGGCTTGTGAGAACCCTGGAGATAGTCTCCCTCAAACATACGCGCGGGCACACCCAGACCAATCATTGCCTGGACACGATCATCAACGGCGGCCACTCGCAGTGCTATGTAGGCGCCAAACGAAAAGCCAGCCATAATCACGGGCAAGCCAGGATAGCGACGGCTCAAAAATTCTAATGCATACCGCGCATCATCCATCTCGCCACGCCCCTCGTCATACGTGCCTGTACTGTGACCTACGCCCCGGAAGTTGAAACGCAGCGTGGGCATGCCCAGTGTTTGCAACGTCTGCGCGACTTTAAATACTACTTTGTTATGCATGGTGCCACCACCCAACGGGTGAGGATGGCAGACAAGCGCGGCGTACCGCGGATCGATTCCCTCCTCTTCAGGCTTGAGAATCCCCTCTAAATGACCTGTAGGAGTCGGGATGTTGATATGTAAAATCTGGCCTATCTTTCCCCTGCTCTTTCTGCATCGAAGAATGCTTGTTCGTTGGGCTTCTCAGGCGACTTTGCCCATTGTAGGGAAACTAATATACCATGTACCAATTTTTCCCGCTCGAAGCCAGGTTTGTGTATCGGTGCTTCTCCAACACAGTCCGGTTGGTATTGCTCTTAACGTATTATAGTACTATCTTTTCTTCTTAGCAAATTTATCGATTGCGGATTGATGTGATTGGATGATAACTGTTTTAGCGATGGTTCGATGGTAACTACTTAGGTGCCTAAGCGACAGGCAAAGACTGACCAGCAAAGGCAGCAGCAGGCACAGCCAGCGGGGCATGCCCTATGAAAACGGCTATATTTACCAGCTCCAGGTAGAGATGGAAGAACGAGTCTATGCAAGCTCAACAGCACTAACCCAGGGCCGTATAGACCACCAGGCGCAAGGCGGTCTGACGTTCGGTAGGAATCCAGTCACCTGCGCAGGTCATCAAATTCAGAAAGCGCCCGGAGGTATTCCCAAAAATATCCTGAATGGGAGCCTCTTTAGGCGGGTAGAAGCCAATCTGCGTGACATGAAAACGCAGTGCTTTACCATGGGCATCCACAACCAGTACAGTGTCACCGACGTGGAGGTCGCGCAGGTGCCAAAACACTGCTGGGTTCCCTCCCGGCCGATCCAGGTGCCCAGATATCACTGCACTCCCCTGATCGCCTGGACGCGGACCATCATTGTACAGGCCAACATTGTTCCAGGGACTCTGCCTGGGTGTTTCCATCGTCCCATCCGTTCGAACCTCTACTGACTCGATGGGAGCGTTGATACCGATGGCGGGAACGAGCAGATGCGCGAGCGGTGGGGGAGCCGGACTGGTTGTGGCAGTAGTGAGCGAGAGACCACCAATACTAAGAGCCAGGGCTACCAGCGCGGCGAGTATACACAGTGCTAGCCCAAGGACAGGATCAGCTCTCTTTCGGCGGAAGAGCCGGAACCGAGTGAGTACCCCAGCACTCAATCCCCCTAAAGCGAATACTAGCAATGGCCCAGGAGTTAGTGGGGTGGATGGGGAGGAGTTAATCGGCGCTGCATTTGGGTCGCTTCCAGTTCCAGCTACACTGGGTAGACCCTTGACCTGTATATGCACAAACTGTAGCGGGGGGATGCCATGAAAGATCCCGACGACAAAGATACTGGTCACCGTGTTGGTTTTCAGGGTGACCTCATCTGGAAGAGCAAAGGAAGGGTGAGATGCGCTGATTGTGAACCTATACATGTCGGCTCGTACTCTTGAGTAATTGCTGGCCTGTGGATAAGACAGGCCAGCAATGAGGGTATTGGATCCTATTGCAACACTCAACGCGTAGGACTGTGGCGAGAGATCATAGAAACGCACCTTGGCCATGCCAGGCGCCATCAGATTATCGTCAACAAAGACCCTCAGCGAGAAACCCGTAGATTTGGTCCCGATGGCTGCCACCGTGTAGGCAACGCCAGCTTGAACTGAAAGCATCTGCGCAACCGCTTTGCCACTGGCCCCTTTGCTAATGAGCGCAGCCAGCACTTTATGTGAACCTGCAGGCAACTGGCCACAAACACATCTCCTGTTGCTACATCAGGTGAAGCATCTACGATCCGTATGAACGATGCGCTCGCAGCAGAGGCGGGGAGTGCCCGCATACCGAGAAGGGCAAATAAAGCGAGAAGACCCACTGCCAAAGCTGCTCGCCAGAGCAAGCAAGTTAGCACATGCCTCATATTCATCACCGTTTCCTCCTTCTCGCGTCATCATCTTCTTTCTGTACCTCATATACACGTTTTCGCTCATCTACGAGATACAGGCACATCTGCACGAACAATCGGTCAGCTTCGATGATCTTGCTCCTCAAGAAGCAGCAGATGGGAGTGAACATGCCAAACACGGGAAGTGATGCAATGCATGATCTTGCTGGATTGGGTTGCCTAGTAGTATGGTATATTATATCGGCGGATGTTCTCAGATCTTCTAAACGCTATCAGTTATGCAGGGCAGGAAAGTAATGATGAACAACGTTTTCAAGTCCGGACCGGGCAACTGGTACGGCCAT
>VBFM01000199.1:0-3267 GCA_005882595.1 Chloroflexota bacterium
AACCCCACATCATCCTCCCTCGCCCCTACGAATCATGTGGCCCTGTGCCTGGTTTCACAGAACGGTACACGTGCATCCGTTTATTACTTAGAACATCTCCAAATACTCATCCCGCTCCCAGTCGGTGACGTGGGCCTTGAGGCGGGCGAGTTCGCTGCGTTTGATGGTCGTGAAGACCTGCACAAACTCGTCTCCCAGGATGCCGCGGAACGCTTCGTCGCTCTCGAGTGCATTGAGCGCATCGTCAAGCGTGGGAGGCAATGGCTCGAAACCACCGTAACTCTCTGCCAGACCTTCGACCAGCTCTGGGGGCATTTCTGCCTCTTTGAGACCCAGTACTCCAGCGGCGATAACGGCTGCGGTTGCCAGGTAGGAGTTGCTCAGAGCGGTGGGCAGGCGGTTTTCAAGGTGCGTGCGCGAGTCACGGCTGTTCTTGGCGCGAATCAAGGCCGTGCGGTCTTCCAGGCCCCAGCTAATGTTGGAGGGCGCGAAATGATGCGGCACGAAGCGGTGGTAGCAGTTGGGCGTGGGAGCCATCAATGCCATCGCCGCGTTGGCATGCTTCAACATACCCTGGGTGAAAAGGTAGGCCGTTTGCGACAGGCCGTGCTCGTCGTTAGTGTCCAGGAAGGCGTTCTCTCCGCTATCCTTCGAGACCAGGCTGATGTGCGTGTGCGCGCCGCTGGCTGATTGATCGGTAAAGGGCTTGGTCATGAAGGTGGCATGGTAGCCCAGCTGCCGCGCGATATACTTGACGCCGTTTTTGAATGTGAAGCCAAGGTCACCTGCGCGCAGCCCCTGGTGCGGCCCGTAGTTGATCTCGAACTGTCCGGGGCCATATTCGCAGTTGGCGGTGATAATGTCGATGCCGATTTGCGGCATTAGTTCGACGATACGCTCTGCCACCGGCACAGCCGTGTTGCGCATGTGGTTGAAGATGTGCAGGCCGTCGAAGACCGGCTTCATAGTAGTTGGATCGAGCAAGTAAAATTCGTATTCGAGCCCAACCACTGCCTGGTAGCCGAGTTTGTCGAGTTCCGCGATTGCCCGGCGCAGTACATGACGCGGTGCGGCGTGTAACGGCGTGCCATCGGCCCAGTAAGTATCGCAGATGAGGCGCGCCGTCTTGTTCATCCAGGGAACAATGGATGCCGTCGAAAGGTCAGGGATGAGTACCTGGTCGGCATAGTTCTTTTCTTCGTTGTACTTCGAGTCAGAGACCACGAAAGAGCGTGTATCAAGCGTGAGCGTTCCGCCATACATGTTCAGGCCCTTTTCAGCAAAGCCACGCACCTTGTTGAGGGGAACAATTTTGGTACGTGCAACGCCATGCATGTCGGGAAGTTCAAACAGGACGTTACTGATACCCTCGCTTTCCCAATGGGAAAGCAGTCCGTCAATCGTTACTGTGGGGTTCGCCTCGGTTGTTGTCATAATACATATCCTCCATTAAATAACTGTAATAGGGCGACGCAGCGCCAGCCGGGCATCCAGTTCACTCCAGGGAAGCAGTCCGTCGATCCAGCTCTGCACGCGGTCCAGGGCGATCATCGCGTGTTCCACGACCGCCAGGAATTCTTCCTCAGAAGCAGGACCTTTTCCCTTGAAATACTGGGCAAGCATACGTTCAAGCGCGACCGTCTCGGTCATTGACCACTTTTCTAAACGAGCGGCATGTCGTTCCAATAACCCGGCTAGCATTTGACACACCACTGGTACCGCAAGCATGCCGTCCTTCACCTGTTGCCTGCATACCTGCAAGTTTTCACCTGCCCAGAACAGGTTGAAGTTGGCGTAGAAACAGCAGGGGAGATTGCCCATCGGTGGGCGTGAGATCGAACGCAATGTAGCGATATCGGCGGGTTCATGCAGCCAGCAGCGCGCGATGAAATTTCGCAATTCACCCAGCACACGCGCCGTCGAATGTTCCATTTCAGCGAGTGCGCGTTCGTAAAACGCTGGTTCCAGGCAGGAGCTGCAGCGCAAACAAGTCAGGGCAGTTTTACCGGACGAGCTGCTCAAGCTGCGCGTTTGCGCTGTGTGGTCAGCTTTGTTAGCCGCGCCATTGGCGGTCTCTGAAGGCCACACGATTTCGATACCGTGTTCCGCTGCCAGGTCGCGTGCCAGTGGTGTCACCAGCCCACCATGCGCAATGAGCAGGCGTTTCTTGCCGGCCTTCGCGAAATCGACGACGTCACTGCGCGTGATGACATGCGTTACGGTGACGGTATTGCTATCCGCCTGTTGCTTTTGTACAGTACTACTCTGCCTGTTGGATGAAGATGTCGCGCGTCCATTCACTATGGTAGCGGCATCAGATGAAGCATTCTCGGCCAGCATACGGCGCATAACTTCCTGTACGATCGCCTGGATATCTGCTTCTGTCATGCCTCAACCCTCTCTAATTTCGCAGGTACGATGCCCGTGCGCAGCAGGCGATCGCCGGTAGCCTGTAGATCATCCAGCCTATCAACGATGCGCGCGAAAACGCTCACATAGCCAAAGGGCTGAGTATCACCGTAAAAAATACAGATGGTTTGCCGACCAGGATAATAGCCGATGTCGCCCGGCTGTACATCCAATATCTCGTTCTCAGGCTCCGCGTAGAATGGCACCATCACGATCATTTCATGTCCCGCGAACTTGGCGTGCACGCTGAAGCTTTCGACGGGAAGATTCTCCCACATACACTGAGAGAGCGTCGGAGCCTCCCGTTCGAGCAGTTCCGCGACCACCCTTGTGCCTCCCACATTGACGATAAACCTCTTGGGCATAAATCCACATCCTCGTTTCTGTACGGGGCGCAAGCTCAGTCCTCGCCCTGGGATACTGGTGTATTTTACCTTATTGCGGCGGTTCTGTGTGTTCCTGGGGTCGATCCGAGTAGCTATACCTATCGGAAATCATCGCCTGTTCAAAATAACGCGCGGGGCGCAGGCTGTCGATAGGTATTGCTGGCTCGCGAACGCCGAGCACCTGTTCCGCCAGAGCCTTCCCCACGGCAGGCGCGGTCTTAAACCCCGTCCCATTGCAACCAAAAATAGCGTACAGGTTTTCATAGCCTGGGACCGGACCAAGTAAAGGATGCAGGTCGGCGCTGACCGCGAAGACGCCCGACCACCCACGCACATACGATGCATCGGCCAGGGCGGGCATACGGCGGGATACCTTCTCCGCGACTTCCTCGACAAAATCCGCGTCGGCGTTTGGCTCGAAGGTATCGGGATCAACTCCAGGCTCCATCGCACCGCCGCCAACCAGCGTCAA
>VBFM01000199.1:3360-5921 GCA_005882595.1 Chloroflexota bacterium
AAGCGCAGTCCCAATGTTTCCAGCAGCTTCATGGTCCACCCGCCTGCAGCGCATACCACCGTACCTGCTTCAATAGTGCCCGTGCTCGTTTTCACTCCCGTCACACGCTCATTATGCAGCAAAAAACCCTGCACTTCAACCTGCTGGCGCAGTTCCGCGCCGCGTTGACGCGCGGCATCTAACAGGGAAAGCGTGGTAGCGGTAGGATCGGCGTAGCCGGAATGGGGTTCGTAAGCGGCGAGTTCCAGGTCTTCGCTCCAGATGGTTGGGGCGAGTTCGTGCAGTTCACCGGGTGAAATCAGGCAGGTCTCAACTCCAATACGCTGGAGCATGGCGACGTTCGCGCGTAACTTCTCATTGTTCCTGGGAGCAACCGTACGAATGAAGCCTGTTTCGGTAAAGCCGCATTCGCCGCCAACGATATCGGACCAGTTGCGGAAATAGGTATAACTGTTCAGCGCCAGGCGCGCCTCGATTTCGTTGACATAATGCATGCGCACCAGCCCGCTCGAAAGCCCGGTGGCTCCACTGGCGGCTACCTGTTTTTCGAGGACGATGATCTTACGCACACCTGCCTGTACCAGGTGAAACGCGAGGCTGGCTCCGTTGACTCCCGCACCAATTATGACGACATCCGCAGTTTCATGCATGTGGGGAATGCCCTTTCAGTTACACACCGTAGGGCACATGGTATCATTTGAAACAAACCAATACAACGTGAGGGGTAACTATTGAGGTGTGGGTGATGTGGATGAAATGCACATGTTTTGTATGGATTGTGTCGATTGCATCAGGCTGTTTTATGCAGAGGATGTGCTTCACTTTGAGATGTTGCGAATGTAGCAGGTACTTCCTTGATATACTGGTGTAAAAATAAGTCTTCTCATCCGTGTTACCAAAAAGACAAAGCGCCTGCTTCACCCTGGGTTCAAGGTTGTCCACCTCCCCTGCTGGAACAGGCGCTATTTTCGTATTTTACTGCATCCTCACTGCATGGTGGCTACTCTATCATGCGCAGGAGGGCGTTGGCGATTTTCTCTGGGTCGGTTTCACCGGCGAATGGTATTACCCGGACATGCGCGTTCTGCGCTTCGACCTGCTGGTAGGCTTGCAGCGCCTGGTCGTGTTCAGGACCGTAGCCGATGATGGCGAGAACTACATACATGCTGCCGGCGGCTCGCGCCACGACGTTTCTGAAAGCCTCGGTATCGTCAGCTTCGCCATCTGTGATGACCAGGGCCAGTAAAAGTGGGCGTTCTGCCTGCGGCTGCGACCCGAACTCGTCGGTGTAGGTCTTCAATAACAGGTTAAAGCCTGGCATGATGCGCGTGCCGCCTGCCCAGCGGATACTGCCCCATTTCTGTCTCAGGTTGTTTGGGTTCAGATCACCGAGGTCATGCGCCTGGCCATCCGCGAAGGTGATGGTGCGCAGACCGCCCCCTTCTTCCTCTTCTGCCGCCTGGCTATCGGCAGCCGCGAGTTCAGAGACAATAATGCTGATTGCTTCACGAATGGTATCTTTGCGGGGCGTCGCGTCGGTCGCTGATGTTCGATAGTTCATGGAACCGGTCGTGTCGAGCAGGAGCATTGGCTCCTTCTCTGGCTCGGCCTGGGTGGACTGGTCAGTGTTCATTTCATTTGCCATAATGTGATTCTCCTTCTCTTTTTTCGTCGCGCTGTAGGGGCTCGATTTATCGCGCCCCCCGCATTTTTATTCGTAACTCATAACAAACGAGGCAGGCGAGGCTAGGCAGATGGCTTCTCCAGAAGTCCTTGCGGCGCAGATGGTCCACTGATTTGCTGGCGCATTGCTGCCAGTTCTGCTTCAACATTATGCTCGGAGCTGATTTTTGCAAGTTGGTGATCCAGGTCGGTCGCATCACCGCCGCCAAGCAGGCCCTGGTCGCTCAGCGTTCCAGAATCGAGCAGAGAATCGATAGCGTTAGCGCGTGACTGCATCTGCAAGACCTTCTCCTGAGCGCGCTGCATGGCCAGATTCATCTCGGAGGATTCTTTAGAAATGCCTGTAGCGACTTCCCCAATATGCACCGAAGCTTGTGCCGCCTGATATTGGGCCTCGACCATCTCCTTCTGTGTTTTGAAAGTCGAGATGCGCTGCTCTGCCTGGCCTACAAGCAACTCAATTTTTTGATGTTGGGCGGAAAGCTGTTCGAGTTGCTGTTTATATGCGTCCACCTGGGCGACCAGCGCCTCCTTACGCTGCAACGCCAGACGAGCCAGGTCTTCGCGTCCCTGCTGCATGGCCTGTGCCGCCTGCTGTTGCAGTCGATTCATCTGTGCCTCGACCTGGGCCTCGAGCATTTCGATGTGCTTTTCGTTCTGCACAATGGTTACCAGGCCCTGGCGAAGCTGTTGAAGTTGTTCGAGTTGCTTTGTATAGCTGTAGTTAAACACCTGATTAGGATCTTCGGCTTTTTGCAGCGCGTTCTCAATCTTCATGTTGCCTACAAATTTTAAGTGCTCAAACAAGCCCATGATATCATTCAACCTTTCTGTTCTACGCCTGTCTTGCAACGAATAAAAGTGGCGAGACCGGCAAA
>VBFM01000200.1:0-3589 GCA_005882595.1 Chloroflexota bacterium
TATCTTTACTGACTGTGAAGAAGACAACGAACGAGAAGATGAGCCCAAGCAGCAGTCCGATCAAAAACCCTTTGTGCGAAAAGAGGTGTGGTTTAGGATGTAGTGGCTTCCACGCGACAAATTGCCAACTACCTAGTGGAACGAACGCGGTGTTTGATGCGTCCCAGGACACGAACTGCCAGCTGCCCTGCGCTGTCAGAGTGGCATTTGATGGCTCCCAGGTGATGCGTTGCCAGATGCTCGCGAACATCCCGCATGTAACGCCCATAACAAGTGCACTATACAAGTGAGCACGAAAGATAAAGACGACGACGAACGAAAACGAAAGTCCAAGTGCAAGTCCAATCAAACTCCCTTTGCGCGAAAAGATTGGTGGCCTGGTGTTCGAGGAAGGTAATTCGAGTAAGATGACTGTGAAAAACCCCATCAAACCGCCGATTACCAGCGCTTGCAACATAAAATTAAGATCGAAAGTGTTGTTGAGCAGTTTTTGAATTATCGTAGCGACCAGTCCGAGTACAGAGGCACTTACGAGCCCGCAGATAATAACTAATGTGAACCAGCGCAGTGGTCCATTCTCGCGCCCGAGCAGGTCATATGCCAGGAAGAGGGTACCTACTATCGCCAACACAACACTCATAATGATAAAACCATCGAATGCAGTCTGGGGAAGAACAGTTTGTGCTAATACAACCATTGCTTTTTCACCTAGTTGTGTTTCTTCCTACGCGAATAATCCTGTCTTCTTTTCGTAAGTACGTACTCAGTGTACAGGCAAGTGGCAGGGGAATCATGCTACTTAAGTAGTATTCTCCTTTCCTCGATACATTGATCGTCTTGATACTACTCAAGTGCCATGACGTCCCTGCCAATACACTGTACACTGAGTACGTACTCATGAAAATGCTGGCAGTCAGTTGAATAGTGGTAGGGCTTGCCCCTATCGTGACAAGGATTACATATCATGCAACCCTTTGAAAAATGTTCATTTCCTTCCGAAGCTCCGGATATGATTGCCGGAGAGCCGAACCACTCCACTGATGACCTTTTTGGACCAAGAATGGTCTTCTTTTCGTTCATCGCGCTGACAAGTATGAGCTTTGTGTTGCTCACAATAATAAGGCAACAACGCCGGAAAGAGACTTCATGAAGTGAATGAGGGACTTGAAATGCTTTACGCCATGTTCCCGCTATGCCTCGCATATGGCAAAGGAGCTCTATCATGTCTTGGACACCAATAGCAGAGCGATTCCCTACATTCCCCCTGATCCTTGCAGGTCCAATCCTGCGACGCACGGAGCCGCAGGCAGTCACCGTATGGCTCGCATTAAAAAAGTCCCAAACGGTCACCTTGCGCATCTATGCGCAAGGTGAGGATGGCAATCTCAATGAACAGTTTGCCGGGACGCGCCGCACAGTGCGCCTTGGTGACCATCTGTATCTTGTCGCTGTCACCGCTCGTGCCAGGTATAGTGGTGAACAACTCGCGTGGGGCGCACTATACTACTACGACCTGTTCTTTCAGACTGATAGCTCATCTGACGATCATGTACTTGTAACAGCCGCTCATCTTAGCACGCCGGGTATCCTCAACATTGATCCCTCTCTGGCTGATCCACTGAAGCAATTGGTCTATCCAGGGCATCCACTTCCCAGCTTTGTTCTACCGTCAGAAGATTTGAACCAACTCAGGATAATTCATGGTTCATGTCGCAAACCACATGGTATTGGCAAAGAAATGTTATCGGCGCTCGACCTCATTCTTGAAGATGCAGTGCAAAATGGAGTGCACCGCCCCCAGCAGCTTTTTCTAACAGGTGATCAAATCTATGCCGATGACGTGGCTGAATCCCTCTTGTTCGCTCTGACAGACGCTGGCAATTTTTTGCTCACGGGAAACAAGGAAGAGGTACTTCCGTTGGTTAATGTACCCGCTCGCATGCTGGCACCGGGGCAGCGTACCAATCCTGTACGAAACGTGGCCATGTGTACCACTGACATGCCGGAAAATCACCTGTTAGCGCTGGCTGAATACTATGCCATGTATCTGTTTGCCTGGTCCGATGTTCTCTGGCCTGACGACTTACCCATCCCAGAGTATAGCCATGCCCAGCATCCGTCTGCGCAGCAGCAGCAGATGGAGCAGGAGTACATTCACAAAACCGAGCAGTTGCACGAATTTCGCTCAACACTCGCTCAGGTGCGGCGAGCGCTGGCGAACATTGCGACCTACATGATTTGTGATGATCATGATGTGACCGACGACTGGTTTCTTGACGGGAAATGGTGCCAACACGTTTTGGGGAGTGAACTGGGACGGCGTATCGTGCGCAACGGGCTCCTCGCCTATGCCCTGTTCCAGGCGTGGGGGAACACCCCGGATCAATTTGACGAGCCGCATGGTACTGCTCTCCTAGATGCTGTAAATGCATGGCGTGGAGACGAGTCGGATAGGCAAGCAACCGACATCGGCAAGCTAGTTGGCTTGCCCGCTTCTTTCGCTGGGAGCGGCGAGCTGCAACGTTCGGAGCAGGCACTCCGCTGGAACTATACGTTTTCTGGTCCTCACTATCATGTGATCGTGCTGGACACGCGCACCCAGCGTATCTATCTGACACCCGATGCATTTCCAGGGCTCTTGTCTCCTCGGGCTATAGCAGCACAAGTGGTCGCTGCTGCCCACGAGGATGCGGAAATCACGCTCATGGTCTCAGCCACGCCCGTCCTCGGCATAGGTCTCGTTGAAGCCATCCAATTTTGGAGCCGGATGCTCTCCAAGGAAAACAATACGGTCGATCCAGAAGCCTGGACACTAGAACGATTCACGTTTCAGAACTTCCTGAAGGCTATCAGTGCAATGAAGCGCGTCGTGATTCTCTCAGGAGATGTCCATTATGCCTT
Organism: Chloroflexota bacterium; assembly: GCA_005882595.1. Taxonomy (GTDB): domain Bacteria; phylum Chloroflexota; class Ktedonobacteria; order Ktedonobacterales; family Ktedonobacteraceae; genus VBFM01. Next base: position 2,902 of record VBFM01000200.1, read on the forward strand.
TGGCTCGAGTCTAAAGTACTGGGATCGTCACTCGAAGACGACGGCGAAGATTGTCAATTACACGTCTAGTCCGTTTCGCAATGAAGGCAACAGTTCAGAAATAGCTGCCCTGGCCATGGGATATCCAGAAATCTTTAACCTTTTAAAACGAGGAGAGATGCCAGCAGTCGACTTCTTTGCCTGGGATATGCTCACTGATAGCACCCAGGTACTACATAAAATCCTAGAAATGGTGAGGTCACGTGGCTATGAACTCTGGTGGTCAATACCGAGGCTTATAGATTTATGGAGATCTCCCCACGCACTGGTCTTACCTGCCCAGGGGTGGCCGCAGGGAGCGTTCGATACACTGCCACCTGATCGAAGCTACCAATTGCACTACCTGCATAACATGTATTACCAGGTCAACGTTCATAAGTCGCCTTCAGATACTAAGGAAGCGAGGATTGTAGAGGTAAATAGGGCGTTGGCGGCGCAGGAGACAATAGTGCTCCAACAACTCTTGTCCCCGGAATCACTTCGTGAGCGAGCCCACGCCCTGATAGGTAAGGTGGCAAGGGGCGCACAACTACTGGAGCACGAAGCAGAGCTACTGGTGCGTGGACTAGAAAGAGATAGAGCTATCCTGGCAGACGTATTATTACATCGGCAGGAATGGTTGAGCCATTGGGAAGCTGGTATGCTCATC
>VBFM01000200.1:3677-7368 GCA_005882595.1 Chloroflexota bacterium
TTCCCTAACGAAAAGGAACCCTCGTCTCGCCCGGCCAGATTCCTCATATCTTCAACGAGAGAGCGCGACGATGCGCAGGCCGCCGAGGCACTCTCGTCTCGCTCGGCCAGATTCCTCATATCTTCAACCCTTCTCAGTTTCATCTCAGCATTTTCACAGGATCAATTCATACTGTCAGCATAAACTGAAGCTATATGCTGACCTTGAACGTGGCACTTCGTCTGCTATCTCGCAGGTTTGTGGGTAATCACCAGATTTTGGTCAATTGACACAACAAGAACTATTGAGTATACTGTAGACGAGTTAATGTACAGTTTTTCTCATGGCTCGCTGCTCGTCAAGAAATGCTCGCTCGAAGCAGGAAGACATAACTTCTTCCCGTATCGCCTGTTTGGAAATGCTAAGAGGGCTGCGCCTCCTCTCAAGTAGGTAATTGTTTAGGTAATTCTGTAGGTAGTTTTTTTTCTAGGATGGCAAGCCTATCTTGACGTATGCTCATTTACAGGGAATACAAAAGGCGATTTCACGCTCATCTCAAGGCAAGATTGCCATCCTAGGGTTTTTTTTCCTATGAGAGGCGCATAATTATGGTTCGGCATCGCATTCCCCAGGTAATTGATGACCAACTCAATCTGCTCAATGATACTGATGGCCCTCCGTGTGCGATCCTGGTCGGCTCTGCCGCATGGTATACCTGGCTCAATGATACTGCCGTGCAGTCCTTTGCCTTTCGCAGTGACCAGGGGACTTTGACAGCACGGTGTGAACGACAACACGGTTATTGGTACTGGTATGCCTACCGCACCCAGCATGGCTACCTCCACAAAGCCTATCTCGGCAAGTCGGAAGAATTGACTCACCTGCGGCTCCACGAGGTGGCAGCCACTCTGGTGACAGATAGAGTGGCCCAGCATCAGAAGCTTGATGCCACCAGCCCAACATCAATTGCGATCCCAGGTCCAGTGCCCCGGTTATCTTCAGCCACCAGGGTGAAATCATATAAACAGACGCTCCTGGCCACAAAATTGTTTATCCCACCTCCTGCCCCCACGCTGGTGGCGCGTCCCCGCCTGATCGCTCAGATCACAGCCAGTGTACGGCGCGCCCTTACGCTGGTAACTGCCCCTGCCGGGTGGGGTAAGACTACCCTGCTGAGCGCCTGGTATGCTGATTCGAGTAGTAGCGGCTACACCGTAGCCTGGGTCTCGCTCGATGCAGGCGATAATGACCCTACTCGCTTCTGGACCTATGTCATGACTGCCCTGAATACTTTGCATCCCGAAGTAGGGAAAACGACCCTGGCACTGCTGCACTTGCCCCAGCCGCCATCGATGGAGTCGGTGCTAACGACCCTACTGAATGAAGTGGCTGTCCTTCCCGTGGAAACCGTATTGGTGCTGGACGACTACTATGTCATCGAGGCTCTGCCGATTCACCAGGCACTGGCCTTTCTGCTCGAGCATCTTCCACCTTGGTTGCACTTGATCATCTCTACTCGTGTTGACCCGCTGCTGCCTCTGGGACGGTTGCGTGTGCGAGGAGCCTTGACCGAAGTGCGGGCTTCTGATTTACGTTTCACCTTTGAAGAAACCGCTGCCTTTTTCAGGGAGGTGATGGAACTCCCGCTTTCATCAGAGAAAATTGCTGCATTAGAGACACTCACCGAAGGCTGGATTGCTGGTCTGCAATTAGCCGCACTCTCGGCACAGGGACGTCCAGTGGGGCAGCTGGAACAGTTTGTTGATGCGTTCACGGGTAGCAACCGCTATGTGGTAGAGTACCTTGCCGAAGAAGTACTGGGGAAACAATCAGACGAGATGCAGACCTTTCTGCTCTATACTTCCATTCTCGACTACATGAGCGCCCCCCTGTGTGATGCCCTTTTGACCATCGAGCAAAGGGAAGCTGAGCCCGACCCAGTCCAGCGCGCTGATGTTCTGCTGGAGCACCTGGAACGCGCCAACCTGTTTCTTACCCCATTGGACGAAGAGGGGCGCTGGTATCGCTACCACCACCTTTTTGCGGCTGTGCTGCGCAGCCGCCTGAAGCAGGTCAAGCCCAAATTGGTCCCGGAGTTACATCGTCGGGCCAGCAGTTGGTACGAGCAGCACGGGCTGCTCACCGAAGCCGTGCAGCATGCACTGGCAGCTCCCGATTTCGAGTGTGCTGCCCGCTTGATCGAACAGGTCGGCCTGCCAGTCGGGATTCTGGAACAGATCCACACAGTGCTTGGTTGGCTCAAGAGGCTTCCAGATGCACTACTACGCGCACGCCCCACTCTCTGCATCGACCACGCAGTAACGCTGATGTTCACCAATCAGTTGGAGGCTGCTGAGGCCCGATTGCAGGATGCCGAACGATGCCTCCAGAATGACGTGCCTGCCGACCATACCTGTGCCATCTTGGGCCAGATCGTCACAGTACGCGGAAACATGGCTCGCTTCTCCGGTGATCTCGCTCGTTGTGTCACCCTTTCGCAGCAAGGGCTTGATCTATTGCCGGAGACGGAAGTGATCTTCCGTGCGAGCGCCATAGTAAATGTGGATCACGCTTACCTGGTGAGCGGGGATGTGACGCCCGCCATGGAACGACTGGCAGCGGAAGCGACTGCACCTATACGAGCCTCGGGCAACTTGTCTGCAACCTTGAGAAGCTTCACCAACCTGGCCAGACGGCAAGTGCTGCAAGGTCGGCTTCACCAGGCTGTGGCCACCTATAGAGAAGCGGTGCAGATGGCATCAGGACCAGGGGGAGTACAGATCCTGATCGATAGTCCAGGCTACTCGTTTGGCCTGGGTGATGTGCTACGTGAGTGGAACGACCTGGACGCTGCCGAACGTCACCTGATGCAAGGTATGGAGGAGATCAAAGGGACGTTGACGGTGGATGCCGAGGTAATCACGCAGGGCCACATTGCTCTGGCTCACCTCCAGCAGGCACAGGGTGATTACATCAGTGCACTTGCAACTTTGGACGAGTTCGTACAGGTGGCACGTCAGCGCTCCTTCGTTTCTCATCTGTTCGAGCGTGGAGCAGCCGCACAAGCACAGATAGAATTGGCGCAGGGCAATCTGGCGACAGCCAGCCGCTGGGCGGGTGCCAGCAGCTTATTCGTCGATGGCGACTTCAGCTATCCCCAGGAAGGGCAGTATCTAACCCTGGTGCGAGTACGCATTGCCCAGGGACGGAATGATCCGGCGGCTCCCTTCCTTCGGGACGCCCTGGTGCTTCTGGATCGTCTCCTACACGATGCCCAGGGCAAAGCACGAGTCCATAGTGTGATTGAAATCCTCGTCTTACGAGCCCTCGCCTTGGACGCACAAGGTGACCAATCGGGTGCGCTAACCACCCTGGAACGCGCTCTCATCCTCGCCGAACCGGAGGGCTACTTTCGCATCTTCGTCAACGAAGGCGAGCCGATGTTACTCCTACTCTCCAAACTGCAAGCGACACACCGTGATGCGAGTGGATATCTTCAGACCTTGCTTATAGCAGGTGGCCTCCATGAACATGAGCCCCCTGCTACACCATTGATAGCGTCTAGGGCAGCTCCTACCAGGTCACTTCAACCATTGCTTGACCCACTGAGCGAGCGAGAACTGGAAGTCTTGCATTTGCTGGCGAGTGGTGCCTCGAATTACGAGATTGCCGAGCACCTTGTAGTAGCGGTCAGTACGGTCAAGCGCCATGT
>VBFM01000200.1:7417-8241 GCA_005882595.1 Chloroflexota bacterium
GGTAGTGGCTCATGTGAGAAGGTTAGCCCGGTCTAGATTATAGCGATAGAGAAAGAGGTGCAGCAAGCCTTGGTCTTGACCCAGAAAAGTGTGGAAGGTAAACTTGAAGAAGTGGACCTGGCACGGGAAGGGAAAGGACATGCAAAAGGAACAACGAACCTTTACGCGGGAATTTAAGCAAGAAGGGGTCCAACTGGTGCGATCAAGCAATAAATCACAAGCTCAAATCGCAAGGGATTTAGGGATCGCAGACAGCACGCTGCATCATTTGTTAGGCGCTTGAGGTCTCCGTCAGTGGCTATTATGCCTGGAGAAGCCGCCCGACGAGCCAGCATTGCCGAGAAGATACCCAACTCGCAGCCCACATCCAGCAAATTTTTCTGGAGCATCGCCAGGTCTACGGCAGTCCATGCATTCACGCCGTGCTCAAAGCCCGCAGGGTGCATTGCTCACGCAAGCGCGGGGTGCGCCTGATGCAGCGGTTGGGCTTGTCGGCTGGACGCAAGAGGTCTCGCAAGCCGACGACCAAAGGTGATCCTCGTGCTCGCTTTGCACTCAATCGTCTCAACCGCGAGTTTGCGGCAGGAGAGCCCAATAGCAAATGGGTGACGGACTCCAAGGCTGTCGAAACACCAGAAGGCTGGCTGTACCTGGCGGTGATCCTGGATCTGCTCTCGCGTATGGTGCTCGGCTGGGCGATGGCGGGAACGGAAGATGAGCAGCTCGTCGAATTGGCCTTAGCTGAGCAGAGGGCGCGACTTCCTACCCAGCCTGGTCCCCGTGCGTGTGTGCCGCACAGCCCTCTTGATCGAGAGCGAGGGAAG
>VBFM01000200.1:8279-9264 GCA_005882595.1 Chloroflexota bacterium
TCTCACCGGTGTTGATCCACTTTCTCGAGCCGCACGGCAAGCTGTATCTCAAGCTACAAGACGATGTGCGCTTGCCTCTATCATGGAGTCGTAACGAAGGGGAAGAAAAGGGACATCGTACTCATCTCAACGGCTCGTTTGCCACCAGATGTCTCAGCGAGCCAATATTAGGAAGCTACGTCTGTCTTTTTTTGAACGGATGACCCAAGTTGCTACATGCGTTGTTACACCCCTATAGCTTTCAGGAAGAGTATGGTATAATTCGCACATGATGAGGTGCGAAGAGAAAGACGAGATCCTATGGCAAGCATTGAGGAACGCTTAACTGCCTTGAGCAAGAGAATGCGGCGCTGAAAAAATCAGATGAATTGCAAACGATCGCGCTGCGAGCACTGGTGACAAAAGATGCGTTCGAGGCCTTGCGTGAGACCAATAACAAAATCTTTGATGCGCTGATGAGTCATGATCAGCTGACCAATGAACGTCTCGGCGATCTGCAAACTCAAGTGATCGAACTGGACGGGAAAAGCGTGGGGTTACAAACCGAGATGCGTCAACGCTTTGAGCAACAAGACCAACACTTTGCTGATGTTCGCGGAGAATTGACGATACAAGGACAGAAGCTTGATCAGGTCTTGCGCTTGCTCAATACGCTTACTCCCAAGTCAGAACAGGAATAATAAAGGCTTCTCAGACAGAAACGCCTGGATAGAGTTCTCTTCCAGGCGCTTTCTTTTGCGAGCTATTCAGGTTCTGACATTGGGTTATTTTAGTATGATCCTTTAGGTATGGGGTGGTTATCATCTATGTACTAGCTACTTGGATCATCCGTTCAAAAACGGGCACGTCCAGAGGGAGAAAGATCTCCTTGGGTGCCCGTCATTTTTTCGCGAGGAAAGGTCTGCGCCAAGGATGAGAAGCGGAAGGGCGAGTCGGGCCAGAACGTGAGGAAGAAGAGACCAGAGGACGTGGAGGATGTTGGTGC
>VBFM01000201.1:0-5774 GCA_005882595.1 Chloroflexota bacterium
GGCCAGTTCAATCAACTGCGCGACGATGAGCCAGCCCCAATCGATGTTGGCATTCTGCACGAACAGCGAGCTGAGCGCCACCGCTCCTGCCGTTCCTATACTCAGAATGAGCCCACCGAGGGCGGCGCTCAGCCACATTTCCAGGTAGTAGCGCGTGCGAGAAATTGGCCGTGCCAGCGCCAGATCGAGCGTGCCGTTCTCGAAGGTAGCAGGTAGAGATGCCCCGGCGATATAGGCGACGATTCCGCCCCAGATCAGCGCGTAGAGCGAGCTATACATTTCAAGCGCCATCAGCACCTGGAAGCTGTTTGCGTTGGTAAGCTTCGCGCCCAGCAGCCCGGCTACGGCATTCGATGTAACATACGCAGTGAAATTTATCTGTTGTAACGAAGGATACAAAATGCCTACTATCACCGCAACGAAGGCTGCATAGAATACTCCTGCTGCCAGTACTACTCTGTCGTTCGCCAGCGCGACAAATGTAATGGTCAGGCCGCGCGCGCGTTTCTTTGGCGCGGCGATGGTTTTAGAGATCGATGTGGTAGCCATGGTTGGCTCTCCTTTCACCAGTAGAGTGTTTAGCGCGTGCCCGGCGCTGCTGTTTCCGCCTGTGGATTTTCGTAAAATTTCAAGAACACCTCTTCGAGCGGAGCCTCTTCCGCCTGCAGGCGCAGCACTTCGTGTCGGCTGAGGGCCTTGATGAGCGCGTCCATACTGCCACCGACGTTGAAGTGGTAGGCATGGTTGTGGCTGGTCACCATGCTCACTCCTGGCATGCGCGCCACTTCATCCGCGCTAACGGCATCACCAAACTCGACTGTCACGCGCTGACCCGCCTTCTGGCGTAGTTTCTCCACCTCTTCAATGGTGACGATTTCGCCCTGGCGAATGACCGCTACACGCTGGCAGACCTTCTCGACGTCGCTCATAATGTGCGAACTCATGAAGATGGTCTTGCCTCGTGCCTGTTCTTGCAGCAGGAACTCGTTGAAGGTGCGCTGCAAAAGCGGGTCGAGGCCGGAGGTTGGCTCGTCCAGGATCAACACCTCGGGGTCGCACATAAAGGCCAGCACGACGCCGATCTTCTGGCGCATGCCTTTAGAATACCCTTTCAAAGGCCGCTTCATTTCTACATCGAAGCGCGCCACCAGGTCATTCAGCAGCACGGGTTTGAGGCCCTGCAAGCGCGAGAAGTAGTCGATGACCTGCTTACCGGTCATCTGTCCGGGAAGGCGCACATCGCCGGGCAGATAGCCGATACGCTGGTGCAGTTCCATTTTGTCGCGCTGCGCATCCAATCCCAGTACGCGAAGCGTGCCGGACGTGGGGCGAATGACATCGAGCATACAGCGAATGGTGGTGGTTTTGCCCGCGCCGTTTGGTCCCAGGAAGCCAAAGATCTCACCCTGCTCCACGCGCATCGAGATGCCTTTGACGGCCTGCACCTTTCCATATGATTTGTGTAGAGAATCAATGACGATTACTGGTTCTTGAGTGGTCATGATGTAGCCTCCTGCTGATCTATTCTAGTTCTGAGAGTGATGATGTCATCGAAAGTCGAAATTAAAGCGTTCGATATCTCCTGTTTTGTCTTCTCGTCCGGCTGCTGAAATGGTGCAAATACTCTTTCGACCGTCTCAGCCGTCATTTCCACAATCTCCTCGTCGGAATATTTGAAATCGTCGGGCATATACTGGTCAATCATTAAAAAACCCATCGTGATGGCGTCGAGCATAAACACCTGCCTGCGAACATCTATATCGTCACGCACGACTCCACGACTGCGGAGGAGTTCAATGAGCGCGAGAGATTGAGCGATTTGTGCGGAGTAGCTCGGGCTGGCATATTCTTTGCGTGTCCATTCACCGAGCAGGTCGGTATCACGCAAAAGTACTGCTTTCATGAGCGGACTCTTCATGGTCGCCAGCATCGAGTGTTTCGTGATACCGTGTAAAGTTCCCCCCTCGGGATCGCCAGAGATGCGCTGCTGGATGTCCTCCATCAGGCGAACGTATTCCCGTCTCATCAGCGCCATGAACAGGTCTTCGCGCGTCTTCCAGTGCAGGTAGATGGTACCTTTTGCCACACCTGCATAGCGGGCAATGTCGTCGATCGTCGTTTTGTTGTAGCCCCAGCGCAACATCAACTCCGCCGCGGCGTCCAGAATCCTATCCGCACGTTCCTCGCGTTTCGAACGTTCCTCGGTTTGCCCTCGTTCACTTTTACGTTGGCTTGCCAATACGAACCCTTCCTCTCATTATGACCGGCTGACCGGATAAGAAATATGACTAAATTAGCTTATCTAGTCATATTTATAGCTGATTTTATAGCAAAAGTCAAGGTTACATTTCTCTTGTTTCCACATGACACAGAATCTGTATGGCTGTGATAGAATAGCACAGAAGGTCGATCACCAGCGAGAGCTGTCCGCACTCGGACGAGCTGGTCTGTAGACACGGGGTCGGAACAAGCACAGAAGCCAGTAGAGTAAACGGGGAGGTTCCCGATCTTGGGAGAAGTTGTTCGGTACGTGTCTACGAATTCCCGAACATCCGCTCCCCTATTCGCGAATGAAATGCATCAGACGTGTTGTGTCGTGGGAGAGCAACCATGGCGAAGATGACCCCTCTTGTACGAGGTGACAGGCTGATCTACCAGCAAGACGAACACGAGCAGGTGCTCGCGGTGGAGACACCCGCCTGGTTTGCCTGGCTGGCGACTGCCTCCACCTTCGCGTTTACCGGTGACACTGGCACCTTCACGGCTCGCAAAGAACGCGCTGGCAATCAGCGTGGCGGCTGGTACTGGAAAGCTTACCGTACGCAGCACGGCAAGCACTTCTCTCTCTACCTTGGGAAGACGGAGGCCTTGACGCTGGAACGCTTGAACGCAGTGGCTCAGGCGCTCGCACATGCATACAGCGGGGACAAAGGGGGGACAGCCGACGTGGAGAGGCCAGATCTTCCAACGGAAGAGGTAGAGTGGCACACCATGGCCACGACACCCGCTGATCCACTGCTTGCTACCAAGCTCTACGTGCCGCGACCGCCCTTGCAGTTCGTGCGCCGTCCCCGCCTCGCCGAGCGGCTCCAGCAGGCGGTGGAACGCCAGCTCACCCTCATCGCTGCCCCTGCTGGCTTTGGCAAGACCACCCTGCTCTCCGCCTGGCTTCAAGATGCTCCCGTGTCACCCGCCTGGGTTTCATTCGGGTCTCGGCGTAATCGGCCTTCCGCTGCTTCAGTCCCCGCAGCCCCCACCCCTTGAAATCATCCTGACCGTCGTCATCAATCGCCTGGCAACTCTCCCCGGGGAATTGGTGCTGGTCTTCGATGACTACCACGTGATTACTGCACAACCCATCCATGCATCAGTGACATTCCTGCTTGAACACCTACCCGTTCACCTCCACATTGTCATCGCCACGCGGGCTGACCCGCCCTTGCCCCTGGCACGTCTGCGCTCAAAGGGTCAGTTGGTCGAGATCCGCTCAACTGACTTGCGCTTCACACGAGAGGAATCGACCTCCTTTCTCTCTCAAACGATCGGAGTGGAGTTTTCGACTGAGGACATCACGGCTCTTGAAACACGCACCGAAGGCTGGATTGCTGGACTCCAGTTGGCTGCGCTCTCGCTGCAAGGTCGTCAGGATATCACCCATTTTCTGCAGGCGTTCACCGGCACGCACCGCTTCGTCGTCGACTACCTGACCCAGGAGGTGCTGGCACGTCAACCCGCAGACGTGCAAAGCTTTCTGCTCCAGACTGGGTCGCTCTGTGAGGCCGTGACGGGCGAGCCCGAGGGGCAGGCGATGCTTGAGCGGCTGGAAGAGGCCAATCTGTTTCTGCTCCCCCTGGACGATGAGCGGCGGTGGTACCGCTATCACCAGCTGTTCGCAGAGATGTTGCGCCAGCGCTTGCAGCGTGCGCAACCCGATCGAGTCGCGCGTCTCCATCAAAGGGCCAGTGCGTGGTACGCGCAGCATGAACTGATACGCGAAGCCGTTCACCACGCTCTGGCAGCCAACGATTTCGCGCAGGCAGCACGCCTGATCGAGCAAGCTTTCAACGCTCTTGTCAGGCGGGGTGAGATCGCAACGCTCCAACGATGGGCAGCTGCGCTCCCAGATGAACTGATACGCTCCAACATCGAGCTCTCTGTTTTGCAGGGGTGGCTCCTGTTCGTCAGCGGGAAGCATGATGAGGCTCTCCTGCATCTTCAGAACCTCGAGCGCACATTCGGCATCACCCCTATTTCGGATGAACCGGGAGAGCAACAGACGATGCCGAGGGGAACGGAGAGCCAGACAGAAATCAAGGGCCGGATAGCCGCCATCCGTGCGTCTATCGCGGTCACCCGGGGAGATCTTCCGCGTACCATCGCGCTCTCACGCCTGGCTCTTGAGTATCTCCCGAAGGAAAACATATCACGAGCGTATGCAGCCTGGTATCTGGGCAGGGCCTACTGGTTAAGTGGAGATGTGAGCGCAGCGAGCATTGCTCTTGTAGAGGCCTCTCATGTCAGTTGGGAAGTGGATCATCTCTACACTGTCTTTATGGTGACCCATGACCTGGCTCACGTGCAGAAACTACAAGGACAGCTGCATCTAGCAGATCAGAACTATCGCCAGGCGCTTCAGCAGGCCCTGGAGCGGGGTGGAGACCTACCGGCGATCGGTCCGGCCTATGTGGGCAGGGGCAATCTTGAGTACGAGTGGAACCATCTGGACGCCGCAACCTCCCTGCTCCAAGAGGGGATCAAGCTCTGCGAACGGACCGGGAATGGGCGGGCCATCCTACAAGCACACATCACTCTGGCCTTCATCAAACAGGCCCAGGGAGAAACAGATGGCGCGCGCGCCATCATGCAGCAGGTGGTACAGATCACTGAGCGGCAGCACCTCTCCCAGCATAGAAATGCACAGGTAGAAGCATTTTGGGCATGGTTGTCCCTCATGCAAGGGGATGAGGCGGCCGTCTCGCTTTGGCTCCAACGCTGCGGTCTCAGCCTTGACCGGGAAGTCTCTCATTTACGCGAACGTGAGTATCTGACGTTGGTACGCGTCCTCATCACCCAGCGCAGGCTCGATGAGGCCAAACAGTGGCTAGCAAACCTGTTGCAACTGGCAGAGGCGCAGGGACGCACGGGAAGTGTGATTGAGATTCTCATGCTGCAAGCCGAAGCCTTGCACGCTTCTGGTGAGGTGAAGCAGGCAATAGAGCGGCTCTCGCAAGCACTCTCACTTGCAGAACCAGAGGGCTACATCCGTCTCTTTGTGGATGAAGGAGCGCCAATAGCGCATTTGCTGGTGCAGATGCGCCGTCGTCCGCCCGGTGGTCAGCCTGGCTCCACGCACTATCGAGAACATCTCCTGGCACTGCTTGGCGGAGCGCATGACGAGGACGGGACGCACGAGGCTGTCGTTGTTCCTGGGCCCGGAATGTACCCGCTCGGTGAACCGTTGAGCGAACGCGAGCTGGAGGTGCTGCGGCTAATTGTGGCGGGCTGCTCCAATCGAGAGATTGCGGACCGACTGGTGATTGCCGTGAGTACCGTGAAATGGTATGTCAACGCGATCTACGGCAAGCTCCAGGTAGAGAGCCGGACGAAGGCCATTGCACGCGCAAGGGAACTGAATATCGTGTAGCATCCTGCTGGACTTACTCTTGCAGCTATTTCCCACCCACTTGCTGATCGTAGAGCGCAGGAAAACCCACCCCCTTTTCCCACCCTTTGATGGGTGCAAACCCACCCTGGCGCCGGTTACACTGCTTTTC
>VBFM01000202.1:0-3342 GCA_005882595.1 Chloroflexota bacterium
AAAGATCGTAGCGCCGCGCAATTGTATCAACAACATCCCCTGTAAGTACGTGATCTATCGCATCCTTATACTCTTTATACTCTTTGATCGCAGCTTTATAGAGAAAATAGCGTCTTTTGGCTTTCTTACTTGCTCTGGAAATATCCCCCTCTTTCCAAGAGGCCATATCTTGCGTATGGATATCTACTGCTGGAGAAATCTCCGTCTGTACGCCGGACAAAGCGCACCTCCATTATTCGTTAATAAAAATTATTTCCCCCTTCTAGAATAGGAGACGCAGCAAGCAAGTGTTAAGTTGCAAATATATCTATTTTGTCCCGTCTCCCTTTCAACCTCTACCCAGTCTTCAACGTACATGATATGCTAGGATTTGTAGGGGCGCGATTTATCATGCATTTCCGACTGCCTGAGCCGCAGGCTAGGACGCAGTCCGTTGGCGGTCGGAAAAAGGACCCAGCGCCCTTTGGAAAGGGATACACATGAGTCGCAAAACCCCTAGAGTGCAACTACGAAGTACAGCCTAACATTGAAGTGCTGGTCCAGGTACTGGTGGCTTTTCGCCAGACGGCCGTCAAGCTTGGCGTCCTGATGATCAAACTGGGGCAATTCCTCAGTTCACGTGCCGATCTCCTGCCGGAAGAGGCCATCACCGTCATCGCATCCTTGCAGGACGAGGTGCCTCCCGCCTCCTTCAGTCATGTGGTTTCGGTGATTGAGTCCGAACTGGGCAAACCTGTCGAGCATTTGTTCAGCGTCCTGGAGCGCAAAGCTACCGCCGCCGCCTCACTTGGCCAGGTACATAAGGCTGTACTCGCCTCCAATGGCGCAGAAGTCGCCGTCAAAGTGCAGCGCCCCAATATCGAACAACTCGTGCGCAGCGATCTGAGTACCATCAAATTCGTCATCTGGGTCATCAATCGCCTGGTTGATACCCGTGAGTTCATCGACCTCATGGGCGTCTACCGCGAATTTAAGCGCACCATTTACGAAGAGATCGATTATATTACAGAGGCAGCCAACGCTAAACGCTTCAAAGAAATGTTCAAGGACGACCCGACCATCTACATTCCGAGCGTCTACGACGATTACACGTCTCGCCGCGTGCTCGTACTGGAATGGATCGATGGCATCAAAATCAACGACTATGCTGCCCTCGAAAAAGAAGGCATCAACCGTCTTGAAGTTGCCAAACGCACGGTTCAGACCTACTTCTACCAGTTTTTTGATGCCGGTTTCTTCCATGCCGACCCGCACCCGGGCAATATCTTCGTGAAAAAAGGCCCGCCCGGAGTCGGTCTCATTATCGAATTCGTCGATTTCGGCATGGTTGGCAGCCTGAGCAAAAGCATGAAGAAGGCGCTGAAAGATCTCTTCCTCAGCTTTGTTTTGCGCGACGCGAAAGCATTGGTCGATGCCCTCTCGCGCCTGGGTTTCATTGGAGAAGGCGCGAATCTTGCCGCCCTCGAGCGCGGTTTATCCATCATGCTCGATCAATATTACGGCATGACGCTGGGCCAGGCACGCGATCTCGACATCCCCGAAGTAACAGCCGACGCTGGCAGACTACTTTACGGACAGCCTTTCCAGATTCCCACCCAGTTCGCCTTCACTGGCCGCGCCATCAGCACGCTGGTAGGAGTATCTACAGGACTCGCGCCGGAGTTCAACTTCATCGATGTCGCTACTCCCTACGCCCGTAAATTCCTGGGCCTGGACGCTGCGGGCGCGAGCCAGACCTTTCAAGACATCCTGTCCCAGTTGCTAGAGTCAGGTCGCATTCTCCTGAAACTGCCGCGCCAGCTGGAACAGATCATCACCAAACTGGATACCGGCCAGATCGAGGTCAAAGCCGATGTCGGCTTACAACATAGATCGAACCGCCGCGGACGCCCCGGCTCATCCAGAAACAACGGCAGTGGAGAAGGCGCAAGTGGTCTGACCAGTTTGCTAACCTTCGTCGCCTCCCTGGGCGGCGGCATCCTGCTGACCAATGCCCACCAGGCGATTGCAGGCTGGGCCTTTTTGGGATTGGCTGGATTGATGGGGTTGAGGCTGCTCTTCAAAAGGTGATTATGCTGTCGGCTCGACCAGCGCCCACCCATTCTCGCCTAATCTTTCCACCAATCCCTCTTTTTCCAACTTGAGCAAATTCGCCTCTACCGTCCACGCGGCGATGGCATAGAGGCGCGGCTCAACATCGCTGTAAATCGTTGGCACCATCTCAGGAATGGTCACGCCGCGCGGCAGTGTCTCTAATGCCTGCAAGATCTGCTGCTCGCGTAACTGTCGATGAGTAATATATTCCGCGATCTTGGCCTGCGCATCGGGAATCGTTGGTCCATGCGATGGCACAATCTCGGCGATATCCACCTCCTGCAAACGTTGCAGCGAATTCATATAGTCAAGCATATCGCCATCAGGCGGCGCGATCACGTTGGTGGTGAGGCCCGAAATCAGATCGCCCGCGAAGAGGACGCGCGATTTTTCCAGGTAATAACAGAGGTGATCGAAGCGATGACCGGGCGTATGTATGGCGCGCAAGCTGTCCTCACCCGCGGGAAACCTTGTGCCATCCGCGATTTCCACATCAGCCACCGGCACCCCCTGGCGACTGTAGGCATAGATAGGAACTTGCAGCCGGGCGCGCAGAGCTTCGGCCCCTCCAATGTGATCAGGGTGCCCATGCGTGATGAGGATGCGCCCGATACCGCCGCGTCTCTCTCCCTCTTGTACAAGCGTATCAAGGTACGCGTTCTCATCAATGGCAGGATCGATGACAAGTGCGCCGTCTGATCCTCCGCCCAGTATAATAGTATTGGTGCCTGGTCCCGTCATGATCGAGGGATTGGGTGCCAGGATAATTGTATATGAGTGGTTCATAAAAGCTCTCCCTACGATTTCGTCATGTGTTCTGGCACTTCCCAGGTGTTGCCAGCATCTTCCTCCAGAAATACACGCACCTTGCCATCTTCCTGCGTCAGCACCGGAACGCGCGTCGGCACATGCGATGTCGCGCAATGTTCCAGAGCCTCTTGCACACTGCCAAAGGCCGCCAGTTCTCGCAGTTGGTAGATCGTGGCGAAGACCAGCGGGAACTCATTGCGTTCAAAGCGCGCCAGCGCCTCAGATGGCGCAATCCAGATGCCTTCACTCGTCTCCACGCGATCATACTCGGCCTGCTGCGAAGCCGGAGCGGTAGTGATGAAGAAATGCGTATCGAAGCGCTTGGGCATCCCCTCAGGTGTGATCCAGTGCGCGAAATAGCCCAGGTGATCGGCGGCCAGCATCAGATTTTCAGCATGCGCCATCTCCACCAGCGATCCCTTACGCTCCTGAAAACCC
>VBFM01000203.1:0-1261 GCA_005882595.1 Chloroflexota bacterium
CTCGTTGACGCCCAGACCACCGTTCACGCGCTGCTCAATAGCATCGCGCACGGCGGGCATCTCCTGATCCAGGGTAGTCTGATCATAGTGCTGGGATGGCACCAGCAATGCGCGGATACCGCCCTGTAGATCAAGGCCCTCTTTGACTGTCAGAGGATTATTAATGCCCAGGATATGTATGCCGGGGTTGTTCGGCCAGTCAACGTAGGCTGCACCGGCGGCCAGCAGTACAATAAATAGGAGGAGTGATAAGGTTCCTCGACGCATAGGTTTGGTTTCCCCTCGTTTTATCTATTTACTTCCCTGCATCACTGCTGACTTGAGATGCAGTCTTGTTGCAGCGATGCTTTGAATCTAGTGACAATAGTATATTCTTGAATTGAAACACGATGTTATTCTTCTCCTTCAGTCCTGCTTGTAGGGACGCGATAAATCGCGTCCTCGTATGCTGGTTGGCAGAACGGAAAGATGCAATACGCTGAAATTCCTATGCAGTATAACATAGTTGACGCTCGTTGCATATCCCACAAAAACTCCGGTTCTACCAAAAACCAGGGACCGAAGCTCTTCTTCAGTGTGTATAATATGCATATGGTACGAAATGCAGGAGATTATCTAATCGTCGCAACGACGAGTACAATCCACCTGAAAATATTCAGGTCTTTTGTAGCTCTCTACATTAATCGGATTGGCTCGTATGTCATCATTTGAAAAACATCCTGTTTCTACGTTTATATTTCGATGTGCGTTGAAATATTGGAATGTATTATCTCGCCCCAGCGTACAACCTTTATCATTGTGCAACGTATTCTATCACGGTTAACTCTTGGGTTTTTAACTGCTATTCGTCTACTGAAAAGGAGTAATCAGGCATTATGGATGAAATGTTAGGTTCAGGCAATGCCGCATTGCAAGAAACCGATCGCAGAATTGTCATGGATGTGCGCGATATCACGAAGAGTTTACCGCTTGGCCGTGAGCGTATTGAAATCCTGAGGGGCATCAGTTTTCAGATCACCAGCGGAGAATTTGTCTCCATCGTTGGCCCTTCCGGTTCGGGCAAAAGCACCCTGCTGGGCATCATTGCCGGACTCGATAATCCTACCAGCGGACAGGTCTTGATTGATGGCGTCGATATCACCACCATGTCCGAAGGCAAACTGGCGGAAGTGCGCAATAACAAGATAGGCATGGTGTTCCAGGCCTTCAACTTGATCCCTACGCTGACGGCGCAAGAAAATGTCGAAGTTCCCCTCTATGT
>VBFM01000203.1:1338-4492 GCA_005882595.1 Chloroflexota bacterium
CGCGCGCGCACTGGCAACGGACCCCGCCTTCGTACTTGCCGATGAACCGACCGGTAACCTTGACGCGAAAAATAGCGATAATGTGCTGAAACTGATCGCCTACCTGCGCGAGCAGACCGGTAAAACCTTCATCATTGCCACGCACGATCCGGTTGTAGCCTCGCACGCGGACCGCGCCATTCGCATCGTCGATGGCCGCATCGCCTCCATTGATTTCATAGGCGGGAGTAGAGACGAATGAAAACCTCGATGTACTTCAATTACACCACGCGCTCGCTGTTACGAGGAGGGCAGCGAACTGTGCTGGCGTTGTTCTGCGTGGCGGTCGGCGTCATGGCGATTGTGGCCCTGCAATTAGTAGGGTTGATGATAAACAATGCCTTCACCAGTAATGTTCGCGATGCCAACGGGGGTGATATCGCCGTCACCTCCAATACCAAGCCATTTACCGGCGATAACCTGGCGTACTTTGACCAGCTCAAGGGCAATGGGACCATCACCAACTATACCGCGTACGCCAGCGCAACAGGCTCCTTGAGCAATGCGTCCTCGATTACCGATAGTTTCATGGTGCAGGCAGTCGATCCAACCACCTATCCTGTCGTCACGCCGCCAACCTTCGTCAATCCCAGCGGTGGCAGCATTGCCAGCCTATTGACGGGCAACGCTGCCATCGTCGATCAACCGTTTGCCGACCAATTTCATAAGGCCGTGGGCGATACCTTCGATGTGCATCTTGGCTCCAATGCTGGTACCAGCGAACGCCTGTTACATGTCCGGATTGCTGGCATCGTCACCGACTCCGGCGTACTGGCCCAGTCAAAGAGCGCCATGCTCATCTCACAGGCCTACTACAATTCGACAGCCCCAGTTGTGCTGTATGACACGATTGACGTTACCACCGCCAATCAGCAGCATACCGACCAGGCGGTGCAGTTAATTAATGCACATTTCCCGCTCGCCAACAGACAGACGGCGGCCGATGCCCTCAAATCGCAGCAGGGCCTGGTTGATAACATTAAGAAATTTCTTGAAATCGCCGGTCTGCTGGCGCTGCTCATCGGCGGCGTTGGCATTATAAACACCATGCAGGTCCTGCTCTCGCGGCGCAAAATCGAAATTGCCATGCTCAAAACCACCGGGTATCGCCGCTTTGACCTTTACCTGCTCTTCGGTTTAGAGGCAGGCTTACTGGGCCTGGTCGGGGGTGCCATTGGCGCGCTTATCGCCACGGGAGTTAGCTTCCTGGTGCGCAACCTGGTGCAGCAGACCTTTAATATCAATATCCCTTTCCTGCTTGATCCCCTCACCATCGGCGGAGGAGTGCTGATTGGCCTGGTCACCGCCCTGATCTTCGGCCTTATGCCCATTGTCCAGGCCGCCAATATTCGTCCATTAAATGTCATTCGCGAACTTCCAGGCAGCCATCGCGTGGGCAGCGTCTTTTTGACCATTGGCCTGCTGTTGCTGCTCTCGGTACTCTTCTGCGCGCTTTCCATCGTGATTCTGAACGATGTCATCCTGGGTGTCAGTGCGGTCTATGGCACATTCGTTTTCCTGGGCCTGTTAAGCCTCTTCTTCAGCCTGGTAGTCATCGTTGTCAGTGTGCTGCCAGTGCCAGAACGCTTTACCTGGAAGTTCCTGGCCCTGCTTATAGCGGGAGTCGCGCTTTCAGTCCTGATTGCTCTGGCTCTGCCGACCTTTGGATACCTGTTGCTGGCGGTGACATTGATGGGCTTTGTGATTGTGCTGCTGCCGCGCACCTGGAAATCAACCACAAAGATAGCTCTGCGCAACATTGGACGCCAGCGCGCGCGTACCACCACCACGCTGCTGGCCCTGTTCGTCGGCATCTTCACCATCGGCTTGATCCTCGTCCTGGGGCAGAACCTGCGTGATACCATCGATAACGCGCTGGCAACCAGCTTGAACTACAACGTTATCACCATTGCCTCTCAAAGTGATGTGAACGCCCTGCAGTCCCGGCAATCCACTATTCCCGGTCTCAGTAAATCCAAGCATGACCTGATTGCTTCGACTGTACCTGTTGCGATCAATGGACAGCATATCGAGGACGTGCTAAAAAACGTCCCCTCGGGCTTCTCTTTCAACAGCCTGGGACGACAGGGCGTACTGGGGCTGCTCAGTGGCGTCGAAGGGTATGATGTCGCCCACAACCAGGTACCCGATACCACCAACCTCACTATCACCGACGGGCGCAATCTGAATGCCAGTGATGTCGGAAAGAACGATATCCTGATCGCATGGCAGCTTGCCAATCTTGAACCGCTCAAAGGCAAGATCCGCGCAGGCAGCACTATTACCCTGGCGAGCGTGGATGGCAAGCAGACTGTCACCGCCAACGTCGTCGGCGTCTACCGTTCCGGTTCGGTCAGCATCTCATTTGAACCGATTCTCACCACTACCGATACAGTGCAGGCCCTCAGCCCTGCTGGCGCTGAGCAAGCCGTCTTCTTTATGAAGATTGACAGCGATAAAGTAGGCAAAGCTGTGTCTGTCATTGGTACAATCGCCCCCAAGGCCTTTGTATTCAACCTGGCGAACATCGGCGATTTTATTGACCAGTACCTCAACTACATGTTGCTCACGCTCAGCACCATCGCCGGACTCTCGCTGCTGGCGGGCATCATCATCATCGCCAACGCCGTCGCCCTGGCGATGTTGGAGCGGCGGCGCGAGCTGGGCATTCTCAAGTCGGTCGGCTACACCAGTGGTACCGTCTTGAGTGAAGTGCTGATCGAGAACGGGGTGATCGGTGGAATAGGCGCGGTGCTCGCTATGCTGATTGTCACCCTGGCAATGAACCTGCTCGGCAGATTCGTCTTCCATATCACCTTCGGCGTCAATGGCTGGATTGTGCTGATACTGATCCTCGGAGCCGCGCTGCTGGCGATGATCACCTCGGCCCTGGTCGCCTACGGCTCTGTGCGTGTGCGCCCACTGGAAGTGTTACGTTACGAATAATGGAATAGAGAGCGAGGGCGACCCAATCGGCCTCAACCTAAGCCGGGAAGCCAGGCAGGAGGCCAGGCGATCCGTAGGGGCGAGGGAGGACGACGAGGGGTTGGGAGGGCCTTTATGGTCGCCCGCGGGGTGGGGAGGTGGTCGTGTTTCTCCAAGATGTGAGCCAGAT
>VBFM01000072.1:0-3607 GCA_005882595.1 Chloroflexota bacterium
CCAGATGAGGTTTTCTTGTGGCTCTAGAAATCCGTAGGTGCCGGTAGGGTAGTCGTCGACGTGGAAGGTTTCTACTTCTAAGCCGAGCCAGGATGTGAGTTCATCGAGTGGGGTTTTGTCGCTTTTCCACTGCGGGTGTTGGTGGCGATAGGCTTGTAGGAGTTGATGGGCGATTTCTCTTGCTTCCTGCGCTTCCTCAAATTCCATTTGTTTTTCCATATATTCCAGAGCATATTCATACCGATTCGTTGGTCTTTATTTTATCATGTTGAGCAATGTATGGTAACTATGTATATATTTCGCCTGCGGCGAGCGAGGTGGAAGAGGAACTTGGGGACACCCCAAACCCCGGCAAGGGGACTGCGTCCCCCTGCACCCCCTCTTGATTGGTTGGGGGTGTGAATAGTTGTTTCGCTAAAGACGTACATTGTTTGGTATAATCTTGTACATCAGCGGTATTCGACCAGAGAAAGCGAGAAGGGTGCTATGGAAGCAGCCGAGATACTCGAAAGGGCTAAGACAGGTGAGGAAACGCCTCAGGGCTGGCTTGTCCTTCCATTATTAACACGTAAAGTGGCGACGGGTGCGGTTGGTTGGGGGTTGGGCATGATTGTGGGATTTGGACTCTTCGCAATCATCGCGTCTATTGTTATTCCCTATAATTACGAGCAAGGGGTGTTTTCGGGGTGTTTTACGACGTTCTTGTTGGGGATGACGCTTTTTATTGGGGTGGGAAGCCTGTGGGCGCTGGTTAGCGATATACGACGTTTGCGGCGGGCGGATCAGTATATGATCGTGATTACGCCCGATGATTTTGTGAAGCAGGAAGGCGACAAGATCGTGCATGTGCCACTGATGTATGTGCGCCATGTTACGGCGCGCGGCGCGCGTCCGCCTGATCGCACGGCTAGCCGGGATGCGATGGCTGAAGTCCCCAGGGCGGGCGAAAATATGGCGGGTTTTATGTTTGGGCGCGCCTTTTTCCCGTCGGGGATGCGGCAGCGTCGTAAACGCATGCGTACACCTACGACACTGGCCTTTGTCGATTCACGCACGGATGAAGAGGTGGTTATCGCTACCGATAGTTCTTATGGCGATACTTTTGAGATTGCGGCTTTCTTGAAGCAATATGCTGCCTCGGTGCAAAAAATCGTGTAACTTCCGCGGGTATGGAGGGCTCTGCAAAAACACTGGCCTTAGTAGAAAATCAATAGTGCAAAAAATCGTGTAACTTCCGCGGATATGGAGGGGGCAATGCTGCTCGCCGTTGATATCAGCAATACCAATATCAAGTTTGGCCTCTATAACAGTACAACGATGAAGCACCATTGGGTGGTATCGACCGCGCGGCAGCGCACGACGGACGAATACGCGATGGTGCTGAACGATCTCGCCCGTCACGCGGGATATCAGCTGACGGATATCGATGATATTATCCTTTCGAGCGTTGTGCCTCCGTTGACGCCCGTTTTTCAAGAACTGGCGGTGCGCTACTGCGGCAAAGAAGCCATTGTGCTGGATCACACGCTCGACCTGGGGATTAAGCTGTTGGTGGATAATCCGTGGGAGATCGGTTCTGACCGTCTCGCGACCACCATTGCCGCGCACTCCCTGTACGGTGGGCCTGCCATCGTTATTGCGTTCAGTACCGCGACCACCTTCGATGTGATTTCCAGGTGTGGAGATTTCCTGGGAGGAGCTATCGCGCCGGGCTTGATGATTTCGGCGGAGGCGCTCAGCAGCGCGGCTTCGCGCCTGTATCGCGTGGATATGACGCCGCCGCGGGCCGCTTTGGGCAAAAACACGATCGAGAATATGCAGTCGGGCATCATTTTCGGGCACGTCGGGTTGGTGCAGGGCTTGATTAGCCGCCTGCGCAAGGAGATACCGGATGTGGAGGATGAGAGCGAGGTGAAAATTATCGCGCACGGTGGCCTTGCTCCGTTGATGGCTCCCATCATTCCTGAGATTCAGGACGTTAACCAGTATTTGCCGTTGGAGGGGCTGCGGCTGGCGTATATGAAGATACAGCAAGCTTCTTAACTGACTGTCGAGGTTCACGCAAGCAGCAGACCCCTTGCACCTGTTTGAGGTGGTGCGCGGCTGGTCGGAGCAAGAGGTGGCAGCCAGGGGGTCAAAATCGTGTGCAAATACCGCTCATTTTGCGTGGGCCGTTCTTCAATCCACTGAAAGCCTGCATTGATAAAGTTGAAATAGTGTGCAAATACCGCGCAAAATGCTCGGTATTATTTCTGAATGGTTGAGGTTTAACATGCAACCGTGAAGAGATGGGAGAGTTGGAAACGAATCAGGGTGTGTGTCGCTGGTCATGGAAAGGTTCCTTTTTGATTTGAAAAGAAGAGGGGCGAGCAGAAAGGCGAGTACTGCTCTAAGGAGAGTATAGCCGATGGGGAAAATGTCTGACCAAAGTCCCACAAAAAGCAACCATAACGGAAGAAACACTGCTACAGGAAGAAGCGCAATACTTGATGTGTTAAACAAAACGAAAAATATGGTGTTGAGCGCAAGGCAAAACGAAAATCATGAATCGAAGGAGGATCCATCATGCAAGAGGCTGTGCTGTCGCCGCTTGCCACCTGGCAAAACTTTTACATCCTCGTCGGCGCCGCTGCTGCCACGCTGACGGGCTTGATGTTCGTGGTCATCGCCTTGATCGTGCAGCTACGGGTGCAAGTGTCATCGCCCAGGAGCGGGATTTCGGTCTTCAGCACACCCAACGTCTTTCATTTTGGCGCCGCGCTACTGGTCGCCGCGATGCTCAGCGCCCCCTGGCAGGCGCTATGGCCTGCTGGCCTGCTGCTCGGTCTTTTGGGCCTCGCAGGGGCGACCTACATCCTCATCGTGCTCTGGCTGGCACGCCACCGTCTATCGGAATATCAACTGGTGCTCTCCGACTGGCTGTGGTATACGGTCTTGCCGCTCGTTTCCTACACCGCCCTCGTCGTCGCGGCGATTGTGCTCCCAAGTCAGCCAACACCAGCCATGTTCATCATCGCGTCGGCAACGATGCTGCTCCTGTTCATCGGCATCCACAACGCGTGGGATGTCGTGACCTACACGGCCTTCGAACGCTCCCAGCCCCAGAACACGAGCCAGGACTAGCAGGAGTCTTGCTCGCTGCACACCATTACACAAAAATCATTGTTGTAATGCTTCCCTTTCATGCGAATGACTGAGCGAAGGTAGTAGCTTTTCGCGTGATTAGCATCAGGATAGGACGATGGGCAGCTGTTTTGGACCACGAAAGACGACGCTGGGCTGCCATTCCACAGTGTCGGTTTCCAGGTGTAGACCCGGGAAGCGGCGCACGAGGGTGCTGAAGGCGATCTCGCCTTCGACGCGTGCGAGGGGCGCGCCAAGGCAGAAGTGAATGCCGAGGCCGAAGGCGAGATGCCGATTTTCCGGGCGGGTCAGGTTGAGCTGATCTGGCGCGGAGAACTGCGCCGGGTCGTGGTTGGCGGCTCCCAGGAGCATGATGACTTCCTGGCCCGCGCTGATGGCTTTATCGCCAATGTACAGGTCCTCTTTGGCGCGGCGCGAGGTCAACTGTACGGGGCCATCGTAGCGCAACAGTTCAGGGACGGCG
>VBFM01000073.1:0-4865 GCA_005882595.1 Chloroflexota bacterium
TAGCCCCCTCTGCCCCTCTAAATTCGCGACCAGCATCGGAAAAGAAATTCGCAAACGCGTTGAAGCCATTCCCGGTGTGACCTCGTGCGAGGTCGTGCTACGCGATCATTTCCTACAGGCCAAAATTCAAGAGATGATCAATGCCAGGGGCCGCCAATGAATGCAACACGAATTCTTGCAGGCCGGCGGGAAGGCGAACTCCTGATCTTCCCATCGGTTCGCCGCATGGCAGACATCCTTTCAGTGCGCTGCCGCGAACCCTCATGGGTGCGTACCTCCGTCGCGAGTCTGGAGCGTTTCCGCACCATGACGGGTCATATCGATCTTGAGATGCTTCTGACACAAGCGAAGGCCAACCCGGCCGCGGCTGAGCAGGCTCTCGCATCCTTTGCGTCCGCACTCTCCAGCTATAGCGAAGACCAGGTCTCCGCCCTCGCCATGGGGGTAAAGATCTGGTTTCGCTTGAACGGCGTGGATGTCCCCTGGCGACCACTACCGGGCAGCTCTTCCGCTCCAGTATTAGCCACCGCGGATCGGCAAGGAACGGAACGCGTGATTCTGTTGGCCTTGATTGGCAGTGGCCTACGGCTCGCGGAGTTGCTGCGCCTCCATATCGGTGATGTCGGCTCGCTGGATGCCGAGGGGCGTCTCATTCCAGATATTGAGGCAGACCCGCTGGCAGTACAGTATATACCTCGCCGGGGCAAACAGGAAGAACGCGTCACCTTTTTCACTTACTCCACTAGACAGGCCCTGCTCGCATCATTACTGCAAGCTACGTGTGAGCGAGACTCCGCGCAAGCTATCGACCTCGGTGCGCCGCTCATTACGCAGCGCAATGGCTCAAAAGCTACACTAGCAAGCGTAGCCAAAGCCAGGCAAAGAAGCAAGTCTTTGATTCGTGCATGTAGTGATACCAATGTCTCCTTATGTCGCGCCACCGGTGATTTTTTCCGCGAGTGGGGGTTGCCCGGTTCTCGTTTTGTCGGACCAGAAGAACTACCTATGGAGGAGTACAGATGAAAGCAGTACGTTTGCACCAGTATGAAGAACAACCCGCGGTCGAAGAGGTTGCCGAGCCAAAGATTACCGGTCCATTCGATGTCATTGTTCGGATTGGTGGTGCTGGCCTATGCCGCACCGATCTGCATATTATCGAGGGGCAGTGGAAGGAGAAATCTGGCGTTACCCTCCCCTATACCCTTGGTCATGAGAACGCTGGCTGGGTCCAGGAGATTGGTTCAGCAGTCAGCAATGTGGCGGTTGGAGATACGGTCATCGTCCATCCTCTGATCACCTGTGGGCTTTGCCGCGCGTGTCGAGCAGGCGATGATATGCACTGCTCCAACAATGCCTTTCCGGGTATCTCCATCGATGGTGGCATGGCCAACTTTCTGAAGACTACTGCGCGTGCCCTCGTCAAACTGGATCCCAATCTTGCCCCTAAAGATATTGCTGCCCTGGCTGATGCAGGCCTGACAGCATATCATGCCGTCAAGAAGGCAATTGCCATCCTGTATCCGGGGACGAAAGCGGTAGTAATCGGTGCTGGTGGTCTGGGCCATATCGGTATCCAGTGCCTCAAGGCATTGACCCCTGCAGAAATTATCGTCGTTGATCGCTCTCCCGAGGCGCTTGAATTGACACGAAGCTGGGGTGCCGATCATACAGTCGTAGTTGATGGAAGCCAGGTTGCGAAAGTCAAAGACATCACGGATGGGCAAGGTGCCGAGGCAGTGATTGACTTTGTCGGTG
This sequence comes from Chloroflexota bacterium, assembly GCA_005882595.1. Taxonomy (GTDB): domain Bacteria; phylum Chloroflexota; class Ktedonobacteria; order Ktedonobacterales; family Ktedonobacteraceae; genus VBFM01. Next base: position 1,756 of record VBFM01000073.1, read on the forward strand.
AGGGGGGCGCTATCGAGGATGGAGTTGCCATGTTGCGCCGTGCTGGCAGCTACTACGTTATCGGTTATGGTGGCAAGCTCAATGTTCCCATGATCGATATTATCTCTACCGAGATGAACTTTATCGGCAACCTTGTTGGAACGTATAATGACCTGGTAGAGCTGATGACCCTGACAGCACAGGGCAAAGTGGAACTGCACACAGCGATGTATCCTCTTGATGCTGCCAACGACGCCATCCATGATTTGGACGGTGGCAAACTTCGTGGGCGAGGTATTCTCATCCCTTGATGCGGAAAAAGAGAGTAGCACCTGGTTAATTATGTCAGGTGCTACTCTTTGAAACTCTACTCCGGGGTAAGCATTTTACTTCGAACTTTTATTCTTACGATTTCCGCTCTGCTCTAGATGTCCCAGCTGCGCTAGAAGCAGAAGTTCCCGTTCTCCACGCTCCACTAATTGCGCCTCCCACTCATCCTTATATGGACGCAGGGTAGAAACGAGTGTGCGTGCCACGAGCAAATTGCGATACCACCTCTGGTTAGCAGGAACGATATACCAGGGCGCTTCATCGGTACTGCACCTGGAGAGAGCCTCCTCATAGGCTTGTAGATAATCGTCCCAGTATTTACGCTCAGCCCAATCAGCCGTGGTGACTTTCCACGCATCCGCTTGATTCTTCTGTTGGGCCAGTAGGCGTTTTTCCTGCTCCTCGTAGCTCATATGCAAATAGAGCTTCAAAATAATCATGTCGTTCTGAGCCAGCAAGCGCTCAAAGTCGTTAATGGCTGCGTAGCGGCGACTCCAGGCTTCTTGTGGCACCAGGTTATGCACGCGCACCACCAGCACGTCCTCGTAGTGGGAGCGATTGAAAATGCCAATGACACCTCTGCCTGGAGTGACCCGGTGCACACGCCAGAGGAAGTCATGGTCCAGTTCCCGAGAGGTAGGGACTTTAAACGAACGCACCTCGCATCCCTGCGGATTGACTCGGGAGAGGACCTGGTGAATCGTATCTGCCTTGCCACTGGTATCCATCCCCTGCAACACGACAAGTAGGCTATGATGGTGGGCCGCTGCCAACAACTCCTGTAACTCACCCAGTTCTTTGCCGAGTTGTTCCAGTTCTGCCCTCGCCAATGCGGGATCACTATGCTCATCAACATAGTCGGGATCATAGTCCCGCAACTTTACGTTGCTACCTGCTTCAACTTTCCATGCAAGTTGCATCATCCTTCTCCTTTATCGATGTCGTCTTCTTGGAGAAACCTGGCTAGCCACGTAGGAGAGGCTTTGCTTCAACGGGATTATCTCCCACCTGCTGCAACTTCTCTATACGCGCAAGTTCCTGCTCTCCTCGCTTCACTAATTTGGCTTGCCATTCCTTCTTATATGGACGCAAGGTAGAAACGAGTGTGCGTGCCACGAGCAAATTGCGATACCATTTACGATTAGCTGGCACGATATACCAGGGAGCTTCATCCGTACTGCACTTGGAGAGCGCATCCCCATAGGCTTGTTGATAATCGTTCCAGTATTTGCGCTCCGCCCAATCGGCCGACGAGAGTTTCCAGGCTTTGGTCCGATCCACCTGACGAGCCAGTAAGCGTTTTTCTTGCTCCTCATAGCTAATATGCAAGTAGAACTTCAGAATAATCGTGTCATTCTGGGCCAGCAGGCGCTCAAAGTCGTTAATGGCTGCGTATCGTCGCCGCCACACCTTTTCTGGCACCAGGTTATGCACGCGCACCACCAGCACATCCTCATAATGGGAACGATTGAAAATGCTGATCATGCCTCTGCCTGGAACGACCCGATGGATCCGCCAGAGGAAATCACGCGCCTGCTCCCTGGACGTAGGTCCCTTAAACGAACGCACCTCGCATCCCAGCGGATTGACTTGCGCCATGACATGGCGAATCGTGCCATCTTTGCCGCTCGTATCCATCCCCTGTAGTACGATGAGCAGGCTGTGATGCTGCGCAGCCGCCAACAACTGCTGCAACTCGCCGAGTTCTTCGCTGAGCTTTTCTGTCTCTGCTGCTGCCAGCGCGCGATCCGTATACTTATCAACAAAGTCGGGATCGTAATCCTTCAACCTGACTTTGCTGCCTTCATCAACCTTCCATGCAAGTTGCATAGTGTCTCTCCTTTCGAATTGTCGAACTTGTCATGACTTTTGAAATGAAACAACAGCGGAGCTGAGCTTACCTCCTCGGTTCGCCGAGTTGCGCCAGGCGATCAACTACTTCATGACCCTCGAGCAAGTCGCATGATGTGTGGCTTCTACTAGCCCAGCAAATTGTACGGGTTTTGCAGCAAGCGCTTGACCTCTTGTAAGAAACGAGCAACCGCCGCCCCATAGAGAATACGATGATCCGCCGACATCGTCATCGACATCAGGTCGCGGATCACCGCTTGACCATCTATAGGGACGAAGCGCTTGCGTGTAGATGCCACCGCCAGGATAGCGGCTTGGGGTGGGTTGATGACTGCAATAAAGTCTGTGACATCCATCATACCCAGATTTGAGATAGAGAACGTACCTCCCTCGAGGTCATCCTGAGAGAGCTTGTTCGCACGGGCCCTCTCGATCAGGGCTTTAGACTCGCGGGCAATGGTGCGCACGCCCTTGATATTGGCATCGTGGATCACCGGAACTACTAGCCCTGAAGGGATGTCTACAGCTATCCCAACATTGATATGTTTGTGCCGTATCAATTGACCTTCTTTGAAGGAGCTGTTGAACTCTGGGAATTTTTCCAGAGCAAGCGCGCTGGCTTTCACAATCAGATCGTTGACGCTCACCTTTACCCCACTTTCGCCAGCACTCGCATTGAATGTCTGGCGCATCAACAGGGCCTCGGTCATATCCACCTCGCTGCTGACGTAAAAGTGCGGGATGGTCTGTTTTGACTCCGTGAGCCGCCGAGCAATGATCGTCTGCATGCGCGAAAGCTGGGTGATCTCCGCATCTGGCGGTATACTCACCTGTGCAACGACTGCAGGAGCTTCAGGCGAGGGCACAGCAGGACCAGGAGCAACAGGCTTCTGCTCAAGAAAGTCCTCGATATCATCGCGGACAATGCGACCACCGGGACCAGTGCCCTG
>VBFM01000073.1:4901-8475 GCA_005882595.1 Chloroflexota bacterium
TCTCAGGAGGCCTTCTCTGAGTGTCAGCCCCCTCCGTTTGATCTTGTCTTTGTTCATCCGTGCTTGCCTCAGCAATTACTGGCTGCTTCTCTTTCTGAGCGCCCTTGTCAGTCTCCTGGACTGCAGGCTGCTCTTGCTTCTGGACACCACCTCCGGACCCGATGATAGCAACCGCTTGACCGATGCGCACCGTTTCACCCTCCTGCACCAGGATTTGCTCAAGAACGCCGGAATCGTAGGCTTCAAGTTCCATCGTGGCCTTATCCGTCTCAATTTCAGCCAGAACATCGCCCTTCTTGACCTCATCTCCTGGCTTCTTAAGCCAATGAGCAATTGTGCCCTCTTGCATGGTATCGCTGAGCCTTGGCATATTTACTTCGCTCATTGCTTCTCCCCTCTCCTCCGTCGTGGCGTGAGTTCATCGATCGCTTCCAGCAGCTGTTTGGCACCCGTCAGCGATGCTGTCTCCAGAGGTTTAGCATAGGGCAGCGGCACTTCCAGGCTTGCCACCCGCTTGATTGGCGCATCCAGATAGTCAAACGCCTCTTCCTGCAATGTCGCCGCGATCTCCGCGCCAACTCCGTAAGAGCGCCAGTCCTCTTCAAAGATAATCGCCCGGTTCGTTTTCTTGACCGAGTTAACAATTGTTTCATGATCCAGCGGGCGGAGAGAGCACAGGTCCAATACTTCGACACTCAGTTTGTTTTCTTGTTGCAAGCGACGAGCGACATCCAGAGCTACTGCCGCCATGCGCGAATAACTGATCACGGTCAAATCAGCGCCCTCTTTGCTCACCTTCGCTTTGCCCAAAGGTACCATATAGTCGTCAGCGGGCGCTTCCCCCCTGGTATTATAGAGGGCTAGATTTTCGAGAAAGATCACTGGGTTGTTATCACGAACAGCAGAGCGCATCATGCCCTTGGCATCTGCTGGCGTGGAAGGCGCAACAACCTTGAGACCAGGCACATGAGCGAACCAGACCTCCAGGTTCTGAGAGTGGGTGGCAGAAAGCTGCTGACCACCACCGCCAGGAGTACGTATTACCAGGGGGATCGGGCACTGTCCACCAAACATCGCGTAGATTTTCGCGGCATTATTGACGATTTGATCCATGGCCAGGATGATAAAATTGATCGTCATGATCTCCACGATTGGACGTAGCCCTAACATTGCGGCACCCGTAGCCATACCGACAAAGCCATTTTCGACAATGGGGGTATCCACGACACGTTTCGGGCCAAACTCCTTCAAAAGACCAGCCGTGATTTTATACGAACCCTCGAAGATGCCGATCTCTTCACCGATTAAGAAAACGTTTTCGTCGCGTAGGAGTTCTTCGCGCAGCACATCATGGAGCGCCTGCCGATAAGTGATCTCAGCCATGATTACTTTCCTCCTTACACACTGCCTGGCTGCGCAGCAGTAGACGAGCCAGCGTCGCTGGCGAGGTGATTTGCATGGGTAGGGGCCGGCATCGATGCATCATCTGGCGCATAGACATACTCCTGCAGTCCATGCATGAATTCCTCTACTGAAGGATTGGGACTCTCATCGGCAAACTTGACCGCAGCATCTACCTCTTGCTGCACCTGCTCATCGATCTCGTGGGCCTCTTGCTCATCAAGTAGACCAGCCGCCATGAGGCGGGAGGCGAACGCAGTAATAGGATCTTGCTCGCGCCCCTTCCGCACTTCTTCTTGATCGCGATAGCGATCAGGGTCTACCACGGAATGCCCGCGAAAGCGATAGCTGATAGCTTCAATGAGGCTCGGCTCATGCTGTTCGCGAGCAATCTTTGCTGCATTACGCATGGCATTACGTACTGCCAGGACATCATTTCCATCCACGCGCTCACTGTGCATATCATAGGCACATGCTTTGCGGTACAACTCACTAACAGCAGATCCCTGCTCAACACGCAGACCCATTCCATATAGATTGTTGACAATGAAGTAGATGATGGGGAGAGAATAGATCCTGGCAAGGTTCAGCGACTCGTGGAAGGCCCCGGTATTGGTTGTTCCATCACCCATTTGGCAGGCAACGACCTCATGGGAACCACGATATGTGACAGCAAAGGCCGCACCAGTGGCCAGGGGCAACTCACTACCGACGATGGCATATCCACCCATAAAGCGGCGTGCGAGGTCAAAGAGATGCATGGAACCACCGCGCCCATGCGAGCAACCCGTTTCCTTACCGAATAACTCGGCCATTACAGCATTGGGCGATATACCACGACAAATTGCATAGCCATGTTCGCGGTAGTTAGTATAGACATAGTCCGTCGATTCAAGACCAGCACAGAAGCCGACGACCGTTGCCTCTTCGCCAAGATTGAGATGGCAATAGCCGCCTATACGGGCTTTGGTGTACATTTCACCGGCCTTCTCCTCAAAGTGGCGGATGAGTACCATCTGGTGATAGTAGTTTAGTAGAGTATCCCGATCTTCACCCTCAGGTATTGGAGTAGGTGTTTGATCGCGGACAGATGCAGCGTTCCGCGCATCTGACTGCTGTTTCCTTTTGGTGTCCAAGATGCACCTGGTCCTTTCTTGTCAAGGGCGGCGATAAGCCCGGCTACTAGAGCTATCACGAGATACACAGGATCCGAAATAACCGGCTCATTACGACCCCGGTGGCAGAGGCTCAGACGAAGCAGCAACTTCTACCGCTCCACAACGGGGACAATGTTGCGGCTGTTCCTCGCTATGCACCATTTCACCGCAGACAAAACACACCCAGCGCGTAGCGATCTCTTTGACCACATCGGCGCGACTCACAATGCCAATCACTCTACCCTGATCAAGTACCGGCAGACGCTTGATGCGTTCATGTACGAGAATATGATTCGCCTCTTCCAGCTCAGTGTCCGCAGCAACGCTAATGACACCACGAGTCATGATATCACCGACCGTTTTTCCCTCCTTGGCGATGACATCGTACTCGGTAACAACACCCACTAATAGATTCTCATCCTTGACGACTGGTAAACCGCTAATTCGATGCTGAGAAAGCAAGAGAGCCGCTTGCTGCTTCGTCTGCTCTTCTCTGACTGTAATTACCTTTGTGGTCATCACATCTTTGACTTTCATAGTGGTTCGAATGCCCCCTTAATGGTTCGTTACTCACAAGCCTTACAACAGAGACAGACGAACGAAGCTAAAATGCATAGGCATCACCCTGTCCTTCTTCCGACACCGCGATGACGCCTTCAGCACCCGTATTCGAAAGATGCTGCGCCGTTCCTTGATCCTCGTGAGTTAGCTGATATAAGGTATCTCGATGATTCTCATAGAGCCAGATCAGTAGCGCATAGGCTTCATCATACGGTAACGCTACCCGCGACCTGGGCCCATAGAGGGTGAGCGTTCCCTGCTCATCCAGTTCTGCTGTGTGTCTCCCTAAAATACGTTCGCTCATGATCAGTGCCTCCTTCCAGGCTGCTTGTCAGATACCGTGCTTTGGCTTCTCGCGATGCTCTTTCCTTTCATGGCACGTTCAATCGACATCATGTCCACTATTATGTACACGAGCAATCAATCCAAAGCGTGGCACACCCCAGGAGCTCTGG
>VBFM01000074.1:0-5663 GCA_005882595.1 Chloroflexota bacterium
CAGGTTCTCCCTGTCTCGCGGCAGAATTTTCATTCTTCCACCGGTGTGAGGAGCTATCCTGTTCTCTTCGCGGTATAAGTGGAGACAACCAACGATTGGCGCGCATTGCCAGGCGTATACCGCCGCGGGAGTGCAGCATGCTCTCCGAGAACACACCGGATGATAGCAAATCGCCAGGTTGTTTAACCAACATAAGCTTCATTTCCCCATGGATAAGGATGGTCTATGATTGTCTGCTCTGTACTGATTCCAGTATAGTCAGTGAACAATAGATGTTGGTGATTATAAACTATTGTATTTACCAGCCACATTCGCTATACTAACAATAACTTATCCGGCTGAAAACAACGGGAGTATAACGTTGAGCATACATAATCATTGCTCGCAAACCATAGCTAAGAACCAGCAGGCAAACCAACTCTATTGGAGGTTTGGTTTGCTTCGCATGCCTTTCAGCATCTAAAAAAAGCAGACGCTAAAGTCGCCAGACCTCTTGAAGGTCTGGCGACTTTTTTTGTGCGTCATAATCCGCTCTCACTTAAAGGAGGAACACATGGATACCGGTCTCTTTTTACGTAGTCTGTTGATAGGTCTTTCGATTGCCGCCACTGTTGGCCCTATGTGCATATTATGTATACAACGAACACTGTCTAAAGGATACCTCTACGGCCTGGTATCGGGCCTGGGCATTGCGACGGCTGATGCCGCTTATGGTACTATCGCCGGATTTGGCCTGACGATTATCAGCGCGTTTCTCGTCAGTCAACAAGTATGGATACGCCTGGTGGGCGGCCTGTTTCTTGTCTACCTGGGCATCAAAACAGTGTTGACCCTGCCTGCAGAACGGGCAGCCGCGACGAAAGCCAGAGCAAACAACTTCGTGGGCGCATACACATCCACGTTTCTGCTCACTCTCACCAATCCGCTAACCATCCTGTCATTCGCAGCCGTCTTCGCGGGTCTCGGTGTAGGCACGGCAGGTACAACCGGCAGAAGCTACCTTACCGCGACCCTGGTTGTGCTAGGTGTGTTTCTCGGCTCAACCCTCTGGTGGTGCGTACTAACCAGCAGTATCAGCCTGCTACGAAGCAAATTTTCTCAAATGTGGTTGCTCTGGCTCAATCGCATTTCTGGGTGCATAATTGCACTTTTTGGGATTCTTGCACTTTTGAGTCTGAAATTGTAAAAACTCACTATCCAGAACAGTCAGTGCTGACTAACGCGCCTGACCTCAACCTGGCCATCTCGTACACGCACTTCATAGCGAGGCGCGTTGACAGTGGCCGGGCCGGTGAGTACTTTTCCATCGCGCATGCAGAAACGGGAACCATGCCAGGGGCATTGCACAACATCGCCCTGGAGGGTTCCCTCATCTAGTGGCCCTCCAGCATGAGGGCACGTGGCGGAAATGGCGTAAAACTGTAAACCCTGGCGCAGCAAAACTACCGGCACACCAGAAGCTACGACGCGATACAGTTTGTTCTCCTCAACCTGCTCGATGGGCATGACTGCCTCATAGGTGCTACTTCCCTCCTCCCACGCAGTGTGGTTTACAGATGTCCCTTTGGTAAAAACCATCTCGCCGCCCAGGTAGGCCGCGTAGGTCATCACCCCCAGGCCAATGAAACCAACTATGGCCGCTGCGATGCTGTCTCCAGAGGATTGTGTCAGCCGCAGCACGAGCGAAATGATATAGAGAAGCAGCGCTGACGAATTGAAGATGGCGTGATTGAGTCCAACGCTCCGCTCTGAACCGTAGGTATCGCTCCAGTCGGCAAACCCGGTGGCGGCTGCGCCAAGCGCGCCCAGGATGCCTATAATCACCGTCACCTCCGCGCCACGCGCAGCCCATGCCCAGCTAACGGGAGAAATAAGCCAGATGATATCAAAGATCGCCGTGATTACCCAGGCCCCAACAGGAATATCTGTAAGCACCGGGTGCAACGGGTGCCCGAGCCAGGTGCCATTGAGAAAACTCTTGAAGCGGCGCGGCGGCTTGCGATTGGAACCGATCAACACGCCGATGATGCGCTGCAATTGATCACTTAAACGTTCCGCGAACGGTTGCCTGGTCGAAACTCCGGGTGAGGAAACGCCATCAGAAGCCGGATCGCTGCTTGTAAGGGCGACAATACCGGTCTGCTGTACCTGGCAGCCACATTCTTCACACATGATAATTGCTCCCTTCGGATGATTGCTTGTAGGGACGCGATTTATCGCGTCCACAAACCTACGAGATACCTCAATGTGGACACAATTGATCGCGTCCATAAACCTACGAGATACCTCAATGTGGACACAATTGATCGCGTCCATAAACCTACGAGATGCCTCAATGTGGACGCGATAAATCGCGTCCCTACAGGTTTCTATACCATAATTATTTTAGAAAGTCAATAACTTAATTGACTTTCTTGACAAAAGGCTAGAAATTCGTTACACTGGTAGCATATTGGAGGAGGAACATGCCACGTCTAAACTGGAATAATCGTTTTTTTGCAAGCACGCGCGGGCGCATTCTAACGCTGTTGCGCCGGGAAAAACGCACAGTGGATGATTTAGCCAGTGAGCTTGCTTTGACAGATAACGCTGTGCGCGCCCACCTTGCTACGCTGGAACGCGATGGATTTGTGCGCCAGCATGGAGAGCGCCGCGGCAGTGGCAAACCGGCATTTGTCTATGAATTGGCTCCCGAAGCTGAGTACCTGTTTCCCAAATCGTACGGACAGATCTTGAATGAACTCCTGCAAGTACTCGCCGAGCGCATGAGCAGAGAAGAGTTAGAAGAAATGCTGCGCAGCGTTGGTCGTCGCATTGCCTCACAGTGGCATACCCCGGAGGCAAATCTGCGCGTCCGGCTTGAAGCCGCCGTGGAAGTACTGAACGAACTTGGCGGTATGGCAGAACTTGGAGATGAAAATGGCGTCTACATTATTCGCGGCTTCAGCTGCCCCCTCGCCGCAGTAGTACCCGGACATCCCGAGGCCTGTCTCCTGGCCGAGGCGTTGGTAACTGAACTTGCGGGAGTGCCGGTGAGGGAACAGTGCGAACGTGGCGAACGCCCTTGCTGCCGCTTTATGGTGACTGCCACATGATATAATTTGATATTCGGCGTAGCCACACCCTGGTATCGGTGCACGGTCTTTTTGTAGCGTCAATGTGAAAAAAGGAGACAACGAGCATGGCAGAAGGCAATATCTACCGGGTAACAGAGCTGGTAGGCACCTCAAAAGTCGGGTTCGGGCTGTAGAACGTGCGCAGAAGACGCTGCGCAATATCCAGTGGTTCGAGGTCAAGGAGCAGCGAGGCCGCATTACTGCTGATGGCATCGAGTACCAGGTGACGCTCGGACTCGGTTTCGCTCTCGAAAGCTAACCCCAAACAAAAAGGCTGTACGCAACAGGATTGCGTACAGCCTTTTTTATCCAACGATATACAGGTTTTAATCCAGGTAATCCTTCAACTTGCGGCTGCGGCTGGGATGGCGCAGCTTGCGCAGCGCTTTGGCTTCAATTTGACGAATGCGCTCGCGCGTGACATGGAACTCCTTGCCGACTTCTTCCAGCGTGCGGCTGCGGCCATCGTCGAGGCCGAAGCGCAGTTGCAGAACCTTGCGCTCACGCTCGGTCAGGCTATCCAGCACGTCTTCCACCTGCTCTTTGAGCAGTTGATGGCTGGCGGCATCGGCGGGAGCCAGCGCGGTATGATCTTCGATGAAATCACCCAGGTGGCTGTCGTCTTCCTCGCCAATCGGCGTCTCGAGACTGACCGGCTCCTGGCTGACCTTGATGATCTCGCGCACCTTCTCCGGGCTGATCTCCATCTGCTCAGCGATTTCCTCGGACGTAGGTTCGCGCCCCAGGTCTTGCAGCAGACGGCGGCTGATGCGAATCAGGCGGTTGATCGTCTCCACCATGTGGACGGGAATACGAATCGTGCGGGCCTGGTCAGCGATAGCACGGGTAATGGCCTGGCGAATCCACCAGGTGGCATACGTGCTGAACTTGTACCCCTTCGTGTAATCGAACTTTTCGACGGCACGAATCAGACCAATATTCCCCTCCTGGATCAAGTCCAGCAGGCTCATACCGCGGCCAATGTACTTTTTCGCGACACTGACCACCAGGCGCAGGTTCGCCTCGGTCAAGCGGCGCTGGGCCTCTTCACCATCTTCAATAATGCGATAATCACGCAGAGCGGCCAACCGGAGTTGCTCGTTTCTGCCACGCTCCATGCGGCGCGCCAGGCGCACCTCTTCCTCGGCGGAAAGCAGGGGAACACGCCCGATCTCGCGCAGGTACATGCGCACGGGATCGTCCAGGCTGCTCTCAAGGTCAGCAACTACTAAGCCAAGGCCCTCGTGTAACTCCTCCCACTTGTTATGCGCAACCTCCTCAACATCAACCTCGTCCTCAGGCCCAGGCTCCCAATCTACGGGTGGCTCTTTGCTTGGATCCAGGGTATCCATAGATTCCTCGTCCTGTAACTTAAACAGGTCATACGATTCAGTCGTATCGACAGGAGTTACAAAGCTTCCTCCCGTGGCGGCATTAGCATGACCACCAATCGTGCCAATAGTAAAAACACTATCATTGCTACCCATAAGGGTTTCGTCAAACGGACCCACAACAAACATATCAGACAAAGGTTCCGTGTTCATACGATCTTGGACTACTAACTTTAACACTTCTTCATTCACCATGCTGTCGTCCCCCTCTCAGAAAACAGGCATCTAAGGATAAACGGGATAAAAAACGATAAATCCTGTCTCCTGATTAATTTCAATAAAGATGATACCAACATTCGCTACAAGTTATTACGCCGCACTCAATTTTTCATAAATGCATGCGCACCGCCGAGTCAATTGTAAGCAACTCTCGTTGAGTTACTCGCATTTTTAGCTGATACTGCCGCATTAATGCCCTATCACCAGCTTCTTTTGCCTCATTGTAGAGGCTTTGCAATTCTATATTCAATTGTTTTAATTGTGCTCGCTTGAGCCGGGTAGCACATTGGACTGCTTCTTTTGCCAGTCCTGCTCCCTCTAAAGGAGACCGCGACTCAACGCTTTTCCGCGCCCGGTCGATAGTTGCCAACAGCGCAGAAGGCACAGTTTGCTCTAAGGATTGAAATAAGGGGGAAGAACCACGTTGATCCACCGAGTTGAAAATGCGGTACAACTCTCGCGTGTCTGTCCCTGCAAAGTCACCATCGTTTATTATACCACAAACTTGAGTGCTTAGCCCAGGATTCGTCAAGAGTAGCCCGATTAGGTAGTCCTCCCATTTTACCCTATCATTACCATTCCTGTCAAGTCCAAATGTTCTACTTGCTCCATTATGGCGTCTGAACTGGGTATCTTCCTGTCTCTCTCCTATTTCCCCCACATGCTCCGCCTCCACGGACCCCGCTACCTGGCGCTCCGGCAGGAGTTGTAGGCCCTCGGATGACGCCTTTTCGCGGCTGGACCGCTCTTCTCGCGGCCCTCCCCGGTCTGTGAATGCAGCCGTCACGCCTGTCGTTCGCTGTCCACGCAGTACCCGCTGCAACTCTTCGTTTAGACTGCGTTCGTCGATACTAATCATGGTCGACAGCTTTTGAATATAGGCGTCACGCTTGATGCGATCAGAAATCGCCCCTATCACAGGTAATAGACGTTTGGC
>VBFM01000075.1:0-6521 GCA_005882595.1 Chloroflexota bacterium
CGGGTATCCTGCTTGTGTTACGTATGGTTTCGCTCATTGCGCTCCTGCTGACAAGCTTCCTCATCATCAACACGATGACAACGTTGGTCGCTGAACAAACAAAGGTAATCGGGATTATGAAAGCCGTGGGTGGCATCCAGGGGAAGATACTACGAAGCTACCTCGTCTCGGTAGGCATCTACGGGGCCATAGGCACGACCCTGGGTATCGGGCTTGGCATCGCCGGTGGGTCGGCTATAGCAACATTCATAGCCAACATCATAACGATTGATCTCGGCAGCCTGCAGGTGCCTCCTGGCGCTATTCTCACAAGCGTGCTGGTTGGTATGGGCATTCCCCTGCTGGCCGCGCTGTTTCCTCTCTGGCGAGGAACACGGATTACAGTTCGTGAGGCGATGGCGGCCTATGGTGTGAATAGTGGCGGAAAGCAGCCTGGATTGTTTTCGCGCGTGGCGCGGGTGCCACAGACCACATTGTTGGGTGTACGCGGCCTCTTCCGCAGGCGCGGACGCGCTATCCTGACGCTGCTGGCGCTCACGTTGTCTGGCGCAACCTTTCTGGCGGTGCAGACAACGAACGGGTCGGTAGATGGCACGATCACGCAGCTTTTCAATACCTACAGCTTCGATGTCTCTTCATTCACCATCCCGCATTCCTACAGTGAGATGCGTACCCAGGTGATGGCTCTGCCGAACGTGGCGCGGGTCGAACCAATCGTGTTTGTCGAGGCAACGACACCATGGGGAGTTATAGAAATGACCGGGCTGCAACCCGATACGCAGCTCTACCATCGTCAACTGATCTCTGGACGGTGGTTCAATGCAAATGACGCGCAAGCGCTGGTTATCAGCGATGCTGCCGCAAGCAAGGGGCACCTGCAGGTGGGAGATCGCCTGACCTTCTCAAGCGCGACCAACACGGCATCCTGGAAGATCATCGGCATTGTACATGACGTAAGCAACGCCGGCCCCGGGTCACTGGGCGCCGGACTGACGAATTTTGCGAACCTGAACGCCTTCGATGGTCGCCCGGCGGACCTGACTACGGGACTGATGATCCAGGCAAAGGACCATACGCAGAGCGCCGTTGACCTGTTAGCTAACCGGGTAGACGAGGCACTAAGCCGACTCGGAGTGTCACCTACGACGGAGACGCAGCAGCAAAATATACAGCGCAACCAGGGACAACTCCAGATCATAGCGGTATTGCTCGACGCGGTGGCGGTAATCGTCGCGCTGGTAGGCATCCTGGGTCTCTCAAATACGCTGACGACCTCCGTCCTCGAAAGGCGTCGTGAGATCGGCATACTGCGCTCGCTGGGAGCGAGAGGGCGGCAAGTGGCCGGGGTCTTCTGGATCGAGGGGATAGCATTTAGCCTGATCGCGTGGATTGTGGCTGTGCTGCTAGGTATCCCAGGCGCATACATCTTCGTCAACCTGCTGAGCGCGGTGTTGTTGGAGATTGACTTCTCGTTCAATCCTCTGATGCTTGTCGCGCTGTTGGGCTTCATGCTGCTGGTTGCAACGGTGGCGAGCATTGCTCCGGCGCTGGGAGCGTCGAGAATGCGTATTGCTGAGGTGATCCGCTACGAGTAGGGGGATTGAAAGAGGAAGGGCTAATCTTACAAACGTTTGGTAGGAAGAGGCTGAGCAGTAATTCATCCAACCATTTACTGGGAAGTCGTTAGAAGACGGCTTTGGCTAAGCTGGTTTCGGGTAGCATTTCGATGAGCGGTACGCGCTTCGTTTCGGTGATGTGATTGTCGGCGTCGACGAAGACGAGGCGCGGCTCTAAGGCGCGAATTTCTTGCTCGTCGTATTGTCCGTAACTGATGATGATGACAATGTCGCCTTCGGCGGCGTGACGAGCGGCAGCTCCGTTGAGGCAGATCACCCCGGAATCACGGGCACCCGCGATAGTGTAGGTCTCAAGACGGAAACCGTTGTTGACGTTGACGACCTGCACTTTTTCGTAGGGATAGATATCGGCGGCTTCCAGCAGGTCTGCATCGATGGTGATGCTGCCAACGTAGTTGAGGTTGGCCTGGGTGACGGTGGCGCGGTGAATCTTGCCTTTGCACATAGTGCGCTGCATAGGCACTCTTCCTTTCAAATGTTCAAGGTACAAGGGTAGGGGTATACTTTTAGTATACTCGTCTTTGGAACTTTTTGAGGGTTCTTATTTATTATAACGGGCTAGATGGCAGATTGGGAACATTTTAGAGAATCTATTGGGGCGACCGCTGGGGTCTCGTAGGTGTCACGGTAAGGATGATCGAATTTGGCCTCGTACCTCCACCAGGGCGACCGCAAGTATCTCGTAGGTGTCACGGTAAGGATGATCGAATTTGGCCTCGTACCTCCACCAGGGCGACCGCTAGGATCTTGTAGGTGTTACGTTAAGAATGATCGAATTTGGCCTCGTACCCCCACCAGGGCGACCGCAAGGGTCCCATCCCCACTTCATCCTCCGCTCCCGCCCTTACAATGATTAGGCGTGCATGGGGAGAGACGATTGATTGTCTCTCTATCCTCATTTGGGGGTTGGAAAATTCATGCTATATTTACTTGTAGGCGTGTCGAATCGTGAGAATCCCGTTCGTCGTTATATTGGAAGGGCGAAATGATCGCTCTTGTAAAAGGCTTTTGGTATTGAGAAAGAAGAAAGAGGGACAAAGAAGATGCGTTACCTGTTGCTGATTTATCAAGATGAGGTGGCTCACTCGCAGTGGAGCGAGGAGCAGTTGGGAGCGGAATTTGCAGCTTATAATGCCCTGGATGACGAATTTAAGAAACTTGCGGTGGAGGTGCAGGGCGGGGAAGCGCTCATGCCTACCAATACAGCGACGACTGTGCGGGTGCGCAATGGTAAGATGCTGACGACAGATGGGCCATTTGCTGAGACGAAAGAGCAGCTCGGCGGGTTTTATCTGCTGAACTGTAAGGACCTTGACGAGGCGATCAAAGCCGCGGCAAAGATTCCTGGGGCCGCCGATGGCTCTATCGAGATTCGACCGGTCATGGAGTTCGAGTAATACCCTTGCAGAGCATGGGCCGTGGGTCTCTATGGGCGGATTGAGATCGACCGGTCATGGAGTTCGAGTTATACCCTTGCAGAGCAGGGGGCCGTGGGTCTCTGTGGGCGGATTGAGATTCGACCGGTCATGGAGTTCGAGTTATACCGGTAGGGGGCAATGGACGCAATACACCGGATTGTGGCAGATACCTTTCACCAGGAAGCCGACCGCATTCTGGCCTCGCTGATTAGTTCCGTGCGGGACTTCGAGCTGGCCGAGGATGCGCTGCAGGACGCTATGCTCGTGGCGCTTGAACGCTGGCCTGTGGATGGTGTTCCCCGCAATCCGAGTGCCTGGATTACGACGACCGCACGAAACAAAGCGATTGATCGCCTGCGCCGCGCGAGTACTTTGGCGCGCAAGCAGGCGGTATTACAGGAACTGGCCGAGCAGGATGCACAGGAGGCAACAGCGGAAATGGAAGATCGAGCGATACCGGATGAGCGTCTCAAGCTGATGTTTACCTGTTGTCATCCTGCGCTGGCTTTGGACTCACAGGTGGCCCTGACGCTGCATACGCTTGGCGGCTTATCCACTCCCGAAATTGCCAGCGCCTTCCTGGTGCCACTGCCAACGATGGCGCAGCGCCTGGTGCGAGCCAAGCGCAAGATACGCGACGCGGGCATTCCCTATCGCGTGCCGCCGACCGATGTGCTGGAAGAACGGGTCGACGCGGTCTTCTGCGTGCTCTACCTTATATTTAACGAGGGGTACACGGCCACATCCGGGAACGAGCTGATGCGCTGGGATCTGTGTGACGAAGCGATCCGGCTGGCTCGCGTTTTGAACATGCTGCTGACCCAGGAGTCTTTGTTGAGCGCAGTGCCGGAGAGCCTGGGCCTGCTCGCATTACTGCTGCTGCATGACTCGCGACGCGGGGCGCGCGCAGGTTCAGGAGGAGAAATGGTGCTGCTGGAGGAGCAGGATCGCTCGCGCTGGAACCAGGACGAGATACAGGAGGGCCTGGGTATTCTTGAACAGGCGCTACGGATGAGGCGACCTGGTCCGTATCAAATCAAGGCGGCGATCAGCGCTCTCCACGCCCAGGCAAAGCGACCGGCAGACACAGACTGGGCGCAAATCGCAGCACTGTATGGAGGGCTCATGCGCATGAGCCCTTCACCTGTGATCGAACTGAACCGGATAGTGGCCGTAGCGATGGCGGATGGACCGCTACGCGGGCTGGCGCTGCTTGATCGACCGGCATTGAGGCACGCGCTGCGCGATTACCATCTCTTTCACGCGACTCGCGCCGACCTGTTGAGGCGAGCAGGACGGTTAGACGAAGCGAGCCAGGCCTATTCCCAGGCGCTGCGCCTGTGTCACAATGAGCGAGAACGCGCTTTCCTGCAACGCCGACTGGCGGAGGTTTCCACACCACATACATTTATGGAGGATTTATGACGCCAGCTCAAACACTGGCCGATTACTATCAACTCACCGCTCCGTAGAAGACGAGGACGAACCGTGAATGAGACGAAACATTACCTGTACAGAATCCAACCCACGCGCCACGAAATGCTGGTAGAGGGTAAAACTCCGGAAGAAGAGGAGATCATAGGGGAGCATTTTACCTACCTCGAGCGCCTCACAGGGGAGGGGGTTGTGATGCTGGCCGGGCGCACACTGACCACCGATAAAGATGGCATGGGGATAGTCATCTTCAAAGCGCGCTCTGACGAGGAGGCGCTGGCGTTAATGAAGAGCGACCCGGCGGTGAGCAAGGGTGTGATGAGCGCGAAGCTCTTTCCGTTTCGGATTGCTTTACATGGAGTGGATGGTTGATGTCTTAAACCACAACAGCCTATGAGGTAAGTTCTTAAGCAGCTTTATAACCACCCCTTCCTCATGAACGCGCTGGAACGCGCTGACACAGTGATGTTCCAGTTGTGGATAAGTACAGTCTCAACCTCTACATGAGACATACAACAAGCAAGCATCGAGTATACAAAACATCCAAATGTACTAATCTATGCTTCTTGTTGAGATAGTGAAGTATACTTCTTTTGTTGTGGTAATGAATCTATTCGTAGACAGAGGTAAAATACTTTCACCTGGCCTGGCCCACGAAGATTTTTTGACGCGCTCGCACCGCAGCAATCTGATTCTTCCATCAAAGAAGCAACACATCTTTCATCCACCGCATGCCCAAAAGACCTTTTCTTTGGAAGACGTGGGGCAAGGCGTGGATCAGCGCTTTACCAAAATCGCAAAGAGCCTGTTAGCAGCGATCGTGGAATCTTCCGATGATGCCATTTTCAGCAAGACGTTAGACGGGATTGCGTTGAGCTGGAACACAGGTGCCGAGCGGCTCTATGGCTACAGTGCGCACGAAATGATCGGCCAATCCATTGACATCCTTGTACCAGCTGAACGCAGACAGGAATGGGAAGAAATGATGCAACGGCTGGCGGAAGGACAGCGTCTTGAGCATTTTGAAACGGTGCGCACTCGAAAAGATGGGAGATGCATTGATGTATCGATCACGGTCTCGCCGCTGAGGGATGCAAGCGGGAAGATTATCGGGGCTTCTACCTTTGCTCGTGATATCACGGAACGCAACCAGATGCAAGAACAGCTGCGCGCAAGTGAAAAGCGTTCCCGCGCCCTGATCGAGAAGAGCTCTGATTCCTTTGTCCTCATTGATACAAAGGGGATGCTGCTCTATGTCAGCCCATCCACCACAGGCTTGCTGGGCTACATGCCCGACGAACTCGTCGGACACATTGCCTTTGAAATGATTCATCCTGATGATGTGGATAGCACTATGCAGGTGTTGGCGGCCATCGTGCAGGAACCAGGCAAGAGCGTGAGGGCTGAGTTCCGCGCACGCCATCAGAATGGCTCCTGGCGCTGGATCGAAGGCATCGGGACGAACTTGCTGTCTGACCCCGCTATCGGAGCCATTGTGGGCAATTACCGCGATATCACGGAGCGCAAACGGGCTGGGGAACGACAGCACTTGCTCAATGAAGCCAGCAATCCGTTAGTCTCTTCCCTCGACCACCAGCTTACGCTGCCAGAGGTCGCCCAGCTGATTGTGCCCGCCCTTGCTGATTACTGCCGCATTGCGCTGGTAGATGAGCAGCAACAGATCAAAGAAATCACGGTCAACCACATCGATTCTGAAAAAATCGTCCTGGTACGAGAGCTGTATGAACTCTATAAGGATAAGGTAAATATAACGCATGGCGTGCAGAGAATACTGCAAACAGGAAAGCCGGAATTGGTATCCACCATTTCTGCTGACATACTAGAGTCAGTACAACGGAGCCCGGAGTTGCTGCAGATTATGCGTGCGCTTGGTCTCGAGTCCTATATGGGTGTCCCCCTGCTGGCACGCGGCAAGATCATCGGAGCCATCACCTTTTCTTCCGTTCAAGCGCATCGCTACTACACGCCAGACGATTTGTCCTTTGCCCAGGAGTTAGCGCGTCGCATTGCA
>VBFM01000075.1:6604-9316 GCA_005882595.1 Chloroflexota bacterium
GCATTCTGGCCCTAGCGACGACCGATCCGGTCACCGAGTTGCCCAATCACCGGGCCCTGCTTGCCCAGCTCGACAAGGAACTGGAACGCGCGCAGCGGTACGAGCGGGATTGCTCGCTGCTGTTCCTCGACCTCGATCATTTCAAAGCGCTCAATGATGGCTACGGGCATACGGCTGGCGATGCCGTGCTGTGTGAGTTTGCAAGTCTGGTCCGGGCACAGCTGCGGCGCATCGATACAGTGGGACGCTGGGGCGGCGAGGAATTCGTGGCGATCCTGCCAGAGCTGCAGGCTGACGAAGCCCTGGCCCTGGCGGAGGAAGTGCGAGCTGCGGTGGCCGCCCATACCTTCAATGTTGGCGGTGGCCTCCATCTAACGTGTTCGGTAGGCGTGGCGAGCTATCCTGCGCAGGCCCAGGAGCGCGAAGGGCTCCTCAGCGCTGCCGATCATGCCATGTATGGGGCCAAACGCTTTGGGCGCAACCAGGTGCGCGCGGCCAACGACCCCGCGGTACTCGCCCTCTTCTCAGAGAGCCATTTAGAGGAAGGGCGGGAAGAAGCGGCACTGATAGGCATGGCGGAAGCCCTGGTGACCCTGGTGGAGGCACGTGATTACTCGACGGGGCGCCATTCCCACCAGGTGGCCGATCTCGTGCTCCGGCTGGCCCGCACGCTGGGCTTACCTCCTACGGAAGCGCAGATGATTGCGCTGGCGAGCCGCCTGCATGATGTTGGCAAGGTAGCGATCCCCGACGCTGTGCTGCAGAAACCCGGTCGTCTGACGGAGGAGGAGTGGGAACTGATGCGGATGCACCCGGTGGTCGGAGCAGAGGTCGTCAGCCATATCCCGGCGCTGCGTCCGCTGGCTCCCGTGATTCGTGCGCACCATGAACGGTGGGATGGCCAGGGCTATCCCAACCACCTCAAGGGAGAGGCGATTCCCTTTGGGGCACGTATCCTGACGGTTGTGGGATCGACCCTATCAAAAAGGGTGCGCGCCATCGGCTGCCCTGGCGGAACTGCGTCGCTATGCCGGGTCGCAGTTTGATCCCCAGGTGGTTGAGGCCGCAATGCTTCTCCTGAAGTGAGCTGAGCAGAGGCGTGTGGCTGGTTGAGTCAGAGCGCTTTCAATGCGATGGGCTTGTCCTGCTCGCGTGCTCGATCCCCACCCAGGAGAAGCCCAAGGCTCAATACATTTCAATCGGCGATCTGTAGAACGATCCTGCCACGTCCATGCCTGCTCTGACCGTACTCGTGGGCCTGTTGCGCTTCACTGAGCGAAAACGTCTTCCCAACTGCCACTTTGATCTGGCCCTCATCGATCAACTGCGTAAACGTTTGTAAGGGAGTGCTCGCTGCACCACGGCTCATCAACGCGCGAACGCCGCGCGCCCTGGCTTGTTCCTGCGCGGGTGGACTTGCAATTGAGATCAGTGTTCCCCCAGGCTTGAGGACGGCTAGCGAACTGCTTAAAGTCTGTGCTCCGACCCCATCGAGCACCAGGTCCACGTCCTGGACCACGCTCTCAACGCGAGTCGTCGTGTAATCAACAACCATATCAGCCCCCAGCCCGCGCACAAAATCGAGATTTGCTGTGGAGGCCGTGCCGATCACCTGCGCGCCCTTCCATTTTGCCAGCTGGACGGCGAACAGACCAACCCCGCCCGCTGCCCCCTGAATCAGCACCCGTTGACCAGAGACCAGCCCGCCGTTATCAAACAGCGTCCGCCAGGCTGTGGTCGCACCCACCGGCACGGTGGCGGCCTCAACAAAACTCAGGGTCTTCGGTTTGAGCGCGAGCGCTTCAATCGGTACCGTGACATACTCAGCATAGGCTCCTTCGGCCATCTGACCAACAACAGCCTGTCCGATCTCAAAGGCGGTCACAGCGGGTCCAACGTCTTCAACCACTCCCGCTACCTCGATGCCAGGAGTATAGGGAAACGTCATCGGCCTGAACTCTTTCATCAAGCCTTGACGGATTTTCCAGTCGATCGGGTTCACGCCGGCCGCGTAGACACGAACAAGCACTTCGCCCGTCTGTGGCTCTGGGCGCGGTTTCTCTTCCAACTTGAGCTGCTCCGGTCCACCATAGCGATGGACTTGAATCGCCCGCATGGTTTGTATTGACATTGTTCTTCTCATTCTCTTTTCTCTTTGTGTTCGAGGATCTTTAAAAGAATCTCGAACACAAACGGAACCTACTTCAGGTGTTGCAACCAGTTGGCGATAGCCTGCCCGATCTCATCAGGAGAATCCTCCTGCAGATTATGAAGCCCTTGCACGGTCACCTGACTTTGCGCAGGAAGGGTGCGGCAGAACGCAAGCTGACTCGGTTGTAAACGCCCTGGATTGCCCTGGATGAATAATTTCGGAATGGGACTGCTAGAAAGCCACTCTGCGTAGGTGGTGACGATCTCGGTCACATCGGCTGGCTCTCCATCGATGGGAAGCTGACGGGCGAAGGAGAGCGTGGGGCGACGCCCTTCGCCCGGTTCGGCAAACGGGCGGCGATATTCGTTCATCTCTTCCTCCGACAATTTGCGGAGAATACCTGCGGGCAGGTTGAATTCGATGAAGGAGTTTTGCTCCAGCACCATTTGCTCGCCCGCTGGAGAGCGCAATGCCTCGAAGGTCTTGCGTCCTGCTTCCGGGTATTCGCTCCAGGTGTAGGGCCTGGCAATCGCTTCCATATAGGCGATGCCTTTCACTGC
>VBFM01000226.1:0-9614 GCA_005882595.1 Chloroflexota bacterium
CCACCGATGAGAAGTTATGCGAGGAACTAAAGAACGACCCTGATGGCGTCATTATGCGTGAGGGGTTTTCGCCGAGAGTAGCCCAGGTTGTGTCACGGCTGGTACCGCATCTGGCTTTCGATAAGCCAATCGATCCCTCCCTCAACTTTTGGCATTGATACCCAGGTAAAGGTATAACATTTTACCTATGTGCGAGGATAGAGGCTCTTCTGTAAATCCTTTCGCCGCTCACCAGCAAATACTGCGCGAGCGGCTGCACTTTTTTTTATGTACACTGCATCCAGCGGTGTACGCGGATGTCGTACGTGCGTTTGAGGACGAGTTAAAAATTCTGCACCAGGTCAACCAGGATATTTATACTCCTCAAAATATTCGTTCCTCTGGTGTCTGGTCACTACTTCCCTTGCTGGTGGCGCAGCATGTCGCGCCGGAAATCGATCCCACCTATGCCAGCAGTGTGGCTCTAGCCGTCGAGAGTTTTGTCACGGCCATTGATCTGCTCGATGATATAGAAGACGAAGATCACACTGAAATTGTCCATGAGCTGGGAACTGCTCGTGTTATAAATACTGCGGCCATCCTCTTCACATTAGCGCAACAGGCGCTTCTCTCCCTATCCGACATAGGTATCCCCCCTACAACTATTCTCCGCCTGCTTCAAACGCTCCAGGAATCCTCCTTGGTTGTGTCTACAGGTCAACATCTGGATATAGTCGTCGAGAACCGGCCGACCCATGAATTCACCGGTGAAGAATGCATCGAGATCGCGGCAACCAAATCCGGAGCGCTGCTCCGTCTTGCCTGTCTTATGGGCGCTCAATGTGCAGGCGCAAGCGATGAACTCTGTGCAAAATACGCGGAATTTGGAGAACTTCTTGGGATTGCGGCACAACTTGACAATGATTGCAATGACTTGTATTATTTGCTCTATAGTCAAGGTTGGGCTTTATCATCTGAAGAGATCGTAAGAACTTCAAACATGATGAAATCTGATCTTGTTCGCGGAAAGAAAACACTGCCTATTGTGCTTGCTGCTGAAGAAATTGCAAAAACGCAAGGCGCGTCGACAGCAAATATGCAAGATGCTCTTCAGCAAGCGGCAACATTGTCCGATACGGAAAATGAAGCGTATATGCGTGCATTTCGTGAGGGGATAATTACCGCTTGGGGCATTTGTTTACTCTATCGCGAGCGTGCCAGCGAACGCTTGCAAGAGTTGGAAGCTCAGAAACCTTTTACCCCGCTCCTGCATCTGCTAGTAGGTGTGTAACATTGGGGATAAACAGCAAGGTGGCGAGGGAATAATTGAAGCACTCGCTTCAAGCATTGGAGAAGACTGTATGCGCTATAAAGCCTGGGCTCGTATACCATCTGTGCGCCTGTTGGTAGTGATCACTGCTCTACTTTTGTATCTCCTCCTGTTGAGTGTAGATGGCTTCTCTTTCTTCTCACGCACAACCGCTTCCATCCTCAATTGGACGCTTTTTGGTTTCTCGGCTTTTGTGGCAGCCATGTTTCTGGCCGTTGGTGCACTGGTCTGGCTGTATGTGCGCGATCGTCGCGTCGCTTTGTTGCTCTTTCTCTTTTCTTTTACCATAATGATTGCATTTGCAGTGGAAACATCAGCTGGTTCAGAGGGAGGACCATCCTCACATGTAGCTCCATTTTCAGCGGTTGCCGACGCCGGTGTATCACTGGCGCTCTTCTTCTTTGCAGTGCTGCTGTTGGTTTTCCCACGAGACTATCTGGGGGTTTTCCCCTCTGTGGAGCCTAGCTCGAGAAGACTCACTCGCCTGCAATGGCTATTGCGAGCATACATTGCTCTGTTACTTTTCTTGAGCATCGTCTCAGCGGCGGGAACTGCGCTTCAGTATATTCCCACCTGGCAGGTTCCAGATTGGTTGGGCACTGTAGTGATCAGCTATTATCCAATCGTATTGATTGGTATTTTGCTCTCTATAATCGTTTCATATCGCAAGGCTTCCTCATTGCGTAATCGCCAGCAGGTACGCCTGTTTGTGATTGGTGTTGTTCTGGCTTTCGTGCCCGTGCTGGTATTAACTGTGCTGCCACAGGCATTAAATTTCTCTGGTGTGAACGGCCAGTTAAGTAGCATCACTGTGTTATTCTTGCCTTTGTCGCTTGGCTACTCTATTTTGCGCTATCAGATCCTCGTGTTTGACGTGTATATTCGTCGTGTGGTTGCATGGATGCTTGGGGTTGTTAGCCTGGGAGTGCTCGGCTATCTTGTAGTGATGCTGAGCAGCTTATTTATATCGAGCAATCACACGGCACAAATCCTTTTCGTTGCCTTTGCGCTGGTAGTGCTGGTTCCCGTTGCCTGGTGGATGGCGCACATACTAACGGAGCGCCTTTTCTTCAGTGAAATGCTGTACTATCGCCGTTTGATTGATAAACCCGATATGCTTACGCGTGAAACATTCGATATCGATGAGGCTTCTCACTTGATCACGCTTGCCGTAACCAACGCCTTTGAGACCAAAGAAGTGTGCCTGTTTGTGTTCGACAGGGATACCGGTCATTATCACCCGGCTCCGGCTCTCGCGGAAGAACAGGATGACTCCTCTCGCGCTCGCCTTGCGCAGCATCTTTTTCAGGCGGCCAGTTCATCGGCCCAAGATGGGACTAACTGTGCTTCTGTTGTGGGACCGTCTGGCTGGCTCGAGGCCCATCTCCCATTGCTTGAGAACGTGGCCAGGGCCGAACGCCCCCTGTTGCTAAGCGAGGCTGCCAAAGCTGAAGGACACCTCCCCACGGGCTTAGCCCGCTACCTTTCAACCGCGCCCACCGTAGAGAATGATTTCCTGCTTGTGCCTGTGCGAACGCAGGGCAATATGATCGGTCTGCTGATATTGGGTGAGCGTGGTGATCGCCAGCCGTATGCAGGCCCCGATTTTGAAGTAGTTGAACTGCTCCTCGCGCGTTACTCACCGGTGCTGGAAACCGCGCGACTCTACCAGCAGGCCGGTCGCCATGCCGCTACGCTCAATACACTGTACAGCGCGAACCTGGCCCTGGAGAAAGCGTACTCGAGTATAGAAGAGGTTGCCCTTGCTTACGCTACAGCTGCCGCCGGGGCGGTGAAAGCGGGAGCGGAAGTGTGGCTCTTTAATGAAGATTACCTTTCGCTCAAGAGCGTTTCCCATATAGGCGAGGGAGAGCGCCTGATAGCCCAGGATACCCTGATTTCTCTCCAGGAGGCTGATTGGAAAGCGTGGTTTTATGAAGGCAGTCCTCAAGTATGGAGCGGCCCTTCCGCCGGTGTTCCCTCGTGCTTGCATCAGATGCCCTATTTCCCATTCGCCTGGCTGCCGCTGGTGAAAGGAGAACAACATTTCGGCATCCTGGCGTTACTCTATGCTCGCCCACATCATTTCCCAGAAGAGGAGCGGCGCATTTTAAGCATGTTTGCCAACCAGTGCGCGGCAGCGATGGACAATGCGCAGATCACCATTGCCCTGCGTGCGGCCTATGAACGCCTTCAGGAACTGGATCGACTGAAAGATCAGTTCATTATGACGGCATCTCATGAATTACGCACACCCCTCACTGCTGTGCAGGGTTATATTGAGTTATTGCAAAATTATAATAATCGTTTGAGTCTCGAAGAGCGTTCTGATTTCATCGCCAAAGCCCAACGTGGATGTGATGAGCTGGTACTGATGGTTGGCAATATCATGGATGCCAGTCGCGTCCAGGTCGATGTTGAAGAGGTCAGGCTCGGCTCCGTATCGCTTGCCACCTCGGTACTGCATGTCCTGGAGATCATGGACGGCATGACGAGACGAGAGGGCAGGCGCGTTGAAGTGGATGTCCCAAACAACATCGTTGTCATGGCGGATGAGTTACGCCTGAGGCAGATCATTCTAAACCTGGTAGGGAACGCCTTTAAATATTCTCCTGTTGGCTCCCCAATTCACATATCGGCGCGTTCTGGCGATACCCTGAGTACGCTGTCTATCCGCGATTATGGCTCGGGCGTACCGCCAGAAGACCAGAAGCGCCTCTTTGAGCGTTTTGTGCGGCTTGAGCGTGATATGAATAGCCCCGTGCGCGGTGCCGGGCTGGGGTTGTATATTGGCAAGCAACTGGTAGAAGCCATGGGCGGCGAAATCTGGGTGGAGAGTACCGGGAGAGAGGGAGAAGGAAGTCTCTTCGCCTTCTCCCTCAAGTTGAATCAGCCTTCCCAGGTGTCCCCAGGCTCCCCCCAGACGCCCCGGGTGTTCGTGCCGTGACATACCCTTTCTCCTGCGCATAGTTCCAGAGCGATTGCTGGAGTTGCCGTCTACCGCGTGAAATACGGCTCATGACCGTCCCAATCGGTATTTGTAGGGCTTCAGCAATTTCTTTATACGACATACCTTCAATGTCCGCCAGCATGACCGGCATACGGAAGTTGACCGGGAGGTCGTTGAGCGCTTTATAGACGTCTTCATCCAGATAGCGGTTTAGCACTTCGTCTTCTGCCCCCGCCGTCAACTCCTGCCCGCTCAGGTCCCGAATACGGTTATACAGATAAAACTCCTCTCCTTCGGGCAACGAGGATGGTGTTGGGTGCGTGGCCTGTTTGCGATAGCGGTTAATGGCGGACGTGTTTAAGATACGGAAGAGCCACGCTCGCAGATTGGTGCCGGGTTGATAGGAATGAGCGAAACGAAATGCTTTCAACATCGTTTCTTGCACCAGGTCTTCCGCCTCCTGTGGGTTGTGGGTCAGCCGCAGGGCTGTGCGATAGAGACTATCTAATTGTGCGATAACGCCCGCTTCAAAATCTTCTTGAACAGCAGTATCAGTCGACGCCGGTTGGTTTCCCGGCGAATTGGACTCTTCAAACATGCAAAAAAAGCTCCTCAATCATCCAGGTGACTTCCTGTCCCATTGCAGTATATCCTATCTTACTCTCTTTGGGAATGAAAGTCACTATGATTTATGTTAGAATGTACAGAACAAGTTTAAGGGCGAGGCGGCACAAGCAGCGAATCCCTTGCGGAACCCACAAGAGGTAGAAGGTTTATGGAAGAATGTATGGACTGTATTGAAACCGTTGCTCGTCTTCATCTATATATCGACCGGGAACTCAGCGTTGAGGAAGTCGCCGTTGTACAGCAACACCTGGTTGCCTGTCCCCACTGCGAGTGCCGCTTTCATTTCAATATGAAATTGAAGCGGCTGATTCACGAACGCTGCACCATCGAACGCGCACCTGAGCGCCTGCGTGAGGCCGTGATGCAACTCGCCCACAGGCACGCCGGGGAAGCTATCGACATCGACCCGGAGTTGGAGATGAAGATTCGGGCTGAGTTGGAAGATTGTTAAGATCAGGTCTAGAGATTGATCCCCTGGTTAAAGAAAAAGAAGCGATTGAGATAGAGCAGCAAGTTGAAATAGATCATGACGCCTATGACGATCATGATTAGGCCCGTACCAATTTCAATCTTGCCCGCGTGCGGCTTCAACCACTTCAATACCTTGCTCAAACGATCAAGTCCCAGACCAAGCAGCAGGAACGGAATGCCCAGGCCAAGCGAGTACACCAGCAGTAGGAGAACGCCCTGCCGTAATGTTTCAGCATTAGATGCCAGCACAAGGATAGGCCCCAGGATCAGGCCGACGCAGGGCGTCCAGCCGATGGCGAAGATCAGCCCGATAAGAAACGACGCTGGGTAGCTGGGATGATTGGGACGGTAGGAAAAGCGTTTTTGCCGGTAGAGAAAGGGTATTTTGAGCAGCCCGATCATGTGAAGCCCGATAATCACCAGCAAGACGCCTCCCACCTGTCGCAACAGGAACTGGTGGATTTTGAGAAATCCGCCTAATGTACTCGCAGTTGCGCCCAGCGAGATGAATGCGAGCGTAAAGCCTGATACGAACGCCATGGCGTGGAGAAATGTCGTGAGACGCGCCGGGCGATCTTCCTCTTCGCCTGTCGATTGATACACGCTCTGGCCCACGAGCTGCGCAAGGTAGAGTGGTACCAATGGTAAAACACAGGGTGAGAGAAAAGAAGCCAGCCCTGCTACAAAGGTTAACGTCACTGCTGATACGTTCATATGATGCCAGAATCTCCATACTTCAGATAATAGCTCACCATATTATAGTAGTACGCAGATCGCTCACCTGCAAGCATCATGACGATGTCTTAAAGATCCGTTGCACTTGTTTCCAGAAGGACCGACGTGCCTCCGCGCTTTGAGACCCCTGCTCTTCTGCTGAGAAGGGTGGCTCGCTGATGAGAGGCCCGGTGGGAATGTCCTCCACCTGACCTATATCGTGATTGCCAGGAGTTTCCAGTACCGGGTCTGGAGCGGGCGACCCTTGCAGTTGATCGCTGGTTTCGCGAGCAGGTGACCTGGCGGCTTCAGGTTCCAGGTAGGGTGGACGCTGTACCTGCGGGCGTTTCGGTGGGCGAAGGACGATGCCTTCGCGTTGACCGAGCTGCCGTAGTTTTCCGGTGACAGTAGCAGGAGCCTGCAAATGCAAGTTGCGTAGGTCTTGCGCCATTATCGAAGCATTTTCATAGCGTTCATCGCGATGGCGCGCCATCGCCGCAAGAATGATTTCTTCTAACCCTGGGGCAATTTCGGAATTGAGCGCAGTCGGTAAACGCGGCGACCCTCCGACAATAGCCTGCGTCAGTTCTGGCAGATTACGACCGGTAAAGGGGCGCTGTCCTGTGACCATCTCGTAGAGGACCACGCCTAGAGCGTAAATATCGCTTCTATTGTCCAGCGTGTGTCCCCATACCTGTTCGGGAGAAGCGTAGTAGATACTGCCAACCAGCGTTTTCGCGATGGTAATTTGCTGGTGACCGGGCGCGCGTGCCAGGCCGAAGTCCATCACCTTAATCTTCCCCCAGCGGTCCAGCATCAAGTTTTCGGGCTTGATATCGCGGTGAATGACGTTACGCTCCTTGTAGGCAAAATCGAGGGCATCAGCAATCTGGGCGGCATACTCGGCAGCCAGGTGTTGTGGCATGATAGTATCGATTTGCAACAGGCTGCCGATAGTTGGCCCCTGCACAAACTCCATCACAAAATAAAGAAAGCCGCTTTGTTGCCCCGCGTCAAAGATTTGAATGATATTTGGATGATTTAACCCTGCGATAATCTGTGCTTCGCGGATGAAACGCGCTACATAGGAGGCATCTTTTGC
This sequence comes from Chloroflexota bacterium, assembly GCA_005882595.1. Lineage (GTDB taxonomy): Bacteria > Chloroflexota > Ktedonobacteria > Ktedonobacterales > Ktedonobacteraceae > VBFM01. The sequence goes on from VBFM01000226.1 coordinate 7,174, forward strand.
GAGAGCGCGCGGCAACACCTTGATTGCCACCTCGCGTCCCAGCGCAATTTGCCTGCCGCGATACACCATCCCCATGGAGCCGCGCCCGATTTCCTCTTCCAACAGATAGCCGCCCAGGCTCTGGCCTGCCAGTTCGTTCATGTATTCCGCAGCGCAGGGAACCCAAACTATGTCCATCCGGTCAGCACACCCCGACTTCGTCGCCGGGCCGGATGTAAGGACTCGATTTCGGGTAGGGAGCGCTGCCCTCCTTCCCTACGTGTGTAGTATTGGACTCCTGTTTGCACAAGGAGTCCAACGAAATCATTTCACCAGAATAAACGCATCAATCAAGGTAATCCTTGAGGATACGGCTGGCTTGTGGGTGACGCAACTTACGAATGGCGCGTTCTTCGATCTGGCGCACACGTTCGCGCGTGACTTTGAGCTTTTTGCCCACTTCCTCCAACGTGTGGTCGTGATCGTCCAGGAGGCCGAAACGCAGCTCGATCACCTGGCGTTCGCGTATCGTCAATTGATTGAGAACCTTGCGGATCTCCTCACGGAGCAGGCGTTGGTCGGTGAGTTCCACCGGTCCGCGTTCGCGCGTATCTTCGATGATATCGCCGAGCGTATTTTCCTCTTCTTCCGAGAGCGGCGCGTCCAGCGAGAAGACCTTTTCGGCCCAGATCAACAATTCGTTGACCCGCTCCGCCGCCATGTTCAATCGTTCACCGATAATGTCCGAGGTGGGTTCGCGCCCGAGCTCCTGGTACAACTGGCGGGTCATACGCTTCACACGCATCACCTCTTCCATGATGTAGACCGGCAGGCGCACGGTACGCGTGCCCTCTAAAATAGCGCGGGTGATGGCCTGCTTAATCCACCAGGTGGCATACGTTGAGAAGCGGAAGCCTTTCCTGTAGTCAAACTTGGTAACGGCGCGAATCAAGCCAATATTGCCTTCGCCGATCAAATCTTCGAGGGAGAGCCCTTGCCCAACATATTTTTTAGCGATACTGACTACCAGTCGCAGATTCGCCTCGATCAGTTGGTTACGCGCTGTTTTATCTCCTTGTTCCGCTCGTTCGGCGAGAAAGGCTTCTCTGGTTGCAGAGAGTAGTGGAATGCGTGAAATTTCGCGGAGGTATAAGCGCAAACTATCACTTTGCGCCAGGGTACTCAAGTCTGATTCCTGGATGGCTTCGCGTTCTGGCTCGGCTGGTTTTTCGGCTTCAAACATAACTTCCTGTTCCAATTGCTTACTCTCTTCTACCGTGGCTCTCCCGCTAAAGGAGTCGAGAACCGGGCGATCCCCTTCTTCCCTGAGCAGAATACATCAAAGATCAGCTACCTACGGTGTCATTTTATCACACCTCTGTATGATTGCAAACTATGAGGGGCAATGAGACAAATTGGTAATAGTTTGCCTCTCAATGTTCTTTTCGGCCTATTACAGATGTTCTGTAGGACATCCACATGGTACTAGACCCAACTTCTTGCCGGATTGTAACGTAGATAGATTTGTACGTTTATGTATCGTAGAAACGTCTAATAACACATACGATGCTAAACCGAATAGCATGATCTCCTTCTTTGTTTGAAAGAGTACTACGATGACCAATATATTGCCGCTGACGCCCGGAACATCGATAGGTGGCCACTACAGTATCGGCCCATTGCTCAATACAGGTGGTTTTAGCGCCGTCTATCGCGGTATTGATACCAGCGAGGGCCATCGTCCATGCGCCATCAAAGAGACTTATGATGTGACGCCAGGTGCGCGCCGCCAGGCATTGACAGAAGCGGCGGTGCTGTTCACCGTCAGAAGCGCGCATCTTCCCCAGATATACGATGCCTTTGAGGATCAGGGCCGTTTCTACCTGGTCATGCAGCTGATCGAGGGCCAGAACCTGCTCGAATTGAGTAAACGACATGGAAGACCCTGCAGCGAACAGGAAGTCCTGCACTGGTTGTTGCCGGTCATCGATGTATTGCAGGAGCTTCATAGCCGCAATCCTGCCGTCATTCATCGCGATATCAAACCCGGCAATATCATCCTGACCCCACAGGCAACGGCGGTGCTGGTCGATTTTGGCCTCACTCGGCTCTACGATCCCAGCAGCGATACCCACACCATCGTGCGGGCCGTATCAGAGGGTTTCAGCCCTATCGAGCAGTATATTGGCAGAACCAGCCCACAGTCCGACATCTACTCGCTGGCCGCGACCATATATTACCTGCTCACGCAGACCGTACCGCCCGCCTCCGTTCATCGTGGCTATCACGACGAATTAATAGCGCCGCGTCTGCTCAATCCGAACATTTCGCCAAACACCGAGCAGGTGCTGCTGAAGGCACTGGCTGTCGATGTCGACCAGCGTTATGCCAGTATGCACGAATTTGCCAGGGCGCTGCGGCAACCGGTCTTTACAGGCTATGCCGATCAAACCATTGCCGAT
>VBFM01000076.1:0-6073 GCA_005882595.1 Chloroflexota bacterium
TGACTATATCTTCGCACGTTTATGGCAGAGCATGGGCATTGCTCTGGCTACCTCGGCAGTATACTGCTGTACCATGTTTATCTTGCTCTTCGCGCTGCGCCGCTCAATCGGCAAGCTCAATCTTCTTACGCCACCAGGAGAGGTATTAACAGTGATCTGGAAACTAGGCCTTGGCAATAACTACACACGCTGGGTATCGTGGAAGCAACGCAGTTCCTCCTGGTTCAGGATTCCGTATAATGTGAGTCGCCAACCCGGGCGCGCCGGCGTCATATTCGCTGTCTTCTTAGCCGGAATGATCGGCATGTTCTTCAACTCCCTTTATGCGTTGCGCGTTTCCTTCGGCGGGATCATCATACTGGTCTTCCTGCGCTATCCCTACATGCTGTTGATTGCCTGGGCACTGATCAATGCATTCATAGGCTCAAACCTGCCATTCTTCAACGGGAACAACTTTCTCTCGGCTTTGACCATTCCGACCTTTCTTCTGATGGCCTGCGTGCCCATCAGACAGACACTTAAACGCATGCCAGTTCTCGTCTTCCTTGCTATCTACCTGCTATGGGCATTAGCTAGCATTGGGCTCTCTCCCCTTGGCACCGTACCATTTCTAATATTCTGGCTCAGTCTCGTGGATTTTGCGGCACTGAGCGTGCTGACGATCAATGTAATCACCACGCGGCGGCGCATGCTCGGCCTCATCGATGCGATACTGGTGCCAACTACGTTCATTGCTCTGTATGGCATTTACGGTTGGTTAACTAAGCAATATGGTGTTCTCGACTCTACCGGAGTGTTCCGCGCTTACTCAATTTATAACGCGGCGCCAGGGCTATCCTTACTGCTCTCCATAGTGATTCCCTTTGCCATCTATCGCACATTTACATTGCGAGGCATCAAGCGCGTTGTCGGTTTGATCGTGACCCTCATCCTCCTGGTGGGAACCGGAGTGACTTTCTCGCGAGGCGCCTATATCAGCTTGCCGGTGGCCATCATCGTCATGATCTGCTTCCTCCCCTCGCGCAAGCTGAGGATAGGCATGCTCAGCGGTGTCGCGGCGCTTGCCGTGATGCTGGTTCTCCTGGAAACGGTTGGGCACGTCCCTCTCTTCGACCGCTTCTTTACTCAGGACATAGCATCGATCAATGGACGCACATATCTCTGGCAGGCACTCCTTCAGAGTTTTGATCCGACTCGATTATTGGGTAATGGTTTACAGGCATCCGATGCTCTGTTGGCCAGCCTGACTGTTGGCAGTATCGCGACTGCGCCATCCAATCTCTTTATCGGTACCCTTTACGATCACGGTATCATCGGAGTAATCCTGCTCTCATTGGTTTTTATTGTGATGCTTGTCGGTTTGATAGCGGGACTACGAAAAGCCACCGGAGAACGCCGTATGCTGTACGCGGCAGCGTTAGCAGCCTTTATCTGTATGTTGTTCCAATCTCAAGAGTCGAACGATTTCTGGATTCAGGCAATCGCGGTCTACTTCTGGATCTTGATGTCCCTGCCGTTTGCGCTCAACTGGTCAACGCCGAAACCGTTACCGGAAGCCGATGAAGCATCACTTGATGAGACAACACAGCCGCGAATGAAGGTTGTCCGACAAGAAATGCTTGAACACACTTCAGCAGGCCCTGGAGTTTAGGGCTCGCTATGAGATATTGAGGAGATTCATTGTGGAAGACCGTATTCGTGTCTGCCTTGTTTCCTTTCAGTTCTGGCCCAGGGTTGGTGGTGCAGAGGTTCAGGCCGACAAACAGGCTCGTCAGCTTCAGGCTCTCGGGCATGATGTTATTGTTGTCACGCTGCGTCACGATAGAAAATGGAAACGGACAGAAACGATTGATGGCTTACCGGTTGTGCGTGTGGGTGGGATATACAAGCGCGGGGGGATATTGCGTCTCGGTAGGCTCGGGCATTTGCCAATCGATATAGGCATACTCTTTAGCCTCTGGCGGCTGCGCCACCGTTATGACGTAATCCATGTCTTGCAGGTGTCTCCTGTTGCGGCTGCCGCGGCCCTCATTGGCAAGCTCACCCATAAACCTGTCATCATTAGCATCCAGAGCACAGGTCCAAATGATGCGCAACGCGCACAGATGGAGCAGGATGTGAAGCTGATGGCCGATACGCTTGACACCCTGACCGACCTGAGCTTCTTAAACGTCGATTTTATCGACTGTGCCTCGGCCTCAGGTGATCTGAGCTATTTGCCTCAGACAGCATTCGGCGGCCACGCAATCCTGAGTTTTTTGCGGAAGTCAGATGCATTTTACCAGGTTCTGAGTAATCGTGGCTATCCTTATCTCACCTCGCGAGGATTTCGCGCTGAACAAATCGTGCGCATCTCTAACGGTATTGACACGACGAAATTTCACCCGGCGCCCGAATTACAACCAGAACCAACCAAGCCAGAGCGTGATGTCGTGTGTGTGGCTCGCATGGACTATGCCAAAGGGGTCGATGTGCTGTTGCATGCCTGGGGACGAATGATGCATGCCCCAGATGAGGAGACGGCGTCTTGATGCGGCAGGTGGAGCGCATTGCCGCGGAACTGGACATTCAGGACAGTGTAGAGTTTTTGGGGTTACGAAGAGATGTCGTTGATCTCTTGCAGCGATCATGGGCGTTCGTGTTGCCTTCCCGCTGGGAGGGCATGCCCAATGCCCTCCTGGAGGCGATGGCTTGCGGCTTGCCCTGCGTGGCGACACGAGTGAGCGGAAGCGAAGACCTTATCTCCGATGGCGTAAATGGCTTACTGGTGGAACCAGAACAACCTGCTGAGATGGCTCTGGCACTCCGTCGAATCGTAGAGAATTCTGACCTTGCACAGCGACTAGGTAAGGAGGCACATGCGACAGTGGTCCGCGATTATCAACTGGCTACTATTGTCGACCAGTGTCTGGAACTCTATCGCCGTCTGCTTACAAAGGGCAACAAGGTTTTACCCTTTGACTTAGAAAGGCTAGAAGTTGGCAGGTAATCTTCGTATTTACATTGCTATCTCTAACTTTCTTCCACTGGTTGGCGGAGCAGAAAAGCAGGCTCTTGCGCAAGCCCGGAGTCTGCGTGAGAGAGGCTATGAAACAACCATTATCACGTTGCGCCATGATAAAGTGTGGCCACGACGTGAAATGATCGATAGCGTGCCGGTTATTCGTGTGGCCGGCATACTGCTAGCAGATCGGGAGCGGTTGCCCCAGCTACTGAAAAAATTGGTGTACCTGATGGGTCTTCTGGTTTTGGGTTGGACACTCTGGCACCATCGCCAACGCTATGATGTCTTACACGTCTATCAACTCAACTTGCTGGCGTTACCAACTGCCCTGGCATGCCGATTGAGCAACAAGCCGATGATTATTGCGGTACGTAGCACCAGCACGATTAATACGGTGAGGTCCGAGAGCAATGCTTCGCTCCTTGCTGAATCAAATGGTGCTACTGTGCTATCTCCACGAGTCGAGGGGCAAAGAGAGATTGGCGGCGATTTAGCTCCATTAGAAGCCCTCGGAAAGCCGGTCGTACGCCTTACCCGCGCTCTGTTACAAAGTGTTCATGCTGTGGTGATTGTGCTCAGCTCACGTATGGTGAGCTACCTGGCTGCTCACGGTTTCAGCCTACCTGGTACGCGTTTGATCCCCAATGGTGTGGATATCTCGCGTTTTTCTCCACTCCACGAGGATTCTTCGCTTGAAGAACGAGCGCAGGTTGTCGTGTGCATCTCCAAACTGCGCTATGAAAAAGGCATCGACGTACTACTACAAGCGTGGCACCTGCTACAAGAGCAGCTACTCCAGCCTCCACGTACCAGGCTAATCATCGTGGGAGATGGTCCTCTCCAGTCCCAGCTTGAGCACCTGGCGACAACTCTGGGCATTGCGGACAGCGTTGAATTTGCCGGATTGCAGAACGATGTACAGGCACAGCTCCACCGCGGAAGCCTTGCTGTGCTGCCCTCGCGGTGGGAGGGCATGCCCAATGCTCTCCTGGAAGCTATGGCCTGCAGCATGGCTTGTGTAGCAACGCGCGTCAGCGGGAGCGAAGATATTATTCAGCACGGTGTCAATGGCCTGCTCGTCGAACCTGGAGACTATCAAGGCATGGCCCAGGCGCTGCTGACCTTGCTGCTTGATCGTGCACTAGCCCAGGAGTATGGAAAGGCTGCTCGTGAAACCGTCGAGAAATACTATGCATTTGAACACATTACAGACATGTATGTAGAGCTTTACCATAGAATTGCGGAAGACAGATATTCAATCATAAAGGATATGCCGGCATCTGAAATGTTTCGTCTACCGTTCTGAAGCTAGAGAAAGGATGCACGTTTATGTGCGGAATAACGGGATTTGTAGACACAGAGCTTAGTCTGAATAGGGCTGAACAGCTTATCGATAGCATGTGCCAGGTCATCCGGCATCGTGGGCCAGACGACCAGGGAATCTGGGTAGGTGATGGGGCAGCCCTGGGCAGCCGTCGACTCTCGATTATTGACGTGGCGGGTGGTCACCAGCCCATATTTAACGAAGATCAGAGCATTCTCATCGTCTACAATGGAGAAATCTATAACTACCTTGAACTTCGCAAAGAACTTCAAGAGCGTGGGCATCACTTTGACACCAATAGCGATACCGAGGCCATTGTTCATGCGTATGAAGAGTTTGGTGATGATTGTGTCAAGCACTTGCGCGGTATGTTCACGTTCGCCATTTGGGACAGGAAGCGTCGGCGCCTTCTCGCGGCCCGTGACCGCTTTGGCAAGAAGCCTCTGAATTATTACTGGGATGGACAGCGGTTGGTCTTTGGCTCCGAGATCAAATCCATCCTCGAAGCTGGCATCCCAAAGGAAGTCAACCCTATCGCTCTTGATGAGTATTTGGTCTATCGCTATGTTCCCACGCCCAATACTCTCTTCAAGAACGTCATGAAGTTGCCAGCGGCCCATATCTTGATCTACGAAGATGGGCAGATCAGCACGAAACGCTACTGGGAACTCCCTTTTACACCAACATGCCAGGATGATGAAGCTACCGCAATCGAGCGTATAATCGCCTTACTGAAAGATGCGGTCAAAGTTCGCTTGATGAGTGAAGTGCCCCTGGGGGCGTTTCTGAGCGGAGGGGTCGATTCGAGCGTCGTGGTAGGCCTGATGAGCCAGATGATGTCGCAGCCTGTCAAAACCTTCTCCATTGGCTTCGAAGAGGACTACTATAGCGAATTACCCTATGCGCGGCAGATTGCAGAACACTTTGGCACCGATCATCACGAGTTTCTTGTGCGGCCCGAGCTTATATCGGTGCTTCCGCAGCTGGTCTGGGCCTATGATGAACCCTTCGCCGATGCGTCGATGCTGCCCACCTACTATGTTTCTAAGCTAGCGCGCGAACACGTCACCGTCGCACTCACAGGTGATGGAGGTGACGAAATCTTTGGTGGCTACGTGCATTATGGGCGTGAATTAGCGACAAGCCGTATCCCGCTCTTCACGCGGCTCTTGCTGGGATACGGAAGCTTACTGATGCCCGATGGTATGCGCGGCAAGAAGCGCCTCCACAATATGCTCTATGACCATGCGACCCGTTCCGTCTGTTCTACGACTCTCTTTCCTGAAGGCTCCCGCCCCTCCATGTATAGCCACGACTATTTTACACATGTGCGCGATCACAACCCGTTGGAGCGCCTGTTAAGTGAATACCGTAAAGTGCCCCACCTGGATGCGACGGCCAGCATGCAGTATGTCGATGCGCGAGTGTACCTGACCGATGATATCCTGGTCAAGGTTGATAAGGCCAGCATGTTGAACTCGTTGGAGACACGCGCCCCCTTGCTCGATCAGCACCTGGTTGAATACGTAGCGTCGCTGCCTTCGACGATGCGCCTGCGCAATGGCATGTTGAAATACTTGCTGAAGAAGATTGCTCTAGACATGGTGCCTCCTGAGACTGTTGCACGACCGAAACACGGCTTTAGCGTTCCCATCAAACAGTGGTTCCGTGGCGACCTGAACACATATGCCCATGACCTGCTTGATTCCCCACGAGCGCAACAACGCGGCATCTTTAATCCGCAG
>VBFM01000076.1:6163-9370 GCA_005882595.1 Chloroflexota bacterium
TATATGGATGAGCCACCTTTGCTTGTTGGGGAGACCTCGCGAGTGCAGGTGTCAAAGAACCACTAGTGGAAAGTCAAAAAACTATGGATGGTTGTACAGAGCCAATCGCAGATGCATCAGGTAAAAATAAATCATACCGCGTGTTGATGGTCACGGGCATCTATCCGACAGCGGCGCGCCCGGATAAAGGCACCTATATCAAAAGCCAGGTTGACTCGCTCATTGCGGCCGGTATGGAAGTAGAGGTTCTCCATCCAAAGCCCGTCCCCGTCCCCCTGCGCTACGCCGGGGCATTCGCCCAGGTCTTTCTCAAGACACTAACAGGGCGTTTCGATGTTGTGCATGGGCATTATGGACTGTGGTGCTTGACTGCGCGTATGCAGTGGACTACACCTGTCGTGGCTTCTTTCCTGGGGTCCGACTTACTGGGTGTCGTGACTCCTGATGGAGGATATAGCAGATTTGGGGAGCTTGTTGCGCGTATCAGCCGCTGGCTGTGCCGTCGAGTGGATGCCGTTATTGTCAAATCAGAGGAAATGAAGAAGGCCGCCCCGGGAGGAGATACGGTCTTCGTCATTCCCAACGGCGTAGATTTTGAGTTGTTCCACCCCATCCCACGCGCACAGGCTCGCGCCGCACTCGGCTGGGATCAAGATCGCCGCTATATCCTCTTCGGCAACGACCCGCGGAGAACGGTGAAGAATTTCCCACTAGCGCGGGCTACCGTCGAGCAACTCCACGCAAGAGGGGTATATGCCGAACTGGTCGTTGCCAGTGGCTTGCCACACGAGAAAGTCGCCCAGTATATCAATGCGAGCAATGCGCTCATTCTCACTTCGTTTACTGAGGGATCACCCAACGTCGTCAAAGAAGCCATGGCATGCAATGTACCGGTCGTCTCCACAGATGTAGGGGATGTCTCGCAGATCGTTGGTCGCACCAGTGGCTGCGCTGTATGTCCTCACGATCCCGAAGCGTTGGCAACCGCGCTCGAACAGGCGTTTCGACATACAGAACCAACGACCGGCAGAAACGACATCCAGCACCTGGATAGATCAGTTGTAGCCGGGCAGATTATAGCAGTCTACGAGAAAATAACAAACAAAAAGGAAGGCCAGGTGTTCATCGCCCACGCTTAGAGCTAGCCTCTGTGGGTAATCTCGCTGCATTTGTTGCACTGCTTAATAACCTTGCGCGCTCATGATTAAACACCAAAATTGTACAAGAAGGAAGTACAATTTATGGGTTGAGGGGTCAGGTGTGTTTGAATGCAGGAGTTGATACTACGCTGTTCTCTTGTGAAGTTAGACTGAGGAATGGGGTCAGTAATTATGAATGAATTTGTCGAGACACGTTTTCAACGGCAAGCAAGCGTGAATGCTTACTTCCGGTCCCAATCCAGGTTCTGGAGAGAAGTCTACGCCGACAATTGTGTGCGGGCTGATATTATCCGGGATCGCCACGCGGCTGTACTGGGGTTGATTGACGACCTGGCGCTGCCGCCTGGCAGTCAGGTGCTCGAGATCGGCTGTGGAGCGGGCTTCATGGCCGTTGCCCTCGCCCAGCGCGGATTTCGCGTCCAGGCCATCGACTCTGTGGAGTCAATGGTCGAACTGGCACGTCAGCACGCCATGGAGGCCGATCTGGCTGATCGACCGAGCGTGGCTTTGGGGGATATCTATGCCCTGGCCTTCGCAGATGAATCCTTCGATCTGGTGCTGGCTATCGGCGTTCTTCCCTGGATTGGGCGAATCGAACCTGCTGTGCGTGAGATGGCTCGCGTGACGAAACCGGGAGGGAGTGTGATCCTCACGACTGCCAACCAGGCGGGGTTGACTAGCTTGCTCGATCCCCGTCTGAATCCGCTGTTATCGCTGCCTAAACGGTATATTAAGAATATACTTGCCCGGTTGGGACTGCGCCAGCAGATGCCAGGTATAAACTTCCATGGTAATCGTTTTATCGACAAAACCCTGGCTCATCTCGGTCTTGTGAAGATCAGAGGTATGACCCGTGGGTTCGAATTCTCGTTTTTCCGCCGTCCAGTCTTCTCGGCGCGTCGGGGTATGGAGCTTCACCGACGATTGCAGCGTCTTGTTGATCGAGGTGTGCCCATGTTCCATTCCATTGGTATGACCTATTTTGTTCTGGCCAGGAAGACAGTATCCTCGCCTTATATGTAATTTCAGCAGTTGTCTCAGTGGAGGGTTTCCTCTTGACCGGTGCTTCTGACAAGTCTCGTAAAGTGCTAATCACTGCCCCTCTCGAAGAGGGCTGGCTCGAGCGATTGCAACTCCTTTCACCCCACCTTGACATCGAGTGGAGGTCAGCCCGTTCTGGCAGAGTGGTTCCGGACGACCTGTGGCAGGCAACGGAAATTCTCTATACCTCGTTCGCTACCATTTTGCCTTCGCCGGAAAAGGCTCCTCGCTTGCGCTGGGTGCAGCTCTATTCAGCTGGAGCTGACCGCATTGTTGATACTCCTCTTTTTCAGGCTCCGGTCACCTTTACCTCAGCGAGCGGCGTCCACGCCATCAATATGGCCGAGCACCTCTTCAGTATGGTGCTGGCCTGGTTCCATCATCTACCGCTGGTGCTTGAGCAACAGCGGCAGAGACAGTGGCCGTCAAGTGCGGAGCGCAGCAGTTTATTTATGCCAGAGGAACTGTGGGGGAAAACCATCGGCATCCTGGGATACGGCAGTATTGGTCGCCAGGTTGCACGGCTGGCCAGGGCCTTCGGGATGCGTGTACTGGCCATGCAGCGAGGTATCGATCACCATGACTATGGCTTCCAATACCCCGGTGTTGGCGACCCCGAGGGAGTTCTTCCCAATCGCTATTATACTCCTGATCAATTGCATGCCATGCTGCGTGAAAGCGATGTTGTGTTCATCGCCTTACCCCTGACGCCCCAGACCCAGGGGCTATTTGACGACGCAGCTTTCCAGGCCATGAAGTCAACGGCTTTCTTAGTGAACCTCGCTCGAGGTGAGATTTGTAATGAATCGGCCCTGCTACGCGCTCTTGAGGAGAAATGCATTGCCGGAGCAGCGCTGGATGTGTTTCACCAGGAGCCTTTGCCTGCAAATCATCCCCTGTGGCAGCTACCCAATGTCTTTATCACCCCTCACAGCGCGGGCCTCACTCCACTATACAATGAGAGGGCCGCCATGATCTTCGAGGAAAACTTGCGCCGCTACCTGGC
>VBFM01000227.1:0-18990 GCA_005882595.1 Chloroflexota bacterium
CAGTGTTGGGACCCCGTCGCAGGCATATGGGTCACGGACCTGCTCGAGCAGCTAGAGATTCCGTCCGCTATGCTCCCCCCTGTCGTCGAAGCAGGAACAGCACTTGGCGAGGTGCTCCCGGAATGGCACGGCGATCTCGGTGCGGCGAAGGTGGTTGCGCCTGCGACGCACGATACCGGATCTGCGATTGTCGCCATCCCCGCTCAGCACACCGGTAGTTGGGGCTATATCAGCTCCGGTACCTGGTCGCTGGTGGGCGTCGAGCTGTCCCGGCCGGTGATGACCCAGGAGTCGCTCGCCGCCAACTTCACGAATGAGGGTGGCGTCTTTGGCACAACGCGTTACCTCAAGAATGTGATGGGACTGTGGCTTTTACAGGAATGCCAGCGCCGCTGGAAGCGCGACGGCTATGCCATCGATTATGACACCCTGTTGGTGGACGTGGATGCCGTTCCAGCCTTTGCCACCTTGATCGACCCTGATGACCCGAGATTCCTGGCCCCGCAGGACATGCCAGCCGCAATCAATACCTACCTCATGGAGCACGGCCAGGCACCGCTTGTCGCTCCTGCAGCCTTCGCGCGCTGCGTTATGGAAAGCCTCGTGCTGCGCTATCGCGAGGTGTTCCAGCAGATCAGCCAGCTCACTGGTGCTATAATTCATCAGGTACATGTTGTAGGAGGCGGCGCGCGCAACGTCCGGCTCAACCAGTGGTTGGCCGATGCCCTCGAGGTGCCGGTAATCGCTGGGCCTTACGAGGCGACTGCACAGGGAAATGCGCTGATGCAACTGGTGGGCCTGGGCGAACTGAGCAGCCTGGAAGAAGTGCGCGCCATCGCACAGAACGCGCCCACGCGCGTCTTTGCGCCACAAGCGGCGCACCTCGTACAGTGGCGCGAGGCGGCGTACCGTTTTGGTGCGATGACCCTCTAATGGAGCGAGATCATGGCCGAATGCTGCTGTGAGGCGACAGACTGTTACCTGCCCGGCACCGTTTGTCCGGCTTGTGAGCAATGCTTCTGCTGGCAGCACCTGCAAAGTTCTTCCTGTGAGACCTGCCAGGGGCTTTTATCCCGTCGATCCCTCGAGCATCGACTTGGCCGACTCGTGGGCACCGGTCTCAACGTGCTGCTCTGTGGCTTCCTCTTTCTCATCTTGCCCCGCGATGCGGGCGGGCTCACCATACAATTTGCCATCTTGCTCCTGGTCGGCGGTTTCCTGCTTCTCTGGCTCGGCTTGATCGCTCGTCTTTGATGCTTCACAGCGCTCAACTTGCTGCCTGGAACGAGACGGCACAACGATTGGGCGCTCTGCAACTTCGTTGAAACTGGAAGGCGCGCTGACGCAAAAGTAGCGCGCACCATTTGGAGCGAGGAAAGGTCACAAGACTCTGCGTTTCGCTCCAAATGGTGCGCGCCACAAGCTAAAAGGTTAAATCATTCGTCGCGGTATCATCAGCGTTGGGCCGCGTCTGCTGCTGCTGCCAGCCGCTTCAGGAGCGCAAAGAACTCTGGCGGCTGGCCGATGAAAAGCCCGTCATCCGTCAAGGCCTTGACCGCGCCCATTGCAGCCCCCTTTGTCTCGGTCGGGCGAATGATCGAAACGGGTGGGAACTTCCTGTCGAGGAAGATGGTTGGCTCGGGCATGATCAGGTTGGTCTGTGTTGCCTGGCTGCCAGAGGCATTGAGATCAGGAAACACCAACTTTTTATTGGTGGGGTCGGTCAGCACTTTGAAATTGCCAGCCTTGTCATGCCAGGTTTGGAAGTGCGCTGTCTCGGTCGGGCCGATACTGAGCAAGATGCGCAGCACTTCTACATTGCTGACCCGTTGAGCCAGCGATGGGTAGAGGCTGGTGCCACCGGCCTCGATAAACGCGAAATGGAATGCCGCCGTGTTTGCGATCGCCTGGATGTGGTCTCCGGGAGTGAGGTCGGCATCAGATCTGGGAATGGCCGGGAACTTCCCTTGCAGCAAACTCGGGATGGCTGGAGCGAACGTGTCACCGAGATCGGGGTTCTTCGTGCTACTGCGATACCGCGTCCAGTAAGTGGTGTCCACGGTAAGCTGCATGAGGTTGGTGAGCCGTCCGATCTGCTGGGCGCCCGTCGCTTTACTGCTCGGCAACGTGCGAAACTTATCCAGATTGACGGGAGTCGCGCCTTTCGACTTCAGGTAGGCGTTGATGAACGTGAAGTGGCTGAACTCATCATCCGTATTGTCGTGGATATACTGCGGCATGTCCCCGTCCAGGAATTGAAGGGCTTTAATGTAGGCTGCACTCCCGCTCCCCCCTGGAACCTCACTGTCCTGGACTCCTCCCAGTTCGTTGTATTGTTGCCACAGATCCGTCTCGAGGATTTCTGCGGCAGCCAGAAACTGGAGAATGGCCACGTCTCCCTTTGTAAGACTGCTATCACTTTCTTCAGCGAAGACCGAGGCCGGTAACCCACTAGCCAACAGCCCGGCGCCGATGGTTCCTGCTCCTCCTACCGCAAGTCCCTTGCGCAAAAAGGAACGGCGGCTGGTAGGATTTTTCGCTTGATTTGTTTTCTGTACCAAAGTCATCTTCTCCTAAAGACTATTTAACTCTCTAGTTCACGATCTTCTCCTGATCGTGGCGAAATTCACAAGGCGGCACCATCCCGGGCTGATGCGCTCCGCGAACAACGTGAGTTATATGAACTGTGGGGTCCCCCTGTATAGTATTGACGCGTCACTGATACATACGTAGCGTGTTACAGGGACAATTTTTCTATTTCTGTAGTCAAAACGCAGCAAGAGCGTTCTAGTTAGAGCTAGAAAAATTGATGATAGAGGAATCGCAGGTGTGCTGAACTGGTTAACCTGCTATGGCAGATTTTGTGCCGTTTTGCATTATCCTGGGAATAGTTGTATCAAGTTGCCTGTTTTCTTGTCTATCTCTTGCAAGACCTGGTCCTCCTGGGGCGTGCTGGCTGTCATCTGATACTTGTGGCAACAAAAATGGAGACTGAAACGCCCCTCCCATGAGTTCGGGCGCGAGGGCTGGACCGGTTGTCTTCACAGGCGGAATTGGTAAGCGTTTCATCGTGATATCGATGGCTGGATCGAGTTGCGTCGTGTAGTCATATATGGCTGTGTACATTTGCTGCGTGGTCAGGTTGCATGCGCCCAGCAGATTGGCTCCATTTAGAATGGCCTGGTACAGATCGGCCACCAGCAGGTTAGCGCCTGCCAGATTGGCTTCGCGTAGATCTGCTCCCGCCAGGTTTGCACCGATCAGATTGGCTTCGGCCAGATTTGCCCCTACCAGACACGCTCCGCGTAGATCAGCCATATAGAAATTCGCCCCTGCAAGCTGCGCTTCACGTAGATTGGCCTGTCCCATATAGCGATGCGAGAAATCACGACCTTGCAAACTGACTTTGTAGAACGATGGCGGCTCCCAGTCGGGCGGCGCCTCGTGGAAATGATGCTGTCCGTTCAATGCAAGCGGCGTCTCTTCAATTTTTGGAAGTAGCATCAAGGTATACTCAATGCTTAGCTGCCGGGTGTGATCATTATTTCTCTCCTCCCACTGCTCCCACTCCTCCTGTACCTGTTGTACCTGCCCGCTAAGTCTTTGCTCGATCTCTAACAATCGCTTCCCCTGGTGAAATTCCCAGGCGTACTGGTGCCCCTCCTGCGCGGATTCCCATGCTTCTCGCTCGATGTGCGAATTCGACCACCTGCGATGTTGGATGCGCAAAGCCAGGAAGGTGCCTATAAACGCTGTTAAGAAACCGATCAATCCCCCAAGTAATAACAATTTCAACATTTGCCTTACCTTTTTTCGATATACCTGAGAAGTTTTTAAACCCCATACTCTATAAAGACGCCTGTCTATTCCGTAAGACGGAGGTCATTAACATCAGTAACAATGGATACATTTCATTTGTCCTCTTGACAAAGAAACAATTACAAGGTACTATATCTGTGGCAGATATATCAAGCGCGGATATAAGAGTTACTGCCGGGAGACACGATGAAAAAAGAACAACGTAGCCCGGAAGCGTTTCTTCCACTAACGCCAGCCGTGCTACATATTATGCTGGCGTTGGTGGACGGCGAACGTCATGGCTATAGCATCATGCAGGAAGTTACGCTGCGTACCGGTGGCAAGGTGCGAATGGGGCCTGGTACCCTCTACGGGTCGATCAAACGAATGATCGCGGACGGCTTGATCGAGGAATCGGCTGAACGCCCTGACCCCGCCTTGGACGATGAGCGCCGCCGTTACTACCGCTTGACCAACCTTGGCCAGCGCGTCATGCGTGCGGAAGTACAGCGCCTTGAGCAAATTGTTCACCTTGCCCGGTCCAAGCAGATTGTGACCGGTTCTGAAATGATGGGAGGCGCGTAATGGACACTCTTCCCACGAAGCGCGACCATAACTTTTCGTCTTCACTCTATCGCCTGCTGCTGTTTTGCTACCCGGCGGAATTTCGCCGCATATATGCTCGCGAAATGGCTACCACCTTTCGCGATTGCTATCGGGAAGCAATGCAACAGCATGGCAAAACGGGTATTGCACGGTTATGGGCCTTGATGCTCTATGATCTTGTGACATCTCTGTTTGTAGAACACTTTAGAGCGTTTATAGCACGATGGAAACATTTGTTTGCAATTGAAGAAAGGCAGGCTAATACACTAATGAATACCATGAGTATTATATTCGCGCAACGAACCGACATTGGTCTCCAGCGCTCGTTGAATGAGGATAGCGCGCTCTCTTTTCTGCCGGAAGATCCACAGATTCTGTCGAAAAAAGGTGCCCTGTTTGTGGTGGCCGATGGCCTTGGAGGACATTCCCAGGGTGAGGTAGCAAGCCAGCTGGCTGTCAGCATCGTTCAAAGTGCCTACTATCAAAATGAGCGTGACGAGCTTGGACTTGCGCTGCGCCAGGCTGTCGAGCAGGCAAATGCACACATTTACCAGGAGAATCAGTCGCAGTCTCCGCAGCCATCACCTGATAAAAGAATGGGTACAACGTGCGTGGCTGCAGTCCTACAGGATGATACCCTCTATGTCGCCAACGTAGGTGATAGCCGCGCATATATTGTCCGCGCTGGGCAGGTGAAGCAAGTCTCTCTCGATCATTCGGTCATCGCGGAGCAAATTCGCGCCGGGCTTCTCAAGCCAGAGCAAGTGGCAGATCATCCGCAGCGCAAAATGATTACCCGCTGCCTGGGTGAGGAGGGAAACGTTGAGGTGGACATCTTTACCGAAAAGGTGCAGGTCGGCGATCTCCTCTTGCTTTGCACCGATGGCCTCACACAGTACCTGGATGATGAGGAACTGCGGAAAATTGTGCAGACCTATGATCCCCAGGAAAGCGTGCAGCATCTGATAGAACGCGCAAATGAGCGCGGTGGCGAAGATAATATTACGGCGGTGGTTGTCAGGGTCGCTTGATCCCATTCCATACTATGGACGATATCCCTGAAAAAAACATATAATAACGTTGCAAATGTTACATGCGAAGCCCGAACTTTCGGGCTTCATTTCAGTATTCATATCACGTGATTACTCCCAGAGGCAATAAATGAGTCAATACAATCATCCTTCACCCATCTCCTTTTTACTGGACGACGAAAAACGACAACTGATCCTGACCTGGAGCGACGAACACGAAAGTGTCCATAGCTGGGAAGCGCTACGCTGGGCCTGCCCATGCGCCTGGTGCGCAGGCGAAGGCGGTCTGCCCGGTATGTTGCAGAGCAAAACGAGCTTAAGCGTCGAGGAGACAACCCTGGTCGACGTGCAGCCTGTAGGACGTTATGGTCTTACGCCCGTGTGGGAAGACGGCCATAAAACAGGCATCTACACTTATGAAAAGCTGCGCGCCAGTTGTGAATGCGACCAGTGCCGCAAGCGCAAGTTTTCGTAGCCAACGTTTCCACACGGGAGACTGCATGCCTATTTGGGGGATGCAGTCTCTTTTCTATGTTAACCCACGTTACATTCCTCGTTATTAAAGATAGGGGGTGCTAACAAGTACTCTTCCTCGGCAGGGATGCCGGGAACTGTATTGCTATAAACGGAGTAATGTTATGTCTACATCTACAGAAGAAATCACTACGCAAATCTCATCGCGCCGTCGCTCTATGATGTTATCTAGATTGGCTCTGCGCCTGTTGATCGCTTTTGCGATTAGCTGGTTGATCCTGCTGGCATTCTTTGTAACTAGCGCGGTCTCGCATTAGCCGCTCACGAGTCGTCACAATTCTTCTTCTTCGAAGCGCACTCCATAGCGACCACTCAGGTAGTCGTACATCTTATCCGCGAAATAGTGGGGATTCGCGAAACCTCTATTTTCGGGCTTGATTTCTGAAAGTTGGATCATCAGGCGTGTATCGCCGTTGCGGTAATGACAGTAGAGCGACCAGCGTTCATTGCGCTCCAGCAAGGTGAAATCTGATGAGATGGAGCCTGAGCCGTCCCCGACTTGTTCGCGGCGCAACTTCGCGTGATGCGCCAGGTGGTGATAGGCGGCATCGAGGTTATCGACGACGAAACCGATGTGGTGCCAGCGACTGGGTAGCCCATCCGAGAGCGGCGCTTTCTCAGTGCCGAAACAGAAAATGGCAGTATTGCCCGTGGTCAGCACAGTCTGGTGGCGATCATCTCGCACAATCCTCATCCCCAGCACCTCACTGAAAAATGCTTTGGCATCTTCGCGGTCTGCAACGGTAATCGCCAGGTGATCAAACCCAAAGTTTGTCCAGGAATTTTGTTCCTGCGCGGCTGTTGCTTCCGGCAGCGGGATGGCCTCGACGTGAAAGGTGGATGTTTTAAAATGGGTGACGCTTTCTCCGATGAACATGTCGGGAAACACTTCGTCCCCTGCCGGTGTCTTAATACGAATGCGGTGTCCGACCAGCAGCCCTTGCGGCAGCGCGTGTTCGAGCGCCTCGTGAAATATCTCCTGCGGATTCACATCGTTCTGGTACGACTGCCCATTGACGACGAGGGTGATGCTCAGAGTTGGGGCTGTTCCTGTGTTTTCGGATGGTTTATCTACCTGGTTTGACATGATAAGCTTTAATCCTTTCCATAGCATAATGGCCTCTGTGTATATTATGAGATGAGATGTCCATTGGTTGTATGTAGCAGCTTAAGCAGGTATCCTGATGAGGAAGGCACCTGACCTCATTTCATGATAGACTTGGTGGAGAGGAATCGGCACACGAATCGCTTCGCATTCTCGAAACAACATGATGAAACCGTTGTAGAAAGGAAATGCCATGCTTCCCAATACCTCGCCTGTGCTTGATGCCATATTCCAGGGGTGGAACGTCTACCAGGAGCAGTTGATCGTTGTCCTGCAACCACTCTCCTCCGAACAGCTCGCCATACGCGTGGCGCCCAATTTACGCTCGGTCGGCGAGATAGCCGCCCATATCAGCGCTGGTCGCGCTTCGTGGTTCTCCTGGATACTCAACGAGGGGGGCGACGAAATTGCCACTATTGCCCATTGGGATGACCAGGATCAGCTGGTGCGCGCGGCGGCTGAATTAGTCCACGGCCTCGATGTGACCTGGGCTATGATTCAGAACGCGCTTTCCCACTGGACGCCGACAGAGCTGGCTGCGCCCATCGTGGTTCCCTGGGTGGGGCCTGAACACCCAATTTCGCGCGCGTGGATACTCTGGCACCTGCTCGAACACGACCTGCATCACGGGGGCGAGCTGACGCAAACGCTGGGCATGTCCGGCCTGGTCGTCAAGCTGCCGCCTCCTCGGCCGGAGACGTGATGGCGCGCGAACGATATGAACTTCCTATGTCATTTTTTCGGAACCTTCGGATTCAATTGATCAGAGAAGAAAGGCAAGATCCTTCCGCAGTACTTCCAACTGGTGCTGTATGTACCAATCGGCTGGCCGCTTTTGCAGGCTGCGCGCCAGCGCTCGCACATTGATCAACACGCTCGTAAAGCGAATGCGCTGTTCATAATCCAACGGAAGTGGCGCGATTGCTCCATAGCCGCGCACATATGTTGTCCTGACAAGGCTATTCACGCCGATAGCCCCAGGGTTTGGTTGATGATGCGCCGCGTAATCGGCAATTCACGTAGGTACATGGGCAGGTGGGGGATCACTTTGCGCATGCCCCAGGCCGAGAGGTCGAAGAGGTGCTGGCGGCGTTCATCCCATTCAAAGCCGTAGATTTCGCGCACGGGTTGGGGCAACAAGGCGCAGGTGAGCTGGTAGTTGAGGTGCATGGCCGGACGCAGAATGGCGGGTGCAGGCGGGAAAAGCACCTGCTGGACCAGCCTGCGCGCCTGTGGAGTGGCGGCCAGGTGATTACTGTTGACCATGTCGTTCACGTAGGCGCGCAAATCACCAACTGTTCCGGGCATTTTTTCCGGCAGCAGGCCCAGCAGGTGCGCAACTTCTTTTGATTGCTGGTAGTATTCGTCCTGCTCGCTAAGCGTGAGCGGGCCGATGAAGATCGCATAACAGAGCAGAAGCGTATCGACCAGCGTGGCGTGAACCCAGAGCAAGAGTTCGGGGTAGCGCGCATCATAGGGGGTGCCGCTGCTGTAGGCTCCCGCTTCAATGGGCAGGGTGCCGTGAACGCCCTTATGCAGGTGATTGATGCTGCGCGCAGTCTGGTGCGCTTTCTCAAGTGAACCGAACATCAACATTTCGCCGTGTATGAAGGTGCGCATGGCCCTGCCGAACGGATCGCTCATGTAGCTACTGTGGGCGCTCACCCCCATCGCGACCAGGGGATGGGCCAGTTGCATCAATACCGCTCGTGAACCTCCCAGCAAGACCGCTATTTCACGGCCAACTTTCCAGGCAACGCTGCCTGGACCGTAAAAACCGTATGTATGCGCGTCGTTCACGTTGTCCATAGTGTCCCTTGTGGTACCCTCATTGTGCGTGCTGGCTGGCTACTTGCGCTAGCCGTTGTCGAATCGCTTCGCCCATGAGATCCTCTGCTTTGTCTTGATCTTGGCCGAAGAGTTGAAGAGCAAAGGCGATGTCGGCATTGGGAGCGAGTGTCAGGTCGCGCCGACCTTCTGTAACTGCCGAAAGAATCTCGGCTGCTACCTGGTCTGCAGTGAGTAACACCTGCACATTCAGTAACTGCATCGCATCGTCTACCTCTTGACGAGTCATAGGGGTATCGACCCAGGCTGGGTAGACGGTGGTGATCCCAATGCCCGTACCGTATAGTTCCGCTCGTAAGGCGGATGAGAAGCCGCGCACGGCCCATTTGCTGGC
The DNA here is from genome assembly GCA_005882595.1 of Chloroflexota bacterium. Taxonomy (GTDB): domain Bacteria; phylum Chloroflexota; class Ktedonobacteria; order Ktedonobacterales; family Ktedonobacteraceae; genus VBFM01. Next base: position 9,257 of record VBFM01000227.1, read on the forward strand.
ACAGTAGCCGGAGAGGAGTGGCGTACCCAGTTTGCCCGCGACCGAACTGAGGAAGACGAAATGGCCGGAACCTTGCTGCCGCATGGTAGGTAGCGCTGCCTGGACGCTGTGATAGGTACCCATGAAGTTGATATTCATGAGGGACTGCATCTCGCTGGCCGTGAAGGTGTCGATTGGCCCGCCGCGTCCGATGCCCGCGCTGGTGACGACCAGGTCAATGTGTCTATCCACGTCAAACGCTTGCCGCATCAGTTCGCGAACCTGTTGTTCGTTGGTGACATCTGTGGTGACGGTGAGTATCTGTCCCTGTGCATCAAGATTATGCTGGCGAATCTCCTCTTTCGCCTTGAGCAATCCCTCTGTGTTGATATCAGCGAGAACCACATGCGCTCCACGAGCGTGTGCCGCGCTTGCTGTGGCCAGGCCGATGCCACTTGCTCCACCTGTTATGATGGCGACTGATCCGGCAAAGTTTGTCAATGGCATGCGATGCTGCTCCTCTCAGTAGAGTCAGAAATATAGCGAAAGCGATGTATACAGTCTGATCTTACCCCGCCAGTAGAAGAGGTGTCAAATGCGGTTGAGGTAGACTTTTCCGCGTGTCAGGCTGAGAGAAGAAAAAATGAGAGGCACTCCTGCAAGTACCTCTCGCGTCCGCCTTATTGCTGTTGTGGCGGCATCTGTACTTTGTCACATTAATCGTCCCCTGGAGACAATATATGGTATAAAAATCGCGGGGACAAGATATGGGTAAAGACAGGTAGTTAAGCCCACCTTTATACACTCGCTTTACATGCTCTTGTCGGATCGCGTCCATGTTGCCCCCTGCCTAATCCAGCAGGAAACGGCTTGTACCCGCTTGTTGGCACGCGGCGGATGAGGAGGGCCCCGAACGCGAGCGGTCCAGATGGCACCGCACTCTGGGCATTGGAGCTTTGCAAGCCCAGCTTGTGTGAGTTGGGCCGGGGAAAGATTCACGGCTGTCCCCGAAAAGGAGCATTTTTCTGGCTTTGCCATAGCCGTCTCTGTCGGTCCTACTGGATCGCGGGAAGGGGCCCTCTCACCTACGCGATGGGACGTTTTCTTCTGCGGAGGCACCTCTTCTGTCTCGGCTGCTGCTCCAGTGGCAGGAGTCTCTGTCGAGGCTTGCGCGGCCAGTTTCCTCTCTGCGGCAGCACTCATCCCAAGCAAGTTCCATAACCGTTCTCGTCTACTTGCTGTGTAATGCAGTTCTTGTTCACCTGCAGCCGCCTCCATCGCCATGCTCTCACACTGCGCCTCCGGCAGCGCGTACTCCTGGAGTCGCGCCAGGGTCAAAATGGACTGCCCATCAGCGAGCGTTGCCGCGACGGCGCGCACCAGCCAGTCCTTCAAGACGCCGACACAGCCAATGCTGCGCTCATAGAAATAGGGCCACTGCTGCAGCAGCGCCTCTCGATCGACCTCTAGCGGCACCTGCTGCAACAGGGTTAGCAGCACGCCTTGAAAGGCCCGCTGGTCTGGCTCATGCTGAAACTGGTAGCGAGGGAAATGGATCTCCAGGCCGCGTCGCGCCGCTTGCCCATTCAAATGGCGCAGGGCCAGGAGTTCATAGGTCCCGATCAGCACGTGGACCACCCCGGTCACGTTCGTCATACTTTTCAGCCAATCCAGTTGGTCAATGAGGCGGATCCCGCTGGAGAGCTTGAGCAGATGCTGCGCTTCATCCAGCAGCACGGCCCGCACTCCCCGCCGCGCAGTCGCGTCCTCCAGGGCATGACGCAGCTCCGGTGCGTCATTGAACAGGGCAGCCTTTCCTCTGACACCTCCCCCGCGTCCTTTTTTCTGTTCCCAGGTCGTCTCAGCATCGATATCGACGATGGTGCGCCGTTCGTAAGTGTATTCCCCAAGCTGCTTGAGCGCGGTGCGATAATAATCGGCCCGATTGAAAACTGGCCTGTTTCGCTCTTCCACTGCCTGACCAGAAAGGCCAGTGCCTTCCTTTACGGGTGGCCCTCATTCGTGATCTGCGCCGTCACGTTCCGAGTCCAAAGCCTGACGAGGAGACGGAGGAGGAGGCGCGCAACCCTGCCTGGTGGCAAGCGGGTTGGAAAGCGGAGCCAACGCCTGCCACCCCGACCACCGCCAAGCTGATTCCCATTGTCACCACAGCCGACACCATCGATGCGGTGGAGCTCGCCCAGACCTACACGCGGCGCTGGCCGGTGCAAGAAAATATCATTCGCGACTTTCTTGTGCCGCTTGGCCTGGATACCAATCACGGCTATGGCAAGATGCCCATTGTGAATTCCGAGGTTGCCAAGAAGCGGGCTGCGTTAGAGAAGCGCTTGAGCAATGTCCAGCGCTGGACCGCTTCTACACAAGTCCGTTGCCACAAAGCCTCAGTACTGTATGATCGCCTCTGGAAGCAAACCAAGTCGTATGGAGACGAACTGTATCGCAAGCTCAATGCCCATCAGGACGCTCTCGCTACGCAAGGGGTGAATTACTACGAGCGGCGGGCACAGATCAAAGAGCAGAAAGCAGTCATTGATGCGGAACTGGTACAGCGCTGGCAGCGCGTCTGGCGAGCTTACAGCAAAAGCAGTAAGGAAAGTGAGAAGCAGGAGCGCTATGCGCACGAACAATGTGATCTGTTGCGAGCTTTGGAGGATTTGGCAGTCACCGAACGGGCCATGTACGAACTGGACAATCGCAAAGATCAAGTCATGACCGTCTGCAAGCTCGCTCTGGCCAATGTGGTGATGTGGACCCGCGATCACTATTTTCCCATCACCTATGCCCATGCCACCTGGGCACGGCTGGCCCCTTTCTTCCATCTGAGAGGAGTGGTCGTCTCAACGCGGCACACGGTGTTGGTCGCACTGCGCCCTTTCAACGACCGGCAGTACAACCGGGACCTGATCGCCCTGTGTCAACGCGTCAACGAGCGGCAAGTACGCTTGCCCGACGGGCGCCTTCTGGTATTCTCAGTGAAGGAAGCTTGCCGTCCCATTCTACATGAGCAGAAAAAACTTCTTGCCTAACACCCTATGGTAGGGTATACTAACCTGGTAGCAGGTAGCTGCAAGAGGATGCCTTTATAGCCCTCTCTCACTGAGAAGACAAAAGGAGCAAGCACCATGACCACAGAACCCCCAATGGTGATCGAAGACCGCGAAGAGCTCATCTTCATCCTCTCCGAAGCAGCAGCATTGGAGCATATGATTATGTGCGAATACCTGTTCGCGGCTTTCAGCCTGAAGCGTGACGTGAGCGAGGGCGTGACAGCGGCTCAGCTCGGGGCAATCACACGGTGGGAGCGTATTGTTTCTTTCGTTGCTACCCAGGAGATGCTGCATCTGGCCCTGGTGAGCAACCTGTTGACCGCCCTTGGGTCCCATCCATACTTGAGCCATCCCAATTTTCCCCAACGCTCGAAGTACTATCCGCCAGGGGTCCAACTGGCCTTGCTGCCCTTTGGCGAACATGCCTTGCAGCATTTTCTCTACCTGGAGCGGCCCGAAGGCATGGATCTGGAGGATGCCCCAGAATTTGCGGTGCTGGCCATTCCCAAACCCAGTCTCACCCTCGACGATGACCAGATTGTTCCTCAGACCCAAGATTTTGCCACGATCGGGCATCTCTATCGTGGCATTGAGCAGGGGTTGCGTCACCTAGTTGAGAAGTATGGCGAACGTGGCGTCTTCATCGGCCCTCCTCGTGCGCAAGCCACCCAGGAGTACTTCGGTTGGCCCGAACTGATCGCGGTCACCGATCTGGCTTCGGCCTGCCAGGCCATCGAGACGATTATCGAAGAGGGGGAGGGAGCACGCGGTGACTGGCGGGCGGCGCACTTCGGCAGATTCCTGCAGATCATGCAAGAATACCGCGACTTGCAACAGCAGGATCCAGGGTTTGAGCCAGCGCGACCCTCGGTTGCGGCGTACGTGCGGCAGCCAGGCGATACGAGCGAAGTTCCCCTCATCTCCGACCCGGTCACGGCCGGCGTCTCCGAACTGTTCAACGCCAGCTACGAAGTCTTGTTGCAGCTGCTCATGCGCTATTTTATTCATGGCAAAGAGACGGAAGACGAGTTGCAGACGCTCAGCAGCACTGCTGTGAGTGCCATGTTCATGGCGATCAAGCCACTGGGCCAACTGCTCACCACCCTGCCCATTGGTCCAGACCGCCTTGGCAAGATGGCCGGGCCAACCTTCGAGATCTATCGAACAGGCTACGTTCTGCCGCATCATGACGCAGCCTGGATCGTCTTGCACGAGCGACTGCTCGAGCTGGCAGCCTATTGTGGCAAGCTGAGCGACCAGCAGGCGGCACTACAAGTGGCCTTACAGGCCATCGGGGAAAACTTTCGCCGATTGGCAGCGGTCCTCGAACCATACGTCAAAACGCACCAGGCAAGGGAGGCATGATCGCAAGGAATGAACCTGACTACGCTTCAGCAGTTCAAGTCCGGGTTGCGTGGCGAAGTGCTCGATCCTGGCAGCGATGGCTACAGCAGCGCTCGCAGGGTCTGGAATGGATTGATTGACCGCTTTCCTGCCCTCATTGTTCGATGCACGGATAACACCGATGTTATGCGTGCAGTTGAATTCGCGCGCAGCCAACACCTTGCGGTTGCTGTACGCGGTGGCGGGCATAGTTCTCCTGGCTACTCTGTCTGTGATGACGGTATGGTCATCGATCTCTCTCAGATGAAAGGCATCTCGATTGATCCCGTTCAAGGGAGAGCTCGCACACAAGCCGGGCTGAGGCTGTTTGAATTCGTTTCCGGGACACAGGCATTGGGACTGGCGACCACGGCTGGCACCGTCGGAGGAACGGGCCTCGCGGGTTTGACACTGGGTGGTGGCATCGGCTGGTTGATGGGCAAATACGGCCTGACCATCGACAACCTCCTCTCGGTCGACATCGTGACGGCCGATGGCTGGGTGCTGACGGCCAATGCAACCGAAAACCCGGATCTGTTCTGGGGTGTCCGCGGCGGTGGGGGCAACTTCGGGATTGTGACCTCCTTCGAGTTCCGACTGCACCCGGTGACGACCGTCCTGGCGGGCAAGGTGATTTATCCGCTCAAGCAAGCGCGGGAGATGCTGCGCTTTTACCGGGAGTTCACCGCTCAGGCTGCTGATGAACTGACGGCCTATGCTTCACTCGTCACAACACCCGATGGCGTGCCGGCGGCTGAGATCACCCTGTGCTACACTGGATCTCCTGACGAAGGTGAACGACACATCGAGGCGCTCAGAAAATTTGGGTCGCCTATAATCGATATGATTCACGCGAAGCCCTATCTCAAAACCGTCTCGATGCTGAGAGCAGCGCCTGTTGGGCGCAGCTATTACGAGCGATCGAGTACGTTGGAGGAGCTCAGTGACGAGGCGATCGATGTCATTGCTGAGTATGGTCGGGCTCGCACCTCACCCTTTTCGCAGGTCTTGATCCAGCATCTCCATGGTGCGGCCAGTCGCGTTCCTCCGACCGGGACGGCTTTTGCCCAACGGCAGGAATCGTACATCCTGGGCATGTTCGCAGCGTGGACCGACGACCAGGCGCAGAAACATATGGAGTGGACTCGTTCGTTCTGGACAGATGTCAGCCACTTTGGAAGCCTCGGTGTCTACGTCAACTTTCTGGGCGACGAAGGGGAGGAACGGATACGCGCTTCGTACGGCGTCAACTATGAACGACTGGTGGCTCTCAAGAACAGGTATGATCCCACCAACTTCTTCCACCTGAACCAGAACATCAAGCCTTCCGTGAAGTAGTGGGGCCGCTAGAACGGGGCAGGCTCTGAGCACATTCGCACCCCTCAGTGTAAACTCCGCGAAGGATCTGCGCTGAGAGCGTGAGCGTGAGCACCTGAGAGAAGCGAAGGGGAAGGGATGACAGCCGTGTTGTAGTTCACGCCGATGGGGCGCTAGGCAGGCATGCCGGCTTCGACCCAACGGCGAAAGAGCGCGATCTGCTCCTCGGGCCACTGCCCGTCGCACGGCATCGTCCCGCTTGCGAGGCGCTCAAGGATGGCCTGGGCATGCCTGCTGACATCGTGGTAGTTCCCGAGGTCGAAGGCCCAACGCATGGAGGCTCGGTCGCGCGCACGAAACAACGGCTGGATGTCTCGAGCAAAACTGGGGGTGCTCTGCTGAGTGGACATGATCGTACTCCTTACCCGGCAGTATGCACTGCTGTCTGCGAGCGAGACCATCGCCCCCAGCTAGGCGTCTTGTAACGCCTCGGTAATGGCCTGCTCCTGCGTCATCGCCTGCCCCGCGCTCCATCCGGCCTCGAATGTCACTGCATCGAGATGCGCACGAGCTTCTGCGACATGTCTGTTCACTTCCTCGCGGTACACGCTGTCGGATGGGAGCAAGCTCTCGGCAGCCCCAAACAGCCGCCCCGCTCGCTCGGCTTGCCCCTGGGCCGCTGCCACCTCGGCCAGTCCAGCCAGCGCCTTGACGATGCCGATCCCTTGCTCCACCCGTTGCAGGTTCCGCCACTGACTCAGGCTCTCTCTATAGAGCACCTTTGCCTGTTGCTTGTCGCCCCAACGATGGAGCCAGATATCCCCACACGTGATAAAGAACAGCACGAGCGCCCCCCAATTCCTGGCCTGCTGCATGAGTGGCAGGAGCTGCTGATCCAGGAAGCGCGCCAGCTCCTGGTCGCCCTGGATTGCGACCATGACCCGCAACGCACTCAACACCACCGAAGCGTACAGCGCGTCCCCTTGCTCTTGGTAGAGCCGCAAACTTTCCTCGTAGTACGCACGCGCCGCAGCAGGATCGCCTGAGAGATAGGCGACGCTGCCCAGCTGGTAGAGCGTGAACGCTTCGTTCCAGACATCCCCCACGTCCTTGAACAGGGTGCGGCTCCCTTCGAGCAAGGGACGCGCCGCAGCGGTGTTCCCCTGACTCAACCGAACAAGTCCCAACACCGATTCTGCCAAGCCGATCAATCGCCTGTCTTGTGCCTCGCGCACAATGGACAAGCCTTCTTCTGCACGAAGGCAGGCGGCTTCGTAGTCGCCTTCGGCCCAGGCCAGCATCCCCGCACCAAGGAAGGCCCGGCCACGTGCAGCGCTCCGCTCGCTGCTCCCGGTCCGAACCAGCATCTCCTCCAACCACGCTCGTCCCTCGTGCAAAGAGCCGAGGAGGAACCAGTAAAAGTAGAGCACCCCGGCCAGGCGTAGCCCGGTCTCGCCCGCGTCCTGGTTGGCCTTGCTCCAGGCCAGGGCAGCGCGCAGGTTGGCGTCCTCGCGCTTCATCTGCTCCAGCCAGATATCCCCCTCCGGGCTCGATAGGTGGGGCTCCACCTCCTCGGCCAGTTTCAGGAAATAATGCGCATGCCGCTGCTGCAGGGCGGCTTCCTCTCCGCTAGCCGCCAGTTGCTCTGTGGCATGCTTCCGGATCGTCTCCAACAGCGTGAAGCGCGGCTCTCCACCCGTGCCCTGCTGTGCTTGCACCAGGCTCTTGTCCAGCAGGTGTGCCAGTTGCTCCAGCACCGCTCCATCGTCGGCCTGCGCCGGGGACGATGTCTCGATAGCCTCGAAGACGCAGACCGCCTGCACTGCTTCTAGCGTGAAACCGCCGGCGAAGACCGAGAGGCGCCGGAACAGCTGTTGTTCGCCCTCCTCCAGCAGGTCATAGCTCCAGGCAATGGTGTTGCGCAGGGTCTGCTGGCGCTCTGGCAGGTCCCGCGCTCCCCGACTGGGCAGCGGGAGCCGACGCTCCAATCGTGCCAGCAAGGCAGCAGGGGAGAGCAGCGAGAGGACCGCCGCAGCCAACTCCAGCGCCAGTGGCAGCCCGTCCAGGCGCTGGCAGATCTCGACGATGGTGGCCGCATTCTCAGTCGTGAGGGTGAAATCGGGCCGGGCTTCGTGCGCACGCTCGACGAACAGCGCCACCGCCGGGATCTGGACGAGGTGCTCCAGGTCAGGGAGGTGTGCGGGATCGGGCAATTCGAGTGGTGGAATCGGCACGATCTGCTCGTCGCTGACGCGTAAGGGCTCCGCGGGGCCAGCTCGAGGTACTGGGTTGCTAGCGGAGCCGCCGAAATCAGTTGCTCGGCATTGTCGATCACGAGCAACACCTGTCTGGGCCGCAGGTATTCCAGCAGCCGCTCGTCCAGCGATCCGCTCCCGCTCTCGGACACCCCAAGCGCTCGGGCCACGGTGGGCAACACGAGCTTGGGGTCTTTGAGCGAAGCCAGCGAGATGAACGCGACGCCGTCTGTGAACTGGGGGACGAGATCAGCAGCCACCTGCACAGCCACCCGCGTCTTGCCGACGCCTCCTGGCCCGGTCAGCGTCACCAGACCCACATCCTCCCGCTGCAGCAGGGCTTGTGCCTGTGCGCGCTCCTGTTCGCGATCAATGAGCCGGCTGCGCGGCACGGGCAGCGGGGCCAGCCGAGCCGCAACCGGGGTCTCAGCAGGGGTGGTGAAACGCTCGGTCAAGAACTGCGCCAGGTCGTTGGCGATCCGCTCGCGCAGCTCCTCGGGCGTGGCGAACTTCTGGTAGGAAACGGTATCCTCCGCGCGGATGCGGTCGAGCAGCCTATGCAAGTTCTGCTCCCGCTCTGGAGCGGGCGTCTTGATATAGATCAGCTTGGGTTTGTCACTGGCGAGTTGGTACTCATCCTCCAGGCCGGACACCTGCATCGTGGGGGCGACCCAGCCATAGCGCTGCCAGTAGAGCCCGATGAAGATATCGCTTTGGGCCAGGTAGGCCCTATACAGTTCACGCGGTGGGTAGGGGCGGGCGCCCGACTCGAAGAGTACCGGGGTCAGTCGTAGTTGCGTGATGGCTTCGCGCGCCACTGCTCGCTCGGGAGCCAATTCGTCGAGGGTCGAGCTGACAAAGACCCGCACACGCTGGTCTGGTGTGCGGATCAGTGGAGGAATGGTGGGAACCGCTCTCGACTGACGGTTTCCATCCAGCGGAGAATCTGTCACCATCGTCTATCAAGCCCTTTCCAGGAACGGCGTGTTCGCTTCAATCACATGCACAGCTGAGAACTGAGAGGCATGCTTCTTATGAGTGATACAGGTGAGAAAGAGTGTGAACAATGAATGAGATACCAAAGTCAATGACAGTATGAGGTCTTCTTCTACGATGTACAACAAACAAACCAAAGACAATGGTATATGATGAGCTCACTTGAAAGTATACCCACTTTGGAGGCAAAAAACAATCTTCTAAACCATATCTTGTCCATTTTGACGCATTTTTGAGGCAATGAGTGCAGAAATGTATGAGTGTTGGAGCCTCTTTTTATGAGATTCGACCAGAGGACATGTTATGGTTCCTAAATGGGACCAAAGAAGAGCATATGCGTCAAATTGAAGAATTCTACGGTACTGTTCGGTTGCTTCGAAGCGAGCAAAGAAGGCAGTCACCGGACAATTTATGAGTCAGCCAACAGGACGGGAATTCAGACAAATCACAGCATCTCCTGCGGATATTGTGTCTGGGGCTGGTCGTACTCTTGTTTGGGCTGCGGCGGGTATTGATATTGCTGTTCGCCCTCGACATACGTTGGAGGCGTCTGTGGCTGCTGGTATCCCTGCTGATATGGTTGATAAGGCTGCTGGTATTGCTGCTGTGGTTGGCGGTTGGACTGCATGGCGGCAATAAAACCAATGCCCAGTAATCATGCCAGGATGGGTTGGATGAGCGCCCCCAGGATGATCGAGATGCCGGCTACAACCAGAATCCAGTGCCAGAAGCCAAC
>VBFM01000227.1:19008-23901 GCA_005882595.1 Chloroflexota bacterium
AAGCAGAAAGCCAGTCCAAGCAGCCAGATAAAACCTTGCAAGCCTCCGTAGACTGCCCAGCGATTACCAGAACTAAGAGATCCGAACAATGCAGCGAATGCCAGAGCCACAAAAAAAATGGGCAAGAAGAAATGGTCTCGACCAAGTAGAAAGGCTAAGGCGAGACCGATGAGGACAATAACACCTGAGATGCAGCTGAATGTATTACGACGATAATACATAATTCAAACCTCCTGACGCGATGAACCGGGAGCATTATGCATATGAATAGTCCCTGGCATTGATAACGTGTATTCCATCCCAATTTGAGGATAGACGACTATCTTTTATACCCATATTGTACGCTACGGTTGCCCCTGACCGCATCTGTAGAAAGTCATATTTTTTTGAATCCAGGCTACTATGTCGAAAGTCATGACAGCTTCAGGTAGGAATCATACCTGTAAGTCTATCAGCGTCCGACGTATAGCGGCGAGCGCTGTTTTGATATCTTCGGCGTCCACTCCATAATGCGTAACAGCCCGTATCTTCCCCTCGCCGATATGGCCCATGAGTACCCCATGTTCCTGGGCTTTCGCCAGAAATTGCATTGTTTCTACTTCGCTTAACGGCTCCTGCTGCGCGCTGCGTACCGAGAACATCACCGCATCCACGCTGCGCACCAGTTCGCTGACAGGCATGTTGAGCGCGATGGCGGCGTTAAATATGCGTGCGCCATCCAGGTGTACGTGCATGCTGTGCGAGTGCGCCAGCGAAGTGAGCGTCTCCACCTGTTCCCGGTTCAATACCGTGCCGCCGCAGCGATTGTGGGTATTTTCGATGCACAGCAGTACGGTTGGCGCGGAATGTTCGTCGCTGCCATCTGACATGTTGATGGTGATGAGGTGAGGATTGAGCATGCCGTCGGGTTCATTGGGTATGACGATCATGGGTGAGCCGCCTAGCGTTGATGCGCCGCCGACCTCGTAGCGGTAGATATGCGATTGATCCCCTACGATGATGGCCTCGCCACGCCCGGCATGCGCCATAATTGCCGACGCGTTGCCCATCGTGCCGCTGGCGACGAAGAGCGCGGCCTCTTTCCCCAGGCGTTCTGCCGCCAGTTCCTGCAAATGATTAATGCTTGGGTCTTCTCCATAGACATCATCCCCCACTTCGGCGCGGTACATAGCTTCGCGCATAGCAGGTGTCGGTAAAGTAACGGTATCACTGCGTAAATCGATCACTGCTCGGTTCTCCTATAGGTTTTGACCGGTAACATGCTGAATTTTCATAGATAAGATCACCCGCTGATCGCCACGGTAGCCCCAGGGCGCACCATAATGTTTCGCCAGGGTATTGTAGAAGGCACCTGTCGGATCCTCTTCGATACGCTCCACAACACCGCGAAACTCCGCGGCGATATAGGGATCATCCACGTCGGTGATAGAAACGGCTACACGCGGGTCCCGCTGAATATTCTGATACTTCCTTCGGCTGGGAGTGGTGGTGAATTTGATATATTCTCCATCCCACAAAAACCACATGGGAGAAGACTGTGGGGCTCCATCCGGTCCAATGGTCGCAAGGTGCGCAAACTCCTTTGAGTGAAGTATTTTCTGTACCTTTGGGTTATTCAGGTCTGCCATGAGAAAATCCTCTCTTTCTTTTCAACAATAAATTCCGCTATATACTTGGGATAGCAGTTTCTTGAGGGTTCACACTTCCCACATAAGCACATTCACTGTAAAGAGGGCAGGCATTGCATGCAGGCCGTTGCGCATGGCAGATTTGCCGTCCATGCCGGATAAGATTGACATGCAGCGGATAGACCCATTCAGATGGTGTAACTTTCGCCAGGAGAGTATGAGCCTGATCTGCATTCACCTTTGGCCCTATGAGTCCAAGCCTGTGTGAAACTCTTAACACGTGTGTATCAATTGGTATTATAGGTCGATTGAGATTAAACATGAGAACACATGCTGCGGTTTTTGGTCCTACGCCGGGAATACTACGCAGATATGACCATGCTTCTTCTGAAGTCCGCTTCATCAATTCATCGTAAAGGTATTCAGCAAGGGACTTTGTTCCACCCTGCGCTTGCTGTTGTTCGGTCAACGTAAGCAATGCATCTTGAATACGCGGTGCTTTAATATTAGCCAGCCCCCCTGAGCGAATCGCGGTTGCCACAGCGTGAGTTGGTGCATCGCGCACCTCTTCCCAGGTAGGAAAAGTAGCGACAAGCTGTTGATAAGCTCGTTCTGAGTTGATGTCTGAGGTGTGCTGGGAAAGAATGGTGCCGACCAGACCGCCGAGTGGATCATTGTCAGGTTCGTTCTTAGGTTCACCATACGCAGCAATAAGTATTTCATAAACCCGCGCTAAGTGAATGGTTGGGATAATTGACGTTGGCATACCCTGTTTCCTATCAAATGCTTTATGGTATGCAATTATTCTATCGTTGTTATCTTCCATATGCAAGAGGGATGCCGCGTTCACCGTTTTTAGCTATTCAGGCCAGGTGGTTGGCCTGAACCCCAATTATTCATCGGATGTCCCCTTCATTCGCAAAAATATACCTTCTTAACCCAATTGCAACCGAATCATCACTTATTCTGCATAGGCTTTTTGCTACATTGGAAAGCAGGTTCATCAATTTGGCAACTAGAGATAAAGGAGTGTCTACAGGATGCAGGAATCAGCAGAAACAAGCCATCCCCCGGCAATCACACGACCGCATTTCCTTTTTCTTCGCAAAAACCTCGCGCTGCTCTTTTTGGCGATGAGCATAATTTCGGCTCTCGTGTACGCAAGCTTTACCTTTGTCAGCCGACTCCCTCACCTGTCAGCTCCATCTGCCGCGAGTCAGACTCTTGTTCTCAATGGCGCGGCCCGGTGGAATAACGATAGCAAAACAACCGCGCCGACCTTTGACTTCTCATCGTCTGGTAACAGCACACAAGATATTGCTATCTCTCCGCTCTTTGCAGATTACTATTCCAGCCACCAGGCTGCTTCCAATCTGGGGAAGGCCGTAACCGTAGCCTTCTCCACTCATCAGGGGTGGGTGCAGTTCTTTCAGTTTGGTGCATTGCTCTTGCTCTCTCCTCAGTCGGAACACCTCAAAGGAGCCAGCGATCCTCTGACTTCACTTCTGGCATTCGGAGTCAAGGATGCCGCCACGGGAACAGTTCGCCTGCCGTTGCTGCAAACACTGCTGACCGTTGGGAGCGAGGTTCCTGTGGGTGGCGATGGCAGTTCTTTCACGTATGCTGACCTTCGCAAGGCTACTGCTCCTGCATTATTGGTGCCTGCTCCAGCTACAAGCCAGGGCGCCTTCATCAAAGGAGGGACGCGTGCTGGAAAAGCGGTCGGTCATGTGATTCCCCGATCGCTTTGGAACTATATCACGCGCACAGATATCTCACCGGATGGGTGGCAGATGGATTTCGGCTCTCCACTGACCGAGGCGCTTGCCTTTTCTCTTTCGAAAGATGGTCATGTTCACCACATGCTGGTACAGGGGTTCTGGCGCGACGCGGTGATTCTTGACCAGGACAGTGTGGATGCAGCAGGGCAGCCCCTCATTGAGCGGCTTGAGACCGGTGTCGCCTACCTGCGCACCGTTGGGCCGCCTGCTGTATCGGTCCAGGCGCAGCAAACGATCTGGACGCAGAGTGATACGGCACTACTCGATACAGCAGGAACGGGCCTTGCTGTAGCACATATGGAAGAGAATTTCCCGCTCACCTTGCTTGGTGAGACGACCTGGAAGATGGGAATGCTCTGGTATCATGTCCAATGGAGTGTTCCCAAACAGCTGGTTTCTGGCTGGGTTTCAGCGGCTGCCGCGACCTTTAGCTCCCCTGGCGACGTGCCTGGACGAGCTTCAATAGACGCTCTTTCATCCGACCTCGCAACCTATCTTGCCAGCCTGGACCCCAATGTGAACGCTGTGGTCTACGACGTGACGCACCAGCGATACTACACCTATAATGCCACGGCCCAGTTCATTATGGGGAGCTCGATGAAAGTGCCGATTATGCTGACCTTTTTCGACATGATCGAGCGCCAGGGCCGTGAGCCGACAGCTCGTGAGATGGTACTACTGACCACCATGATTGAAAACTCGAATAATGATTCAGCCTCGATCCTCTACTATAGCGAAATTGGTGGTGCGCAAGGAGTCGCACGCTACCTTCAAAGTATCCATGTTCCCGACCTGCAACCCGATCCTGATGCCTGGGGCTACAGTGTGGTCACACCACAGGCAATGGTGAAGCTGCTGACCGATCTTTATGAAGGCACGATTCTGACGGCTTACCATCGCCAACTGGCTTTCTACTGGATGGAACATATCGAATCCGATCAACAGGTAGGTGTAGGAGACACCGCTCCGGGAGGAGCAACAGTCGCCATGAAAGATGGTTGGTTGTCAGGTCCTGACAATCTATGGGCGATGAATTCATCTGGCATCGTGATGAATGGACAAGAAACCTATATCATCGCTGTCTATACTCATGGGCAACCCACCTTAGGCAATGGGCAGGCTATTGCCCGGCGCGTTTGTAGTACTGTGGCTCAACTCCTGCTTACTTGATTGGAGAAGAGGAGAACATTTCCAGACTCAAAAGCGCCCTTGAACATAAATGAGTGATATAATGCTTTCGGAAATGTTAAGACTCATCCGTGAAAAATAGTCTCCTCTATCGTTATCATAATGGCTGAGAACCTACAGCTAAAAGGATGTTGAACTTGCACATGCTTCCATCTGGACGGCCTTTGCGGCAGGTGCCTTTCTCGGAGACACGCTGGTGCATCTCCTGGTGGCTCTGTGGCCGTGGCTGGCAGTTCATTCCTGGCTTGTTGGCGCGGTGACATTCTTCATCGCCGGTCTGTTTCAGTTCAGCCCCC
>VBFM01000227.1:24099-24578 GCA_005882595.1 Chloroflexota bacterium
GGTGGTGCTCCTATTGCTCGGTGCGCTCTGGCTAGCGCATCCCCTCTGGCTTCACTGGGCGGGAATATAAGATTTCTGAGTGCTTTTCCTTGGAGAGCTACATTGTGCTAGAATGCAAGGAGGTACAGATGAAATTGACACAAGAAGCGTGTCCACCAGGTACGCTTCATTGTGTCCTTGCACGGGAAAAAACCAAATGTATTTAGAGCAAACGTTACAACACTACCTCGATGACCTGGCTTCCGCGCAGCCAACTCCAGGCGGGGGCTCCGCGTCCGCTTTGAGCGGTGCCATGGGCGCGGCCCTGGCCAGCATGGTCTGTCGGCTGACATTGGGCAAAGCGGGTTATGAGCAGGCGCAGGCGGAAGTTGAAGACATCCTGGAACAAACGGAACAACTGCGCGCGCGTTTTCAGCAGTTGTTGGAGGAAGACATAGCGGCGTATGGACGACTTTCCGCCTGTTACAAAATGCCGCGTG
>VBFM01000227.1:24736-25187 GCA_005882595.1 Chloroflexota bacterium
CCGCCGAGGGCGCGTCATCTATGGTGAATATCAATTTACAAGCAATGAAAAATGCGAAACTGGTAAATGAACTGGGAGCTCAGCTGAAGAATGCGCTGCAACTTGTTCGGAAAGGCAATCAGCAAGTGTTGACGGCGATAGCGTGGAGGAGAGCGTGACGGCACAGATTGTGGATGGGCGTGCTATGGGCGCACAGATTAAGGCGGAATTGCGGGCTGATATTGAAAAATATAAGCAGATGCAGGGCAGAGCGCCGGGCCTGGCTGTGGTGCGTGCAGGAGGCGACGCTGCATCGGGCGTATATAGCAAAGCCATCTTACGGGTTGCCGAAGAGGTGGGGCTGGCTGCCAGGATAGAGCAGTTGGCGGCACGTACCACGCCCGACGAGCTGCGGGCGCTATTGCTGCACTTGAATCAAGATAAAGAGACGCAGGGAATCATCGTGCAGATG
>VBFM01000227.1:25294-27055 GCA_005882595.1 Chloroflexota bacterium
CCCAGTTTTCTTCCGGCAACCGCTGCCGCCGTCATGGAAATACTCGAACGCACGAAAACACCACTTGCCGGAAAGCGGGTGGTTATAATTTCACGCAGTAATGTGGTGGGTAAGCCCCTGGCCATGATGCTCCTGCAAAAAAATGCCACGGTCACGGTGTGTCATTCACGCACCGAGAATCTAGCCTACTTCACGCGCCTGGCCGATGTGCTGGTCGCGGCTGCCGGGCACGCCAACATGATCACCGACGATATGGTGCGTCCCGGCGCGGCGGTGATCGACGTTGGCATCAACGAAACGCCGGGTGGCGGCATCGTCGGAGATGTCGATTTTGCCCGGGTGAAAGAGGTCGCCAGCCTGATAACTCCAACCCCCGGCGGTGTAGGCCCCCTGACGAATATCTTACTGCTGAAGCAGTGCGTCCAGGCAGCCTGGCGAGAAGTAGATGGCAAAAGCAAGACTATGGGAGAGGTGTCGTACTCTTAAATACTTCTTATAGCCATCAGATATATTGAAAGAATGGGATTTGACTACCAGGGCGACTGCGAGGGTCGCCCGTACAATACCAAGTTGCCTGTGTTACGCGTCAACGTGTATTGTGGGAAGAAGAGCAGGTCGCCCTGTCGATCAGGCGGTCAATCGTTCCTTTTCCTGTGATTTCCTACTTTCGGCTTCATCCAGGCCAAGGCTGCGCCGTACCTCCAGGTAGCGTACGATCGCATCCCGGCTCAGAATGCCTACGGGACGGCCATCTTGCACTACTGGCAACTGGTTGACATCCCGGCCAGCCATTAAGGGCAGCACATCATTCAAGTTTTGTTGCGGCGAGACGACGTGCAGTCGCTCCAGGGGGATCATTACTTGACCAACGGGAACCTGGCTCCATTGTTCGCGTGGCACGTGGCGAATATCGCTAAGCGTTATCAGGCCTGCCAGGTAATCACCCTGCACGACTAAAGCAGTGCGCAGTGCCTGGGGCAAAAAGTAATCATCAACGAGCCTCTGCAGGGAGATGTTGGCAGGGACTGTAACAGGTGCGGGATTCATTACCTGGCCTACGGTGACTCCCTGGAACATAGACTGTAACATGGCCTGGGAGTTGGCCGATTGCGCCGCACTCAAAAGGAACCAGCCGACAAAGCCTATCCAGATACCGTCCAGTATGTCGCCACCGAAGAACTGGAATATGCCCCAGAGAATGAAGAGGTAGGCGATAATCTGGCCCACCACAGAGGCTACTCGCGTCGCTGTACGCAGGCTACCATTAACCTTCCAGACGATCGAGCGCAGCACCCGTCCTCCATCAAGTGGGAAACCAGGAATCAGATTGAAGATACCCAGCAGGATGTTGGTAACAGCCAGGTAGCCCAGTATCGCTTCCAGAGGTGATTGGCTACTCCGCAAAGGGAGCACGAGAAGGAAACACAGCCCACCGATGAGGAGGCTGACGAGCGGGCCGACAAATGCCATCTGGAACTCTACACCTGGACTTCCCGGCTCCTGTTCAATGTTAGAAACTCCTCCAAAAATGAACAAGACGATACTCTTCACGGGCAAACCTCGCGCGCGCGCCACGAGAGAGTGAGCGAGTTCATGCAAGAGAACCGAGACGAACAAGAGAAGTGCCGCGATGAAACTGACGATCCAATAGGTGGGGGGCGACCAGTGAGGGTAGAGTTGGGAAAACCAGCCCGTAGCGAGTGATACTGTGAGAAACACCAGGATGATGAGCCAGCTGAAATTTATGTAAATGTCAATTCC
>VBFM01000227.1:27060-40223 GCA_005882595.1 Chloroflexota bacterium
TGCCGAGACGCAGCGAATGTGGCATGAGACACCTCTTTCACTATAAAGAAAAAGACCACATTTATCGTAGGGCAAAACAGGGTACTACGCAAGCAGAACAAGTATATTGAAGAGGTTACAAATAAAGTTTAAGCAGTATCCTGGTTACGCTTTCCCCGCGCGTCTGCGGCGCGCAGCAGCTGCATTGCGGCGGCGTTCCCGCCTGCGTTCAACGTATACCGCTCGTTGAGTATCATCCTCGGCACGGTCAGCCTCCACCTCCCTGACCGGGCTTGCTCCATTGCGGTTTGCAGTTTGCGTACTACCGCCTGATTTTGCCTGAGCGCGCAGCATACGTGTATTCAGAATACCCTGGCGGATGACAAGGCCCGCCAGAACAGCCGCCGCCAGCAAAAATACTAAATACAGCGGGAGCACAATGTTCTTCAAGCCGGGGGGGAGCGTGTTGTCACGGTAGGCGGTGCTGAGTATAAAGACCAGGGCCAGCAAAATATATTCAGTGCCAGTCAACAGGTTGATCTGCTTGTACCAGGTAAAAGGTATCTCGCGTATCCTGGCCTCGCGCATGCGTTTCAACCCGGTGAACAGGTTATACGCACCAAGGAGGATAAAAACCGCGCTAAAAAGTGTCAAGAACTGAGGGCTCATAGGTCAGGTTGATCCTCCCGGGTTGTGCTAAATATTGCTGTAAGAAGTTGCGCTACTTCTGCTCTTACTGAACGATCACCATTTCATGCCACTGCAATGAATTAGCAAAGATCTGTACAGAATATGGATGCCCTTTTTGGACAGCAAAGCAACGCAAGGTTAGTATTACGGTATCACCATTCGTACCAGAAGATTCCAGGTCGCCTGTTTCCTTCACATTGCCCCTGTCATCGATGAACTGGATATTGTCCTTCAGATCGGGATTCACGCTCCAAAGTGTCAATGTTACTCCAGATTGGCAGGTGCCATCTGGATTTGCTACAGCCAAGATCGGTTCAGGACTGAAAATCATCTCGGGTATAGCATCTATTATGGTCAATTGTACAGGCAGTGTCAACTCTTCGTTTGAATTGATGGTGAAGGTGATTTGCCCCCTATAAGGCTTATTCGCGGGAGAACTGCCCAGGCCCGTAACGTTGACACCAATGCCGATGGAATGCGGTTGGGAGATATCCAGCTGACCCTCGATATCGTTGTCCGCGATGGTCAGCCAGTTCAAATTGTGATCCGTGCTTGCCGCGGCTGACCAATACAAGGGCTTGCCACTCGTGTTGGTAATCGTAATACGTTGCGCTTCCGGAGCGGACTGACCTATTTGATAGGAAAATGGCAAGGACTGGATAGCCTTTCCATTGAGTGTGACGCTGAGGTTTGGACTACTGGTGACAGGAGAAGCAGCCGGGTTGACCTGGATATCCAGGTAGGCGCTCATATTGGCGCGATCATCGATTGCCTGGATGATGCGAGTCCCGACAGGCCAATTGTTGCTTATGGACAGAGTTGTGTCAAAGGCGCCCTGGTCATTTGCCTGTACTGAAAGTATGGGCGTGGTGGTATCAAGCAAGATGCGAATAGGATCGTTCGCGCCGAAGTGTTCCCCGTGCACATGCAAAGCCTGACCAATCATAAATGTTGTCGAGGATGTTCCCTCTAGCGCTAAGGATGCCTGTTGTGATGCTCCAGGTGGTGCGATATGCGCGGCCCCGAAAGAGGCGTTGGGCAGGTAGGTCGAGACGATATACGTCCCCAGGCCGCCGATGAGGCAGATCATGAGGAAAAGCGTCACCCAGAAACCAAGGTTGGAACTGCTCGTATCCTGCTTTTGTTTGTTGATGATGGCGCGCATGCGACCAAAACTGTTTTGCATGGCCATCAGCGGCGAGGGGACAGATGCCTGCCCTTTAGATACAGCCTCAGCTGGTCCGGCCTCGGCGTATTGTCGATCTCGCCAGCTTTTGCGCCAGTGTTCGGCGGCTTTGCTGGTATACGCGAAGCTTTCAGGACTGAAGAGCGCTAGCTCCTGGTGGTCGACCTGTTTGTATGTACCATTGCCCTGGCCGTTTGCATCGTTGGTTATTCCGTGGTCGAGGTGCCTTGTCGGCATATCGTGCCACGACAGCCTTTGCGAAGATGAGGCGGTCGAATTGAAACCAACCAATTCTTGCCGGCGATTTTCGCCTGCTGAAATGGTAAGGGGCTGCGTGGGAATAGCTGATTCCTGACGGCGATTTTCGCCTGCTGAACTGGTAAGGGGCTGCGTGGGAATAGCTGGTTCCTGTTTAGTGCGCTGCTCGGCCAGGCGTTGTTTTTGCTGCATCCACAGGTCTGGCGACGGCATCTGAGGTGGCCTTGGGCGGGAAACCCTTTCAGGTTGTAGTGGCTCTGTTTTGGGCGTCGCTTGTGCAGGCGAAGCGATGGTCGGCGTCTCCGGTATCGACTTTTTCGACTTTTGTGGAGCGGCAAGTGTGGGAAGGGGCATCTGTGGCATGAAATCTCGCGCTGCTTCTACCGGTCTGTCGCTCATACCCGCCTCCGGCTTTTGTTGAACGGCAGGTTTTGGGAGTGGCGTCTGTGGATTTGGCGGCGTTTTACTTATTTGAGAAGACGGAGCCGGAGTGTATTGACGTAGGGATGATGATGTCACAATGGGACGAATAATGCCCTGTTTCTGTTGCGGTGGTGTTTGCGCGGCGTTTTCTCCCGGCAGCGGCAGTGGTGTTGTCGCGGTGTGCTCTATTAGCTCGGACTTTGGCGGCTCATTAAGCTGTGAAGTTTTAAGTGTTGCAAATTCAATCGTGGTTTTTGGAAAAACAGGATGTCGTGGGATGGACGGCAGAGGCGTGATTGGCCGAATAATCGAGCCGACCGGGGCGGGGGGTGTAGTAGATAGAGGCGCGTTCGATGGCCACGTGCTATCAGGCCGGCCTACATTATCGAGGGCTTTTTTGTCGTCGGCTTTGGGAAATTGCTCATAGGTAGGGGACGCGGATGATTTTGTCGCGTCGGCTCGATGCTCTCTACCTGGATGGACATGTTTAATATCGGGTTGTATGGTGCGCGTTGGATTCATAGACCATGGTGATGTTACCTGAGGTGTGCCACAGATATTGCAAAAGCGCGCTTCCGCTGCGAGTTCATTCTTACATTTCTGACAACGATTCATTGTTTGTTCCTACACACTGTTCTACCATGAGTTTGACGTGCCTGCTAAGCGCTACCCGACTCCGGTGATCAAACTCTGCTAGAGTGTATACTTGCACGTGCTTAATAAGAAGGCCACGATCTGTTACCCTCGCCTATATAAACGTGCCGATCTTTCAATCGTTATCACATGTTGACAATTGTGCTATTGGTTTCTCGCCGTCCTACCAGCACTTATGCCCGTTTCAGTCTCGCAAATGCCATACCTGCGATTATACAGACCAATGGCCCGGTGATGAGATTGAGCGTAAAAGTAAAAGAATTGAGGATTTCCAGCGCGCGGATAGGGATAGCGATGCCCTGAAACTGGACAAGCCCTTGTATCCCCCGGAATATCCAGAGATCAGCAGGCACAACCAGTACCAGGCCCAGCGCGGCTTCGAGCAACAACAGCTTTCCCCAATGCAGTTTGATGGCTGAATCTTGGTGATCCTGTCCGTAGGTAGTACGCAGCAATAGACCCAACGCGGCCCCATTGAATAGAAATGGTTCGAGCGCCTGGATGTCGAATGAGGATGGGTTGCCAAAGAAGAGTGGAATGCGCCATACCTGGCTCAGTATAAACGAAGGGATGCCCGGTCCTGGCAGTGGTATCTGCCAGGGCAGCAGCGCACTGAGCAACCGTAGTGTTGGAAACGGTCCGGGGAGGTATTGATTGTGGGTCAGCGCGAAATCAAAGGCGGCGGCAAAGACGTAACCTACCAGTGTGGGAGCTAATCCAAGCAGCAAGATAGTTATCAAATAACTAACGCCGAATCTCGCCGGTGTGGCGGAGTCCGGTATTTGCTCGCCTATGGAAGACGTTTGCTCTGCCCGTTGCGCCGGTTGAGCCAGCTGTGGCAACTGCTCATCTACAAACGCATCCTCGCTATCCTGGCTCTCATCATCACGCGCTTGATCGGTATCTTCAACAGATTCAGGCGCGTTCTCCATCTCATCCTCTGCTTCCAATTCATTATCGCTAGGTTCTGACCTCGCGCTTTTTCTGACGGGTAGAGGACGGAGAGGCGCAAAGGCCAGGTGTCCAAGTGCAGCGCCTGCCATACTAAACACGATGGAGAAGATTGCAACCAATCCCCAGGTGGTGAAGAACCCGGGTTGTGATAACGGGTCGGCGCTCAATGCCTGCAGTACTCCAGGGAAAGAGAGCGCGCTAATGAACTGGAAGATGGCGAGAAACAGGCCGCCCAGGGCAGCCTCGAATACTCCGGCACCCTTGAACGTACGCAGCTTGCGCAACGCAGTGACGAGTAAGCCGCACCCGGTCGCGCTGAGTACGGCCGCGGGCACAAGTGATGTAGCAGGTTGTGTGTTAAGGTGCGCCGCTATTGCGAAGACCGCCGCAATGATGATCACCACGCCGACTGCAAACCAGTCGAAACGAACGTAATGAGCATCTTTCCTTAAACCATTCGGGATATGTTCGTAGGGACGCGATTCATCGCGTCCTCTTTGTTGTGTCGATGCCTCGGGTTGGACGCGATTTATCGCTTCTCTACCAGTTTGTTGTGTCGATGCCTCGGGTTGGACGCGCTGAATCGCGTCCCTACCAGCGGGTGTTGGATCTGTGACTTCTTGTCCAATTTCAGACGGATCTGGCTGCTGCATGAATTGGTGAACTCCTTCCAATGTCAAGTGGATACTAGCACAATACCACCGCTGCGACAAGAGGAAAATGCGCTTCTGGATAGATGCCCAGATGGAAAGTCACCGGGATGTGAGATAATTGCCTATAGAGAAACGCTTCTTGCTATCAAGAGTGAAGGAGTACCCGGTGGATTTTACCGAAGTAGTACGAAAGAGACGCATGGTGCGGCATTTCACCGCCGCACCGGTGGATGCGGAGACGATCAAGCGCATGGTGGAACTGGCGCAGCACGCACCCAGCGCCGGATTTACCCAGGGGCAGTCGTTCGTAGTAGTGACGGATCCCCATCTCAAGCAGGCGATTGCCCGGCTCTGCGATGAGGCATCATACGTGGCGGGTGGATTTCATCCATTTATTTCGCAGGCTCCGGTGCTAGTTATCCCTTGTACCAGTGAAGCGGCTTACCATCGCCGCTACCAGGAACCGGACAAGGTGAATGAGGACGGGACTGAAATAGTGTGGCCCATTCCATTCTGGTTCATGGATGTCGGCTGCTCGGTAATGGTGCTGCTGCTGGCTGCAGTGAATGAAGGGCTGGCTGCCGGGTACGCGGGCGTTACCTCGCAGGAAAACCTGCAGGTCCTGCGGGAATTGCTAGGCATGCCTGCTGAAGTAACGCCCGTCGGGGTGATCCCGATTGGGCATCGCGCACCCGACAAACCATCGCCTTCGCTCAAGCGCGGGCGCAAAGCGCATGAAGAATATATTCACTACGAGCGATGGTAAAATCTAGCGACCACTGCGTGCCTGCAGCCTGCGGATGACAGCATCGACGGTGACCGCGATCAACAACACTATGCCCTCGACGATCTGCACGATGTCGGCTCCCAGATTTTTGAGTGCGAGGCCGTTTCCCAGGCTGCCGATAATCAGCATGCCCAGCACCAATGACCAGACCGAACCTATGCCGCCGAAGAGGCTGACGCCGCCGATGACCGCCGCCGCGATGGCGTCCAGCAGTAATGTGTTGGAAACCTGGGTAGAGGCCGAGGTGGTATACGATGCCTCAATGATGCCCCCGACTGCGGCTAGCAGCGAACACAGGGTGAAGACGGCCAGTTGGATGGCGACGACATTGATACCAGCGCGGCGAGCCGCCTCTTTGTTGCCGCCAACAGCGTAGATGTGACGCCCGAAAGGCGTTTTCGTCAGGATAATCCAGAAAAGCAGGATCGCGCCGAAGAGGATCGCGGTTGAGTAGGGTACGCCGTTGTAGCTTTCGAAAATGATGACCGCACCCTCGACAACAACGACGGGAACGATGATCCGCACGAGGAATTGTGGAATTCCTGGATTTCTCAACCCCATACTTTGACGCCTGCGATAGTTGATGACCAGGCTGATAACATACAGCAGAACAGCCAGCGTCGGCAGTCCTATTCCCAGGTAATCTGGTAGGAAACTCCTAGGAGAACCTGCGATTGCATCTATGAAAGGATTTTGAATTTCGAGCGTGGCCTGGCCTGCAAGCAGGGTAATCAGTAAGCCTGAATAGGCGATGGATGAGGCCAGCGTGACGATAAAAGAAGGAATGCGCAACACCGCAACGAAAAAGCCGTTGATGAAACCCACCAGTGCGCCTGTCAGCAGCGCTCCTGAAATAGAGACCCAGGGGGGTAGACCACCGCCCACGCGCTCCGAGAGTATACCCAATATTACTCCACAGAGCGTACTCACCGCCGCAACCGAGAGGTCAATTTCCCCAAGTAGCAGTACCAGAATTACGCCCAGGCCAACGAGGCCGATGGTGTTTGTTTGCAGGAAGAGATTCGAGATGTTGCCCGGTTCAAAAAAGATGCCATTGGTAATGAACTGAAAGAAAACCATGATAACGATCAGCGTAAGCAGTACCGGGATGAAGCCTAGATCACCGCGCAGTAGTTGACCTATGGTTTGGCGTTGCCTGTAACCAGCTGCCTCAACCGCTGCTACAGAGGCGGCTTGCTCTTCAGCGGTAGCAGGGGTGTTCTTTATAATATCACTCATCGATCAATTTTCTCCTGAGTTGCCATTTGCTCCTGTTGTTAACAGTTCACCAAATTCAGCGCCCGTAATGGCCGACACAACCTGTTCAGGAGTTGTGTTCTTCACATCGAAAGTGCCGACACGCTTGCCAAGCCGCAGGACGATCACGCGGTCCACGACCTCAAATACATCGGCCAGGTTGTGCGAAATGACGACTACTGCCAGACCCTGTTCGCGCATACGGTGAATGAGTTGGAGCACCTGGCGCGTCTGTGCCACACCGAGCGCGGCAGTCGGTTCGTCGAGCAGGACGATTTTGGCGTTGCGCAAAATAGATTTTGCAACCGCGATCGATTGTCGCTGTCCACCGGACAGGCTCTTGACAATTGCGCGAACGGAAGGAAGCTTGACATCGAGCGTGCGCAGAACCTGTACGCCCTGCCTCTCCATGTCGTTCTCATTCAAGATGCTCACAGGACTGTGTTCTTCGCGCCCTAAAAAGAGGTTCGAGACCACGTCCAGGTTATCACAGAGGGCGAGGTCCTGGTAAACGGTCTGAATGCCCAGGCGCGTAGCAGCTTGCGGAGTGGCAATTTTAACTTGTTGCCCCTCTACAAAGATTTCGCCATCATCGGCAGGCTCGACACCGCTGATGACTTTGATAAGGGTTGATTTCCCTGCGCCATTGTCGCCGACGAGGCCAACTACTTCAGTCGCGTAGACCTCGAAATCCACGCCGGATAGAGCGCGCACAGCGCCGAAGGATTTGTTGATGCCGCGCAAACGCAACAAGGGTTCGTCCCGTGGCTCTTGCGCAGGGGTTGCAGTTTCGCCGACCGAAGGGGTAAAATTCTCGGCCATTCGATCCTCCAATCTGATAACCACCTGAAAATAAAGGTACTGCAAAGATGTAGCTGACTTAGTATATCACCCATTAACCCAGGTTACTAATTATGATTTGCCTGGCGTCCAGTGGACGCCAGGCAAATCTATACACGGATAAAAAAGACTGCCGTCACGGACAGATGCCACCGGTGCCCGAGGGCAGCCCCTGGCAGACTTGTGCAAGGGTGTAGAAGCCGGCGGTGATCACCTTCATGACGTTGGTCTTGTCGATGGCCTCCGGCGTCTCCAGCACGGACGGGATGTTCGCGCCGCCCTGGGTCGCCGTAGTTGCTCCATTCGTCAGGCTGGAGATGCTGTTGCCCTTGCTGATGGCAGCGACCACGTTCGCAGTTGCCTGGGCTTCAAGCGAGATGTCCTTGAAGACAGTCATGGACTGATCGCCCAGCATGATATTCTGCAGACCCGCAATCGAGGCGTCCTGGCCGGTAACCAGCACATGCCCGTTGAGTTTCTGCTGCTTCAGCGCGGCGATCACTGTGGCGGCCATACCATCGTTGGCGACGTAGGCGATCTGGATGTTGTTCGCGTTGGCAGTCAACGCGGCCTGCATCTCAGTCTGTGCGGTCGGGTTGTCCCAGTTGGGCGTGAACTGCTCGTACACGTTCTTAAGTACACCACTGCTGAACAGAGGGTCGAGCTTATTGTGCGCACCCTTGGCGAAGAGTAACGCGTTGTTGTCCGTCTTCGAGCCGTTGATCATCGCCACATTACCAACGCCTTTCTTGACGAAGTCTTTGTAGTGATTGACGATGTACTGTCCCTGCAGTTCACCGACCGCCACTCCATCGAAGGAGACGTAGGCAGCCAGGTCGTTGGACTGGATAAGACGGTCATAAGTGATCACAGGGACGTTGTCTGCCTTCGCTTCGGCTACGATAGCCGAGGCCTTGACGGCGTCACTGGGAGCAACAACCAGGATGCAGTCACCCTTTGTCAGAGCTGCGTCTGCCTGGGTCTTCTGCTGGTCAGCGTTGCCTTGTGCATTGGCGTAGTCGACGGTCGCGCCAGGGAGGGCGGCAGGGATATCCCGCTGCAGATCTGGCCTGTCGACGCTATCCCAGCGGAAAGATGTGGCCGTCTCCGGGAGGAGTACGCCGATCTTCATACAGCCCTTGCCGTTGTTGCCATTGATGGTATTACTGCCTCCTCCGCCATTGGAGCTGCCGCAGGCGACAATCAGCACGCTCAGGAAAAGAGTACCGATAATTGAGGCAATGGTTTTACTTTGCCGGCCAAATAGGTTCATTGCGATTTTGTCCTTCCTCGCGACACCTTTCGAGGGCATGTGCGTGGTAAGCCCCCGTTTGGAAAGATGCGCACTGTAAGACTAAACGGATACCTGTACAATACGACGGTTGAGTGAAATCCTGCTCTTGTAGTATCGAAACCTTCCTCCTTTCTTACCGGCATAGGCGTCTCAATAAAGCGCTGTCAGTCAATGTACCTCTGCCGGTATACGTGTGGAACGCTCTTCTCGCTGGGCCGCCGCTTCCTCCCGTTCGATGAGGATGCGTTCCCAGGCCTTGAAGAATGGATAATATAAGAGAGCGGAGACAGCCAGGTCGAAGAATTGCAGGAGACTTCCTTTGATGTCGCCCCCAGTGGCAACGAACCCGCTGACTCCGATGGGTACGGTAAATGGCTGCAGGACGACCGGCACATGCACCAGGCCCGCCGCGAAGACGATGTAGTTGATGGTAACGATGATGACAGGTACCAGCACAAATGGGATCATCATTAACGGATTGAGCGCCATCGGCACGCCAAAGGTGACCGGCTCGTTGATATTGAAAATGGCAGGCCCTAGCGCTACCTTGCCTACCGTGCGCAACTGTGCTGAACGCGAGCGCAGCATGTAGATCACCAGCGGCCATGTCGCGCCCGAACCACCCAGATGGGCGAAAATATGAAAAAACGGCTCGGTGACGATGCCATGACCATTGGCCGTAGCGTTTGTGGCCAGCGTACTCAGCCAGAATGGGAGCGCAATCGCTGTCACCACGTTCATACCATGGATGCCTACCGACCACAGTAACATCATCAAAACGATCTCAAGCAGGGCTGCCGGGTAGCTATCCTGCACAAATACCAGCGGTTGGAATGCCCGCATAAGTAAGATAGGCAGCGTCATTTGCTGGACTTTGCCATCGGCGCCGCTAAAGGTAAACGAGCTGACGGACCATTCGATGCCCCAGACCAGCGTGATCAGCAGGATGGCCGGCACCAGCGCCTCAAAGGCGCGTGTGACATTGGGCGGCACGCTTTTGGGTAGCCGGATGGTAAAACGTGATCCGCGAAAGCGGCGTACGATTTCGGTGGTCAGAATGCCGATCAGGATACCGACGAGCAGCCCGTTCCCTCCGAAGTACGGTAAGAGTTGGCCCAGGCTCAGATTAGTGAGGTCGCCGACGGGCACGCTGGCGATGAGAAAGAGCACCATGGCCAGCACTCCGGGTTGTACGGGCTCGGTGCGGCGATACTGCGCCAGGCTGTAGGCTACGCCGAACGACAGGAAGAGGGCCATCATGCCAAAGGACAGCTGAAAGGGCACCAGGATCGCGTGCTGGTAGGGCGCGATGAGTGCCGCTAGCGCCGGAATGGGTGGGTTGGCGATGATGAGGAACAGGCTGCCGGCCAGAATGAGCGGCAGGGTAAAGATAATGAAGGCATCACGCACCGCCTGCAAATAGACATTGCTCGCCAGCGCGCCGAGGGGAGGAACAAGATAGCGTTCAACCCAGGCGCTGCTGCGCTCAACCATCACGCTCATTCGCACCTTCCTGTGTATTGGCTAGCAGTTCTATTACCTGACCCAGTACTGCCTGTCCATCCATTGTCGCATAGTGAAATGGCTCGATCAAAGCCACCGGTTTACCCACAGAATGTGCCAACTTTTCAATGCTCTTGCGCAAGTGACGAATCTGCGGCGCGATCAACACCACATCACACTCATCCACTTTTGCCGCATACTCCCCCGCGCTTAGCGCTTCAATCGTCAAAACAATCTTAAGGTGAGCAGCGGCAGTGAGCATACTTTCCACCAGTAAGCTGGTAGACATGCCCCAACTGCAAACGATCAGGACCCGTATCATAATGACTCCCCCACAAGTATCGATCTAGGTATTCGCAGTTGGAATAGACGCCAGCCGCAAATTGACTTTCAACACTCTACGGGTACACTCATCAGTACCGCAACTTTCATGCCAAAAAGTGTGCTACACACATAGCACACTTCCAGGGCTATCATTCATAGACCTGGCTCTCTAGCGGCTTCTACGATGAATATGTCCACCTGCCGCAGAATGCCGACGATGTTATAGGCCTCTTCGTCCGGGATGGAGCGCGCTATCTGCGCGCTGAGTATATGCAGCGCACGGCGACAGATACTCAGTTCACGTGAAAAGAGCTGCTCTACCTGGGAGCGCACGGTCTCGCTGACGAGTATGCCGCGCGCCTGCGCGCCTCGCTCCAGAATGCAGGCCAGGTGCAGGATTAACCCTGCCAATACTTCTATCTCAAAGGTTTCGCCCACCTCAACTTCGATCAGTTCGATCATGCGCTCGAGCAATGGCATGACGCGCACGGGATTGAGGAAGATGAGCCGCTGGCTGAGCGTAAAAGAAATTTCGCGCATGAGATCGGCGCGCTGCGTAAAGACCAGGGTGCTTTTTGGAGTCGGTGGGGGAGAGATTCGATTCTGGCCGATGGAAGAGGGATTGAGCAGCGCGGGATCAATAAGCGTCTCGCCCAGAAGTGTGCGCAGGCGCGCGATGCCGTCGCCAAAAAGAAAATCGGTCAGCGCGATAAATGGATAGCTTTCGAGATGCGGATTGATCGTTCCTACCACCGCTACAACGTGCCGGTTGCCCACCAGGCGCTGCACCTCCGCGGCTGTTTTACTGGAGAGGCTGATATCCATGCAGAGAATTTCTATACCGTGCAGGTGCAGCCCTGGCACGTGTTCTTCGATCAGCTCCGCGATCTTGGATGCGCTGCCAAAGCCGGTTAAACATATTGAAAGGATGACGCGCGATGCCTGTCTCAAAGAGGAGATGGTGGGTGCATGGCTTTCATGGTATCCATTGAGCGGCTGCCGCTCCTGGGAGGATGCTCCATCCCCCTGGCTGAACATATGGCCGTTTTCGCGATCATCGTTGGAACGGGTATGCACCAGGCTGGCAGCCAGTTGATCGAGCGTCAGATGCCGCGTGCGCTGTGCCCGTCGTACTGCTTCAACCAGTAATGGCGCCGAGGCCCCGGCAATCGTGCGAACCTGAATCCCCGTCTGTCGAATAATCAGTTCCCCTAGAGAAAGCAGCGAGGCAAAATCGACGAGCAGGAGGACGCCGCTGCCCTGGTCAGCCACCTGCACCCAATGGATCACTTTACCCAGTAACTCTTCTGGCGATTCATCCAGCGTGAGTTCTACCCAGCGTACCGAATTGATGCCCACAAGGGTATTGGCCAGCTCCGCCATGCCCGCAGCGATACCGCGTCCATGAGCAGCTACAACAATACCAACGGTAGCCTGTTCACTGCTGAGCAAGGCTTCGGCATTTGCCAGCAAAATGGCCAGCACATCTGTTTCGCTTTCCGGTAGAGATACGCCTAGCTGCGCACGAAATTGCAGGAACGCGCTGCGCGCAACCTCGTACTCGATGGGATAAGTACGCCGCACGGACTGAAGCGGCAGGCCTGCGATCTGGCGTTCCTGGGCGATGTGTTCAAGCGTGCTGGTGAGGTGCATTGCCAGCACCAGCGCCAGCTTTTCTGGCAACGCGCGCCCCAGTTGCTCTTCTGCGTAGCGCGCGATAGCGTTGCTGATGGCCGCGATGCGTTCATCGATCAAGTTTGTTGTCGAGCCCGCGCGCTTCTCCCGAACTTCATCCGCGAAACGCTGGAAATAGTCCTGGATGTCGAGGTGCAAAAGCCGGTGAATTTCACTATCGGGCAGGCCACTTCTGCGCAATCTATTCAAGTCCGTGCTGATCGTATCGTAAAGGTCCTGCGCCGACTCCGGCACGCTATCGAGGTTAAGCCCGGTGGGAGTGAAGATGTGCGCCGCTTCTAACACCTGCTTGATTGGTTCGAGCAGGCGATGTAATTCAGCCGTGCGCAGTAAACCGCGCCGCACGTGATCTGGCAGCACTCCCAGGTGCACGTGCAGTTCCTGCAGGTTATGCGTGCGAAATTCCAGGTAGGCGCGCGCGCAGGTGAGCTGGATATCGGTGCGCAGCTGGCCAACGTTGCCGGGACACTCATAGACCAGCAGCGCGTGCAGCACCTGGGGTTCAACGGAAATGTTGGTGCCAATGCTGCTGCATTCCGTCGTGAAAAAAGCGCGCACCAACTCGTACCGTTCCATCACCGTGCGCTCGTGCAGGCCGGGGAGAGTGATGGTCATGGGAATGCGCCGCCGGAAGGTGGGCAAAAGCGCGGTCGAGGATTCCTCAGT
>VBFM01000228.1:0-14659 GCA_005882595.1 Chloroflexota bacterium
CGTATTTGAGTGGGCGCCATTGCGCTGGATCGGTTTGATTTCGTATAGTCTTTACATGTGGCACCTGCCATTGCTCGTCATTTTTACGGCGCAGGTGGCGCCATGGCTTCACCTCACGAACAAATTTGTCGTGTATGGTCTGTTATGGCTGTGGGCATTCGTCGTCGTCTTTCCTTTCGCCTTCATCTCCTTCATTGTGGTGGAGAAACCATGGATGAAACTGGGTGATCGCTGGCGGCGCGATATTGAGAAGAAACATCGCGCAGAACTCAAAGCGCGCGAGGCGGAAGCGATTTCACCACCAATGACGATTGAGGAAGCAAATGCTGTGCCGCAGGAGGCTGTAACGAAATAGGCAGCGTCCAGGTAAAAAAAGATGAGATTGTGATAAATGCCAACTTTTTTTCCTTTGACATGGCTCGGGTTGGATGACTATAATACTTTACAGAACCGCATATCATTTGTTGTGGTGAAAGTTGTCTGATTCGCTGTGGAATCAGTTTCGTGACACCCGCCGCGCCTGCCACAGTGAAGAGAGTATCCCTGGAGGAGACCTTCTATGGCTACCACCGATGGACTTGAAGATATCGTAGCAGCGCATTCCTACATCTGCGACCTGGATGGCAAACAAGGCAAACTGTTGTATTATGGCGTTGATATTCACGACTTAGCGCATTACTCCACCTTCGAGGAGACGGCTTATCTACTCTGGCATGGCGTTTTACCTACTAAAGCGCAGCTTGAAGAGGTGAATGCGCAACTCCGGGCCAATCGCACACTTCCAGATGCTGTCAATGAGATGATGCGATTGCTGCCCAGGACATCTACCCCTATGGATGTGCTACGTACCACTGTTTCCTCTCTCTCTTCCTTCGATCCCGATACTGGCGACAACTCTACTGAAGCCAACCGCCGCCGCTCCATGCGCCTTACTGCCGTCATGCCAACCATTGTCGCAAGCTGGGACCGCCTGCGCAACGGCAAAGAACCACTTGCCCCGCTCACCGATTCCAACCACGCCACCAACCTTTTATATATGCTGACCGGCGAAATGCCGGATGAGTACAAAGCGCATATGCTGGATGTCGTCCTGATCTTGCACGCCGACCACGAACTCAACGCCTCGACCTTTGCGGCGCGCGTCACGGCTGCCACCCTGGCGAGCATGTATGCTGCCATTACCTCCGCGATTGGCGCGCTCTCCGGCCCCCTGCACGGCGGCGCCAACGAGCAGGTCATGCGCATGCTTTTGAAGATTGGTGAGGTTGATCAAGCTCCTGCATACATTCAAGCCGCGCTCGAGCGCAAAGACCGCATCATGGGCTTCGGGCATCGCGTGTACCGCACAGAGGATCCGCGCGCCACCCACCTGCGCAGCATGTCGGAAGAACTGGGCAAGCGTACCGGCGAGTCACGCTGGTATGAGATGTCACGTATCATCGAGGACTATATCAAGGAGCATAAGGGACTGTACGCCAACGTTGACTTCTACTCGGCCTCCGTCTACTACATGATGGGCATCCCGATAGACCTGGATACGCCCATGTTTGCATGCAGTCGCATCTCCGGCTGGACCGCCCACGTCCTGGAACAGTTCGCCAATAACCGCTTGATCCGCCCGCGCGCCGAATACGTCGGCCCGAAAAATGTCGCCTATACACCCATTGAAGAACGTGGGTAACTTGGATAACTCAGGATTCCATAAACTTTGTTGGCGAATGACACGAACCAGGGCGCGGGCTTGTCACCGCCCCTGGTTCGTGTGCCACTCCACTCACTATCGCATTCGCAACAGTAATTCATGTGGCGCAGGCACACCAGCACCCATGAAAATGATTTGCTTCCCCTACTTTCAGGGAGAGCCTCCGTAAGGGCGGGGATTGGTGAGAAAATTTAGCTATTTTCCGGGGAGACCAGGCCAGGGCGCTTACATCACCGGTGTGTTCTTGATAAGTGTAGAGAAGCTGGCCCGTAAGGGCTTGCAGGACGCGCACCGTTTTGTCTCTGAAACCAGCTGCTATGTATCGTCCATCGGGGGACCAGGCCAGTGACTCCAGGATGCCTCCTGTATATGCAATGAAGGAATTGGGAAGGGTAGTTCCTGTTCGTGGGTTCCAGACGAGCACGGTGTTGTGGCTATCTCCAGAGGCAACGTATCGACCGTTGGGAGACCATGCAACAGCGTCAACGAATTCTATAGGCCCTGAGTTGACGCGCAGAGTCTCTCCTGTGAAGGAATCCCAGACCCGCACAGTGTGGTCCCAACTGCCAGAGGCAATGTATTGACCGTCGGGAGACCAGGCCAGGGCGCTCACTTCAGCAGTATGTCCTTTGTAGGTGACGATTCTAGCTCCAGTGTGTGCATCCCACACCTGTACAGTGCCGTCCCAGCTGCCGGAGGCAAGGTATTGACCGTCGGGAGACCAGGCCACTGCATCTACGTAATCGCTGTGTCCTGCATAGGTCAGGAGCATGGTACCCGGTGGTAGGGAAGCGTTCTTAGTGGCAATTTGTATGCCAAAGACCAGTAACAGGGCCAGAATAAGACAGGCGACAACCGCAGCCGGAAGCGCACGCTGAAGCGTGAAGACGAAACGGCGATATGTAGGGATGCGCTGGAGCGTATTCGCTCGCCTGGCTGATAAACGACTGTTTATAGGGACGCGGTTCAACGTGTCCGCTTCTTCATCCAGCGTAAAAATCTGATGCGAAAGACGAGGTAACGGTTTCAGCGCAAGAAGTGGCAATGCGCGCAGTTGAGCATCAAGTAAATCATAGTCCGCCTGGGCCGCTTCACATGCTGGACAGGTTTGTATGTGCGCTTCAAGGGCCGCACAATCAGCAGGCGAGAGATCCTCCCGCCGCAGTGCCAGTTTCTCGGCCCACGCGATGCAAGGTGGTCGATTTCTCATTTGCCCAGCTTTCCCTTTTTTGCTGTACTTGGCTCATTCGTGAGCCGCTTGTAAATCTGGCGCAACTCCTCTTTCCCTCGACTTACATAAGTACCCACACTGGCTTCCTTTATCTGTAACAGTTCGGCAACCTGCCGTTGTGAGAACCCTTCTATCACATATAAGATAAGACACGGGCGGTAGGTTGGAGAGACACGCGCAAGCGCCATTTTCAGCAATTCTGTCTCCTCCACCTTCTCCTCTGGCCCCGCAATGCTGGCTGTCTCGGCTCTCATGCCATATTCTTCCCATGGAATCGTATGCAGCAGCTTCGCGTGCTGTTGATAGTTATACGCCCGGTTTGTAGCGATGCGATAGAGCCAGCTGGTGAAGCGTGATGCATCACGCAGGCTCAGTAAAGCCTCCCACGCCTTCAGAAAGACCTCCTGGGTCAGTTCGCACCCCACACCATCATTACCAACCAGTCGCGTCAAGTAGCGGCATATGCGGTCGTTATAACGCTCATAGAGCACCTCGAAGGCCAGCTGGTCGCCGCCTTGTGCCCGCAGTACGAGGCTATGCTCGTCAGGTGGACTGCCTGACTCGTCCAAATGAGCATCCTGCGTTTCGTACTCCATTGACTGACTCCTCAGGACGCCTGGGTATTCCCTCTTTTCAGGGGGAGTTGCCAAAACGCTTGTTGACACTGCAAACTGCTTCCCCGAGCAAATCTGCTATTTCCCCTTGATGATACAACATCCTGACAAGCCTGGCTCAGGCATATGGGGCGAGAACTCCTCCTCTGGTACGAGCTAGATTTCGGCAGCAGGCATAGCGAGAAAACTGTCCCACCTGCCGAGCAGGTTTGACACATTTGGTCGGAGCCTGAGGCTTGCCCATAGAATGCCATCGCTGCGGTGCTGCTGAATGTGGTTATCATAAATAAGTTCGCCAGCAAGGGTGGCCTTCTCCTTGCGTCCTACCGCAGAGACCCGATTAATTCCGCCCTTGCTAGCGAGATGGATAGGTGCCGATCCCATACCGGATAGCCCACCGAGGGCTGATACATTGAGTGTGTCAGACTCTGGGCGTGTGGCAGGAGTATGCATGGTGTTGGAATGCTCTACCGGGTATAGTCCTAAATCCTGAGCTAGCATACCAAACAGGGTACAGAGCTTCTGTAAAAAATAAGAACTGGGAAAGGCGACCCCGCGTTCCCAACGTCCAATGGTTTTGGGATCTGCCACCCCAATCTGTTCAGCCACGTACTGCCGGGACCAACCACGCCGTTGACGCTCTCGTCTCAATTGCTCGTTTGGGAGCATGTTGATCATTTTTTCACCTCCCTGGATTACTCGACAAACTTCCATAGTTCGCTCGTAAATGATGCAAAATGATGAAAGGGAATATCTCCTACTATTAGAGACAGGTGAAGTATGGGAAATATGACAATGAATTTGCAATGCTAAAGCCAGGAGAAACGTAAGCAAGGAGTTTTATTAACTGGCGAGGGGTGTATTTGTATTCGATGAGAGATATCCCTGCAATTCATCGTATTATATACACCCTAGTATCTATCTTGAATGGATTGGGTGAGTAGAACATGCTTTTGGGGGCTAGCGGGGGGCTACCTGCGCCTCCTAATAACGGGGGAACGGGCATAAATAATCGGTTCTTGACAGGAGTATCAGCCCCCTGCTAGCCCCCAAAAGGATGTTCTACAAAAAAGAGTTTCCTTGTATACTTTAAAGGCTTGCATGTCTTTCACAGTCGCTATTGTTCAATACGCAAGCTTGTCAAAGTAGCGAGTACAGTCACTGTACTATACGCTAAGCAATGGAGGGGCCTTATGCCTACATTTGATCGTCGTAACCGTCGAGATCTGGATCAACTCGTCGAAGAGTACACCACTACCAGCAACATCAACAGACGCCAGTTTTTGCAGCGGGCCACCGCGGCTGGCCTGAGCATCAGCGCAGCAGCAGCCTTGCTGGAGGCGTGCGGCGGAGGTGGTAGCACCGGCGTCAATAGCGGCGGCAGCCCGGTTGCAGTCACATCCATTGACGCGCTGACCGAGTGGAGCGGTAATGAGTTGGACGCCTTCAACACCATCTCCGCTATGTTCAAAACGAAGACCGGCATTTCGGTCAAGAACGAGACAACGCGTGACCTGCTGACCGTGCTGACCAATCGCGTTCGGGCCAACAACCCACCCGACGTCGCCGGTATGCCCTCGGTGACCCTGTTCCAACAACTGGCTATGCAGGGGAAACTGCTGCAACTCGACTCATTCTTAGGCAGTGTGTACCAGCAGGATTACGCCCCGGCCTGGCAGCAATTCGCCTCGGTCAATAGTCACATATATGCTGTGTTGCCGAAGGCAAACTCCAAGGGCACTATCTGGTATAGCCCGAAGCAGTTCCAGGCCAATGGGTATACCGTTCCCACGGACTGGAATGGCTTGATCGCCCTTTCGAACAAAATTGCAGGTCAGGGCAAGTTTCCCTGGTCACTAGGGGTGGAAAGTTCTGGCTCCAGCGGTTGGCCGGGCGCCGACTGGATTGACCAGATCTTTATCAACCTCAATGGCCCCGATATGTACGACAAGTGGTATAAACACCAGATTCCCTGGACCGATGCGAGCGTCAAAAACGCCTTCCAGATGTTCGGTCAGATCGCCAACGGCAACCACTACATCAATGGCGGGGTGCAGTACATCCTGTCTACCAATTTCAAGGACGCCTCCTACCTGCCGTTCGATACGCCACCTAAGGCCTACATGTTCTACCTGGGTGACTTCACGGCAGGCTTTATCACCGCCCAGTTCCCAAATCTCAAGGCGGGCACAGATTACGACTTCTTCCCATTCCCGACGATCAACTCCCAGTTTGCGGGTGCGGACACCGGCGGTGCCGATATCTTCTCGGCGTTTAAAGATAACACCGGCACCCGCCAGTTCATGCAATTTATGGCCTCGGCTGAGGCGCAAGCCGTCTGGGTGAAGGGCCAGGTCGGCTCCTCTGTGAACAAATCGTTAGACCTGAACCTCTATCCCAATCCTGTGGCGCGCAGATCAGCCATGCAGTTGACTACAGCCAGCTCGTTTAGAATTGGTGCCGATGACCTGATGCCAACTGCGATGGAGAATGCATTCTGGGCTGGCGTACTGAACTATATCCAGCACCCATCACAACTGGATAGTATACTCAGTGGGCTGGAAACCACGGCTATGCAGACCTACACTTCGTAAACTATTCAGCGGAAATGCAGATGTGGAGAGTAAGATACTCTCCACATCTACACGTTTCCTGGAACATTCTACAGGGCGGGTTCCACTATCCAGGGCGGGGACAAGCCCCGCCCGTACCCTATACGGGTGGGTGTCTGTTTCATAGGTTGTAGGGTCGCCCAAGAGGCATCAACCGAAGCCAGAAAGCAAGGCAGAGGGCCGGATGATCCATAGGGGCGAGGGTGGACGATGAGGGGTTGGGAGGGCCTTTATGGTCGCCCGTGGGGTGGGGTCGTGTTCACGCAAATTGGAAGCCAGATGAACAGGACGCGGGCGACCATAAAGGCCCTCCCAACCCCACGTCCGCCGCCCTCGCCCCTACGGATGGTGAGGTGCCTTTTTCTTAGGGTGATGCGGATTGGGCGACCTCAAGGGTCGCTCTTGTCCTCTCGTAATGGTATAATTGGTACGAGACATAGGCTTCGTCTTTCTGTGATCGGCGAGCTATTTTACCTGGTAGTCTGCGTACGCTGGAATCCCTGTTCGTCTCTTATTTTGACAAAGGAGGCAAGGTTTGGCAACGATAGTTAAAGAGCGCACTGCTGCTGTGACTGCCCCACCTGGTAGGAGGTGGGAAGGCGTCACCTGGTCGGCCTGGCTATGGATCGCGCCCGCTGTGATTTTACTACTGGCGTTTTTCATCTACCCGCTGATCGAGACGATTATACTCAGCTTTCAAAAGACCGACTTGTTGGGGAACGTTACGGGGTTGGTTGGATGGAGGAATTATCAGCAAGTCTTCACCGACCCGCTCTTGCTCGGTGCGATAAAGAATAATCTGATCTGGCTGGTCCTGGCGACGACCCTGACTGTAGGACTGGGCCTGGTGATCGCGGTACTGGTAGACAGGGTGAAGATCGAGGCGCTGGTCAAGTCCATGCTCTTCATACCTATGGCGATTTCCGCTACAGCCGCCGCCATCATCTGGCGCTTCGTCTACGCCTACCAACCATCCGGTTCGACCCAGTTTGGCCTGCTCAACGCCTTCCTGGGACTTTTCAACATAGCACCCCAGTCCTGGACCACGAATGAAAACTTTGCTACCTACGCTTTGATCGTTATCTACGTCTGGATCTGGACAGGCTTTTGCATGGTGATTATCTCGGCGGCGCTCAAAGGTATTCCCGACGAAGTCATAGAGGCAGCAAAAATGGATGGTGCCGGCCGCGTCACTATGTTCTGGCGCATCATGGTTCCAATGATTGGCCCAACCCTGGGCGTCGTCATCACCACCATGCTCATCAATATTCTCAAGATCTTTGATGTCGTCTATGTGACTACCGGTGGTAATTATGGTACAGACGTCATTGCCAACCAGTTTTTCAAGCAGTATTTCCTCAATAGTAACTATGGTGTGGGAAGCGTGCTTGCAATACTGCTGACGGTGGCGATTTTGCCGGTGATGGTTATCAATATTCGCAGAATGCGAGCACAGGAGAGGGAGCGCCAGTGATAGCGACGCAGCTGGTGCGCGCGACTGAGAAAGAGCAGGCCAAGGGCAAATACCTGGGAGGCTGGTCCGGCTCTGTGCTCACCATCCTCGTCGTAGCGATAGGCCTGCTCTGGTCGGTTCCGACCTTTGGCCTCTTTATCTCATCGTTCCGCCCGTTTCAGCTGATTACGAGCACGGGCTGGTGGACGGGGCTGGTTCCGCCCTGGCACTTTACCATCGAGAACTATCAGGCCGTCATTCAGCAGAACGGGATGGGCCAGGCTTTCATCAATAGCCTGATCATTTCTATACCGGGGACATTAATCCCCATGCTGCTCGGCGCGTTCGCGGCCTACGCCTTCGCCTGGATGAAATTCCCAGGGCGCGACTGGATTTTCTTCGGCGTGGTAGCGCTGCTGGTTGTTCCATCACAGATTGCGTTGGGACCCACTTTCACCGCGTTAACATCGCTCGGGTTGACAGGTACATACTTCGCGGTCTGGATCGCGCATACGGCCTTTGGCCTGCCTTTCGCGGTCTTCCTGCTGCGCAACTTTTTCGCCGGGCTGCCCAAAGACCTGATGGAATCGGCGCATATCGATGGTGCCTCGACCTGGCGCACGTTCTGGACGATTGCTTTGCCCTTGTCGGTACCGGCGCTGGCATCGCTGGCTATCTTCCAGTTCATGTGGGTCTGGAACGACCTGCTGGTCGCCCTGATCTACCTGGGTGGCAACCCAGACGTAGCGCCGGTAACGTTGTCTGTGGCTAACCTGGTCGGCACCTACGGCCAGGGCTACAATCTGCTGACAGCGGCTGCTTTCCTCTCGATGATTCTGCCACTGATAGTGTTCTTCGCTATGCAGCGCTACTTTGTGCGCGGTATTCTGGCCGGCTCGGTCAAAGGATGATGTAATGTAGCAATAAAAAGGGCCGGGCTGCACAGCCCGGCCCTTTTTATTGCTAGTAGTGCGAAGGGCCTAGAAGAGCGCTTCTCCTGTCTCAGCATTGAAGAGGTGAATCTGGTCAGCATCGATTTGCAGCGTGATATCCTGGCCGACATGCGCACTGGAGCGCGGATCAACGCGGGCCACCACTTGTTTCCCCCCGGCGGTCATATAGAGCAACAACTCGCTCCCCAGGTGCTCAACCACTTCGATGGGAGCGTGAAACGTTGAGCCAGTACGCCTGTCTTCTGACAGGAGCGCGACATCCGAAAAATTCTCGGGGCGAAGACCAAGTATGAGTTTCTTCTCAGCCGCATCTCGTGCTCTTTGCGCGTAAAGCGGAGGCAGCTCCACCTGGCCACTATCAGCTATGATGACCCTCGTCGAGTCGCCATCGGCAGCCACCGTGACGTTGTCAAAGAAGTTCATAGCCGGAGAGCCGATGAAACCGGCCACGAACAGGTTGGCCGGATGATCGTAGAGTTCCTGCGGAGGACCGATTTGCTGGATGATGCCAGCGTTGAGCACGGCGATACGCGTGCCCATCGTCATGGCTTCGACCTGGTCGTGTGTCACGTAGATAAAGGTGGTCTGGACGCGCTGGTGGATCTTGGAGATCTCCGCGCGTGTCTGGACGCGCAGCTTCGCATCCAGGTTTGAGAGCGGCTCGTCCAACAGGAACACCTGAGCGGAGCGCACGAGAGCGCGGCCCAGCGCGACGCGCTGGCGTTGTCCACCGGATAGCTCTTTGGGCTTGCGCTTGAGCAATTTGTCCAGGCCGAGGATTTCACCCGCGTCTTCAACGCGCTTCTTGATTTCTTGCGAGGGGACATGCCGGAGCTTGAGGCCAAAGGCCATGTTGTCGTAAACCGACATATGGGGATAGAGCGCGTAGTTCTGGAAGACCATCGCGATATCACGGTCTTTGGGGTCGACGTTGTTGACAACCCGGTCACCGATGAATATCTCGCCTGAGGTTATGTCTTCCAGGCCCGCGACCATACGCAGGCAGGTGCTTTTCCCGCATCCCGAAGGGCCGACCAGCACCAGGAACTCTTTGTCCTTGATATCCATGTTGATATCCTGGACCACTTGAACTTTGTTGAAGCTCTTGTAAACGTGATCGAATTGAACACGCGCCATTAAGGTAACTCCTTTTCGCTCTTGTAACAGGAATGTGCCTCACTCCTGCTACCTAAAAAACAATAGAGCTGTTGCTTGGTGCACGCATTGCAACTGCAATGAGTTGGGAGTCAATGCGGCCTCTTGACACTCTATCCAGGTTGCTCATTGAGAGCGCTCAACGGATAAGTGCTAATTAAGAGTATACCATGGAATGCCAGGAAAAATCAGGTTTTTTGAGTAGATTTATGAATTATTGCTGGGAGATTTCCAGGGCGACCGCGAGATTTCCAGGGCGACCGCGAGGGTCGCCCGTACAATACACGTTTAACGTGTAAAACATGCAATCTGGTATTGTAGGGGCGACCCTCGCGGTCGCCCTGGAAGCTTACAACAATTTTTGCAGATCTCTCTTCATCTCGGCGTAGCTCTGGTAGCGGGCTGAGGGCTCCTCCATCAACGCGCGATTCAATAAGCTCTCAAGTTCAGGCGAAACAAGCGGGTTCAAGGTGCGCACGAGGGGGAAGTTGGGGTAATGAGGCGGGGCGTAGTTGGTCAGCGCGTGGTGCATACTTGCGGCCAACATGTAACTGCATGTGCGATGGTCGTAGGGACTATCCTTCACCGGCACGTAAGGGGAGAGTGCGATCTTCTGGGTGGTGAGATGTTTCCCCGGCCCGGCTTGCTTCTCTGACGGAGGCGGCGCAATTTGAAAGCCCACGAGCATAGCTCGCCCGCGCGCGTTCTCAACAAGAATGTTGGCAGGTGAGATATCATAGTGGCGCAGTGGAGGTCGCTGTTGCTCCAGCGCGATCAAGATGTTGAGTACGTTATTCATGTAGCCGATCACTTCACGCTCGGACAGAGGTTTGAGCAACTTTTGCAGCAAGTCCTCTAGAGTTTCTCCGTCGATGTAATGCTCTACTATATAGTAGTGTTTCCCTTCAGCATAACGGTCAAGCACGGTAGGGACAAGTGGGTGACGAAAGTTTGCCAGCCGCTGGGTGGCCTTTTCGTAATAGACAATTTCTTTTCGGCGGCGCTCGATGGGGCTATCCGTGCATTCCCAACGTTTCAATATTACCTGCCGCTCGTTGTCCAGGGTATCGATGGCGATAGCTGTCATCACCCTGGTCTCATCGCTCTGTTTCAGTACATGCTTGATGATATAGCGCCCCTGTCGCGCGCTGACCCCTGACAGGGGGCTGTGCGCGACGAGTGTAGGTGGAACCGTTAAGCGCCCACAGACGGAGCAACAGCGCTGCCCGAAACGGACTAGTGTATTGCAGTAGAGACAGAGACGGTCATCGTAATCTGTGCCGCAGGAGCTGCAGCGCTGCGCGCCACTGCGATTCTGATGCCCGCAGCGCTGACACACGTAGCGTTGCAAGGCTATCTGAACTGCGCTGGCGTACTTCTCCGAAAACTCTACAACGCTGCGGTATCGCTGGTGATAATCTTTTGCCAGCGCGCGCATTAAGACCGCGCTCACTTCTACCGGAATGCGTGGGTTCCATTGCTGAGGCGCGGGCGGCTGCTCGTTCAAATGGGCACTCCACATCTGCTCAAGCAATTTGTAGAGGAAAGGCGGGCGGCCAGCCAGCAATTCGTAGATGCAGACGGCCAGCGCGTATTGATCGGAGTCGCGCCGGGGATTGCCCTGCCACTGCTCAGGCGGCATATAGGGAGCCGTTCCCGTCACTTCGCCCAGCGAGGCGTGTGTTTGCATGCCAAGATAAAAAGTGGCGCCAAAATCAGAGAGCAATATTTGTCCGTTGCGCCCGATCAACAGATTTCCCGGCTTGACATCCTGGTGGATCAGCCCGTTGTCATGCACGTGGTAGAGCGCGGATGCCGCTTGTTGGAGATACGTTACCAGCTCTTCCGCATAGGCCAGCCGCCGGCTGCCATCGGCCTTACGAAAGAGGTCGAGAATGGTCTTAGGCGCGTATTCCATTACCAGGTAGGGGCGTCCATCCTCCAGGTGACCAAAATTGTAGACGGGTAAAATATTGGGGTGCTGCATGTTGGCGATGCGCTGAGCCTCGGCAAAAAAACTCTCACGTGCCTTCTCGTTGAACTGGTCAACGCGCAACACTTTCAATGCCAGGATACGGCTGAGTGGCGCTGGTTCGCGCACCTGGTAGACATGCCCATACGTGCCTGTGCCGATGTAGGAGACGACCTCATAGATGCCAATACGCGCTCCCTGTACGAGAAAGTCGCAGCGCTGGCAGATTTTCGCGGCCTCGGGGTTCTCATGTCCCCCGCCTGTGCGTGGATTCAGACAACGGACCAACGATCTATCCAACATCTTTCGTCGATGGTATGATGGGGATGAAGTGGCGCAATGCATTGCGTCCCCTCACCTATTATTTACGCTTGTACGGGCGTGGAGTTGCGTATATGCGGCGTTAGTACCATTACATCCAGCGTGCCTGCTGCCATCCCAGGTGCGCGTGGCTATTTTAGAGTCCATGATTGTCACTTATGATAGAATGGCTTCATGAAAAAGCAGGTGGACAACTCGAATATGCTACAAAAAAAAACTTGGACGCGGCGCGAGATGTTGGCTGCTGGCGGTGTTGCTTTGCTGGGATTGGCAGGCTGCGGGACAGAGAGCGTCTCGGCTCCTCGGAAGCTTGAGACAACTGGTACGAGTAGTATTACTGCTACCAGCAGCCCATTACACGCGGCTACACCTATACCTGAGACGCCCATCACGCTGGCCTTTACCGGCGATGTTATGTTTGGGCGTACGGTGAACGACCACATGCTTGCCACAGCTTCCAACGATCCATATCCGTTCACCTACACCGGCGATTTTTTACGCGGCTTCGATCTGACTACCGGTAACCTGGAGTGCGTCATCTCCAATCTGGGGGCGCCGGTTCCCAAATCGTATAACTTTCGCGGGGATGCGCGCGCTTATGATCGGCTGCTTGGCGCCGGTTTTGACCTGGTCTCGGTTGCCAACAATCACAGCGGCGACTATGGCAAAGATGCGTTTCTCGATGAATTTCTTACCCTTTCTAAACGCGGCCTCGCGCCCATCGGGGGCGGGAAGAATAAACAACAGGCCCATACACCTGTCTTCAAGGAAGTGCGTGGAACGACCATCGCTTTCCTTGCCTATGACCAGATTGACCCCTATTCTTTTGCCGCTACCGATACTGTTCCTGGCAGCGCCTGGTTGACCGAAGCTGATCTGCGCAGGGATATTGCCGCGGCTCGCC
Source organism: Chloroflexota bacterium (assembly GCA_005882595.1). Lineage (GTDB taxonomy): Bacteria > Chloroflexota > Ktedonobacteria > Ktedonobacterales > Ktedonobacteraceae > VBFM01. The sequence goes on from VBFM01000228.1 coordinate 12,918, forward strand.
CATCGGCCGATTTTGTGATTGCCTTTGTGCATTGGGGCATCGAATACTTTACGGGCATCGCGGATCAGCAGCGCTATCTTGCTCGGGTCGCTATCGATTCAGGAGCTGACATGGTCGTCGGCGCGCACCCGCATGTGATCGAGCCTTACGAGTTCTACAAGGGGAAGATGATCGTGTATAGTCTGGGGAATTTTGTCTTTGACAATATGTTAGATGAGGTGGTGCGCCGGGGCAATATTCTTGCTTTGACGGTGCAGAAAAATCGGCTTCTAGAATGGAAACTGGTTCCAACGCGTATTGGGGATTGGGGCGAACCTTTGTTGCTTTAGGTGTAGCATCGGGTTATTCCAACATTGTTGCTTGTCCCTACGTCAATGGGGGAGGTGGGCATGGAAGGACGAGGACAAGCACAAGGCCCCCGCATCCGCCCTACACGGCCCCTTGTCCCTACGGCAATAATTGCGAAGCGAGCATTAATTGTCAAGCCTATAAGGAGAGATATCATGACGGAAGCAAAACGTGCAGAAACAGGGTATATAGAGACAAACGGAACAAAGCTCTACTACGAGGTGATGGGAGAGGGTCATCCACTGGTACTCGTTCACGGCGGGTATATGGACAGGCGTATGTGGGATGACCAGTTCGCGGAATTCGCGCAGTATTACCGGGTGGTTCGCTATGATGTGCGCGGCTTTGGGAGATCGGAGTTACCGCAGGTACCCTATGCCGACAGGCAGGATCTGCAGGCGCTGCTGACCTCTCTTGGTATTGAGAAGACCTATCTATTGGGCCTGTCCCTGGGCGGTATGATCGCTATTGATTATTGAGAAGACCTATCTATTGGGCCTGTCCCTGGCTATCCCCAGGAACCGCTGTTCAGCAGAGAGCAGATGGATGAACTGATACGACGCTGGACGCCATTTGGGGAAGCGGCGAAAAGAAGGGATACTGCGGCAATGGTGGATTGCCTGATGCAAGACCCCACGCTGGTTCCATCGCCAAAATATCCATCTGCCCGTCAGCGTGTGCGCGAGAACCTCTCCGAATACTCGTTTGCCTGGGTGCTGGACCCTGCTCCAAAAGAGGAACTCGAACCGCCCGCGAGCGATCGGCTGGGAGAAATTCATGTGCCGACACTGCTCATTGTAGGGGCCGACGACCACTTCCAACTACATAAAAACGCTGACAAACTCGAACAGGATATTCCTAACGTGCGGCGGGTTACGATTTCAGAGACCCATCACATGCCCAATATGGAGAAGCCCGAGGAGTTCAACCGGATAGTGCTCGATTTCCTAAAGGCACTGTAGACCAGGTTTGGCTAGTGTTTGACAGCCCGGAGGTAGGCCATAGCAATATGCTTGACTTTGACATTGTCATTATAGCGTATTACAATGTGGGTATCAGGGAGAGTAGTACCCTGGTCTAGGGCGAAAGGTCCTGAGTAGGTAGCCAATAAGGAGGCTGATGAACCTATGAAGATCCCAGTTCGCTTACTGGATATGGTGTTTCAGATTGATCGATAGCGCCCGTGAAGGCGGGCATACCGAGAAGATGAAAGCCAGATATTCTGGTAGTTTAGAACTATGGTCCTGAATGGGTGAGCCGAAAGGAGGCACATGAATCCTATGAAGATACCGGTTCGCTTGTTAGGAATGGTGTTTCAGATTGATCAGTAGTGCCCGTGAAGACGGGCTTCTGGAACACCCAGGTCTTTAGCAACGCCGTATACTGGATTTGCT
>VBFM01000228.1:14737-25958 GCA_005882595.1 Chloroflexota bacterium
GTCTGGCCCTTGTTCTATGTCTGCTCTTTACCTTTTTTGATGGGCCTATGATCGAGCAGCGTAGAGCCCGGTTTGTACAGAAAAAAACAGAGGCTACTAATGCTGTAACCTCTGTTTTTGCTAACAGTGTATTTGTCCTATGTCGTGCTAGCCCACGCTGCCCGACATCTCCAACTGGATCAGGCGGTTCAACTCAACCGCGTACTCCATCGGAAGTTCCTTGGTGATCGGCTCGATGAAGCCGTTGACGATCAGGGAGTAGGCTTCGGACTCGTCGAGGCCGCGACTCATCAGGTAGAAGAGCTGGTCTTCGCCGACCTTCGAGACGGTGGCCTCGTGGCCGATTTCGGTCTGGTTCTCCTCCACGCGAATGGTCGGGTAGGTATCGGTGCGCGCGTTCTCGTCCAGCAGCAGCGCGTCGCAGCGTACACTGGACTTGGTGTGATGGGCGCCTTTATTGACACGTACCAGCCCACGATAGGAAGCGCGCCCGGTCCCCTTTGATACCGACTTCGACAGGATCTGCGAGGTGGTGTGCGGCGCAAGATGCGTTACCTTCGCGCCGGCATCCTGATGCATGCCATTGGAGGCGAAGGCTACCGAGAGGATATCACCGCGCGCGCCCGGTTCCATCAAGAGTACCGCCGGGTACTTCATGGTGACTTTCGAGCCGAGGTTGCCATCGACCCACTCCATGGTGGCATCGCCATATGCGGCAGCACGCTTGGTCACCAGATTATAGACGTTCTTCGACCAGTTCTGGATGGTCGTGTAGCGCACGCGCGCGCCCTTCATGACTTTGATCTCTACCACCGCGCTGTGCAGGCTATCGCTGGTATACGTTGGCGCTGTACAGCCCTCAACATAGTGGACATAAGAACCAGGAGCGGCGATAATCAGCGTGCGCTCGAACTGGCCCATGTTTTGCGCGTTGATGCGGAAGTAGGCCTGCAGCGGAATCTCAACGCGTACACCCTCCGGCACGTAGACGAAGCTGCCACCGCTCCAGACGGCGCTGTTCAGCGAGGCGAACTTATTGTCCGATGGGGGGATGATGGTGCCGAAGTGTTCTTTGATGAGGTCGGGATACAGGCGCAGCGCGGTATCCATATCGGTAAAGATCACGCCCAACTTCTCAAGGTCTTCGCGCACCTTGTGATAGACGGCCTCACTCTCATACTGGGCCGTCACGCCTGCCAGGAACTTGCGCTCAGCCTGGGGAATGCCCAGGCGGTCAAAGGTATCTTTAATTTCAGTGGGTATGTCTTCCCACGTTTTGCCCTGCTCCTGCACGGGCTTGATATAGTAATAGATATTGTCGAAGTCAATTCCTGAGAGGTCTGCGCCCCAGGTGGGCATTGGCCGCTTCTCGAAGAGATCCAGGCTCTTGAGGCGGAACTTGCGCATCCAATCGGGTTCGCCTTTCATCTCGGAGATCTGTTCAACGACTTTGCGGGTCAGTCCTCTTTCGGACTTAAACGCATAATTTTCGGCCACATGGAACCCAGGACTATACTCCTGTTGCTCTACATCGAATACCTGGCTCATAGAATGTACTCCATCTTGCAGGTTACTACCTGTTAGTGTGTTATCGAAAAAGCCAACGGCTTTCTTCTGCTAATCCTTAGCTATCTACTCGGATTTATTCGTATTATATGGTTTCTGGCGAGGAATGTCAAGCTGAGTAGAGGAAACGAGGAAACAGCCCTGGCAGAGACCTTCAAACTCGTTCCATATATTCCCCGTTCTCGGTATTGACGCGGATACGGTCGCCTGGGGAGATGATGTGGGGAACCAGCACAACCAGGCCAGTTTCAAGTCGTGCCGGCCCCTCCATCGTGGCATGCCAGTAGTGGCCAGACATCTCAACATCCTTTACGCGCATCACGACCGATGGGGGTAAATCGACTCCAACCGGCTCACTATTGAGCAGGAGGAGGTCGAGTTGCAGTTCATCGACGATGTATTTGCTCGCCTTGCCGAGCGTCTCAGCCGGGAGCATAATTTCATCCGGGGTGTCGGGATCCAGGATGCCGGTCTCCACGAAGTGGTAAAGCTCGCCATCCCAGTAGGCGAAGGTCACCGGGAGGCGCTCAATCGGGACCAATTTGAACTTGGGGCCAGCATCCAGGGTTCGTTCAATTATGGCGTGTGTACGCAGGTGCCGCAGTTTCAACCGTACATTCGCCTTGCCACGCCCCTCGGTGACGTGTTCCCAATCAAGGACCGTATAAGGCTCTCCCTCGATTTCGAGCGTGAGACCTTTTTGCATTTCGTGCGACGAAATCATAAAGCACTCCTCTTATGCGATGCATACAATCTCTTAAGCAGTTCTGTTCCCTACAGAGCTTCTAAGAGTGATTACGTTTGGTGGGGCGAAAGTATGACAGCTTTGCAAAAAATTGACGGGCACCCGGCAAACAGGCACAGTCAATCGCACTACGCGCTCAATAGAAGCGTGAAGCATCTTTCGGGTGCTCATAGCAATTGTAGTATGGTACCAAGTAGCGCTAATGCTCTAACTCCCCAGAACCAGCTACGGCGGTGTGGGTGGAAGAAACCTACGGTAATAAAGAGGAGCAGGGAATCAACCGCGGCTTGTAGCCCGTACCTGTTGCGATATCGAGTAAGCCAGACGCCGGGAATTAAGGAAATAAGTAGCTCAAATACGGCAATCAGGATAATACTGAACATAATTGAGGCGACAGTTGCGTAGATGTGCGCTCTTTGTTCGGTCTTTTGTCTGAGCGATGTCTCCTGCTCCGCTCGTTTTTCTGCTTCCTCCCTGGCATGTTTTTCCCTGGCGGCTAGCTCCAGGGCCTGGTCAACCTGTATTTTTTGTTGCTTCGATTCGCCGGAGCCCTGTCTTCCTACTTGCTTTTTTACCGACGCAAGCTCTTTGGCCTGCTGGCGCAAGAGTTGTTCCGCCTGTTCTGCTCTCGTTTTCATCTGCTCGGCTTCGATCTTTTCTTGTTCGAGCTGCTTCTCTTTGGCGGCCCTTTCGGCTTCCGCGCGTTCAAGGAGCTTTTCCAGCACTGCTTTCTCTTCCAGCAGCGCCGCATTTTCGTATACCATTGCCGATTCGACATCTTTTTGGAGTTCTTCGTCATTCTCCACTTTGTGGAGGCGCTCCATCAATAAGCCGTTGGTAAGTAAGCTTGCAGCAGTTTCTTCCGGGATAAATTCATACGAGGTCAGATAGCTAAACAACTGTTGTTGAGCCTGGGAGAGCTTGCTTTCCATCGCTCGAAATTCAGGAAGAGCAAAGGTCGCAGCAAAGGATCGGTCAAAATCCGAATCGGAGGGTACAAAGGGTCGCAGTACCTGCATGAAGTGGTCTGGAAGCACTACACAGGCCCGACGGCCCTGCATTCGACTCATTTCCCAGTCGAACCTGTATAAAGACATATCTAATGTCACCAGGAGTGCCCCCGCTTCTAGCGAGGATTTCGCCTTCGAGCGCAATTGATGCACTGCTTCCAGTAACGTGATATCGTGTTTCAGCGACTCTTCACCTTTAAACTTGCCCCTGACTTCCAGGAATCTCCTATATTCTTGCTGGAGCGGGGTGTGCTCGCTCCTCCTTTGTGCCTGCATTCTATGAATTAAGATGTTTTTGTCTGTGAGAAAGACATCAAAGTGTTCGTAGGGTTTGAGAAAGGTATCGACATCAATTCCCGTTCTGGCGTTTAGTTCATGGAATACCAGTTCAATACTCGTGGGTATTGAGCGAGACTGGCCCGAACGAAGTATTGCTCCGTAGTGATCAATCGTTGAGCGCATTTCTTGCCTGGTTACCTGGTGATAGCGCAATTTGAAAGGAAACTTGTGCCTCTGAACAATGCGTAGCAACTCGTACGATGCCTCTTTTTGAGGTCCGGTTCCATAGAAGTTGCAAATCTGAAAGAGGAAATTCGTGTCGAAGAAGAGCGTCAGCTGGCTCAGTTTTTTGTGAAAATGCCGGGCCACCTCTGGTTCAACCGTCAAGGAGAAGTAGGTAAATACGCCATCGCCCAGTTGTGTGATATACTTCGCCCGTTCAGCGTGCTCTCCAATGGTGGCAAGAAAGCTGGAAATAGCGTCATACGCGGTTGCTCGCTGCTCTGGAAGGAACAAACCTTCGAGTGCCTCATTGAGAAGAGAGGAAAGATTCTCTACCTGTTCAGGAGGAGTAAAAATCGAAGGGTCCAGAAGCGCGATTGCCTGAATGCCGTGATTGCGAAAAACGCTAGCCAGGTGTCCTTGCAGCGCTTTCCAGGCCTGGTCGGTTTCCAAAATGGGAAACCTGTTTGAAATCTCTTCCAGCCATTCTTGTCTCACCCGCTCTTCGAGCGCCTTTACCTCACGGATACGCGTTTGCAGTTGTGTGCGATCGCTGTCGGGGACCGTGAAATAGGTATCTGTGGGCTGTAGAATGCGCCCTTGTGCGATCAACCGATTTAAGCCTGCCTGCACTTGCTGTTCTGAAAATTGCAGGTCGAAAAGAGCCATTGCCTCCATTATCTGAGAGGCGCTCTCGAACTTTTCGTCTGGCAGAATGACAAGGCAGAGCTGAATTAATTGCCTGAGCGTTTCGTCGGCATCCTGCGTTTTTGTTATGGCCGCGAAATTACACATTTGTTCGAAGGTCAGGCTGAAATTATGAGATCTGGTTAACGCGTTCATGTGTACCCTCCAAAAACTTGTTCGTGTCTTTTCCTTAAAGCTCGCACTACGATAACGGCAGTTACAAAACAGTTGGAAGGTGATGAAAGAGAAGTGGGTGATTCTATTATATGTTATTGTAAACTAATCAGGAAACATGCACATGCTGGTTGTTCGCTTTTTCTTAAGTGTAACAGTCCTTTTGTGGCAAAACAATAAAGTAGATAACAATAAGTTCATGAATTAACTCATATTTCGCTGAAAAGCGAAAAAATTTTCCCACACATGTTGGATAGACGATTTCATCGGTCAAAATTGTCGTATTAGCGCATAGAAGACAATTTGACTGCCCTGGCGCTTGTGAGAGGAATGCTTGACATATCGCAAGGGAAGTTGCTATGATGGTGACGGTTAAAATACCCTGCGCCCGTAGCTCAGTGGATAGAGCAACTGACTTCTAATCTGTAGGCCGTGGGTTCGAGTCCCGCCGGGCGCGTCATAGTTCATAATCCGAGGATTATGTACATAGCTCCTGCGAACAGAAAGCAGATCCCTGAACAAGGGATACCTCTAATGCTACAGTGACACTAAAAAAAGGAGATGGCACCAGAGGCTCATTGTCGCTCTGCAAGCTTTTGTCGAAGACTGAGCCTCTGGTGCCATTGGGATGCTCATCTGGGGCAGCTAGCGGAGCTAAGAGGCGCAAGCAGCCTCCTTTCCTGAATTGTGATATTACACTATCCCTTAGTATTGACGTAGACGCCCTCATTGTGAAGGTTAAAGGAGTGAAGATATGGTTAAGAAATGGTTAAGAACTGAAGTTGTTCCAAAAGTCTAGTTGAAACCATAATCAAGTTGGGAACTTTATAGCAGAAGTGAACGTCCTATTAATGAATGTGTTCTTATCTTAACTGTGCGAGTTGAGCGGAATGTGAACTGATGAGCAGAAAGAGAGAAGATATGCCTTTACGTGATATTTTTCGGCGGCGATGCTGGCTCATGCTCGCTGTACTCATGCTCATCGGGGCACTGGCCGCCTGCGGAACGAATACGTCGAATGTGCCTTCAGCAGGTTCGTCGCAGCAACACACATCTCCAGGATCAACGCCAACCACGACCGGCGGTTCGGGCATAGAGACGGGTTGTCCGAGCAAGGCCAGCGTGACCACACCCCCGCCCGATGTATTGGTGAAGCCCTCCACAGGCGCTCAGCCGTACACAGCGCATATTGGGAATGTCATTGAGGTCGATTTGCCATTAGGCGTTGTGTGGACCGGACCGATTAGCCCGACAGGAGGTTTGCATTTGCAGATGCCCGCCGGTTATGCTAGTGGTACGGTGTGTATCTGGCGTTTCGTTGCCCAGAGTGCAGGCACATCGCAGCTTGCTTTCACCGGTCATGCTATGTGTAAGCAGAATGTTCCTTGTTTGCTGTCCGAGATTTACGAAGCTTTCACAGTCATAACCCGGTAACACGCCGGGTTGGCAGACAAGGGTTTCTTCTTTTTATAAAATACAACCGGCTCACTTAACTTGAAAATGAGCCTCTTTCCACTTGCAAAAAACGGCAATTTCATGTATGATTGTCGTGTATTCTCATGCGTGCCAATCCATAGGCATGGGAAGCTTTCCGACCCGATTTTTCTGATGAAATTGTGCCGCATTCAAAAGGGCGTTTTTCACTCGTATCGTATGCTAAAAGACAACGAAAGTGAGATCAGTGTATGCCCTACTCTCCACGTTCGATGCGAAGTATCGTTCTCTTGCTGGTTGCCGTCGTTACCATCGTCAGTGGCTTGATGGTAGGATACCCGGCTTCCGCCCATGCTGCCAGCACCTCTGCTACTTCTTCTACTCATTTTGACTGCGAAACATCAACGATCCTCTGTCCTGAGTTAAGGAATTCCCAATCGGCTTTCGGCTATTATGTTGGACATGACGAGCCTGCCACGCTCTTCTATTCCAACCAGCCTGGCGCGGGTAATCACATGCGCTATCAACTTACGCTGCCGACCGATCCCTCGGCGGCAAATCCGCTGACACCTGGCAAATCCTACAACTTCGAGCTATTTAACACGTTCTGGTTCGGCATGGCGCTCTGCGCAACCGAGTCATTTCCCGAGCAGGTGAAAACCTGCACACCCGACAGCGACAAGAATATCGTCGACCCGAACATCAGCGCCAGCCACCCCGGCATGGCCTTTATGGAGATGCAATTCTATCCTCCGGGCTACGTGTCCCCCTGGCCGAATGCCACCGGTTCTTGCGACGCGACGAAGTGGTGTGCAGCCATGATCATCTTCAGCGTTGGCCAGGACCCGGTAGCGGGTACGCAGTTGAATCCGACCTGTGTGGGCAAGGTCGGTGTTGAGTACGCCAACTTCGCGTTCATCACGAAGAGCGGTCATTCGCAGGGACCTGCCAGTCCGCTCCTGCAGACGAATGCCTCCAACACTCCCGACCCGGCGCAGGACCTTTTCATGAATTCCGGCGATCACCTGGCGGTGACCTTGCACGATACCCGGCATGGGCTGCGCGTCGAAATTGCCGACTCGACCACGGGCCAGAGCGGGTCGATGACAGCCAGCGCTGCCAACGGCTTCGGCCAGGTAAAGTACGCTCCTACCGGGACCAGTTGCGACAACGTTCCCTATGACTTCCACCCGATGTACAGCACCTCTTCCGAGAGGACCAGCGTCACCTGGGCGGTGCATACTGGCGATGTGATGTTCTCCGGCGAGATCGGCCACTTCGACTACTGCATAGGCTCCAACCCGATCACCCCGAACGGTATCTGCCCTTCAGGAAATAACGAGGCCATTGGCGCCAGCAGCGAACCGAGCGATGCAGACGATATGACAAAGACACCCGGCGGAGGCGGTTGCTACCCGGCTTCTTCCTCGACCCTGGTGCAGGTGCCGGGCTGTATCGGCCCGATCTTCCAAAACTCGGGCTTTGATGGCGGCTCATACCTGCCGATCTGGCCAGACGGCACGCGGATGCATCCAAAACCGGTAGAGTTTAGCAGCCCGCTGACGGGAAGCGGCTATGACGTCCAGTATTCGCGTGTGGCATTCGAGACGACCACGCCGCTCAATGAGGCCCAAATCTTTGGCACGTGCAATATCGTGAGCGGGGCGGGTTGTACGATTATTCCGCCAACGGACGACCAGACCAAGAACCCGCCCGGTTTCGTGCCTGCTGCATTCTATCCATTCTACAGTAACCGCAACGTAGGTGGTCAGTGTGTCTGGCAGTTGGGTAATCATATTCAGGGAAACACCAATGACTTTGGCGGGAATCCCCAATATGGAACGGTCTTCCCGGAGCCGGAGACAATTACAGGCGGAGGAGTAGTCAATGTCTTCATTGCTTTCCGGCAGATTCTCTCCACGAATCCTTGCCGGGCATAATCGATAGAGATTACTCTTCTACATTATAGAAGAACAGAGGCAGCCTCTCTTTAAGAGAGGCTGCTTTGCTTATGCGCACATGCGGGTCAGGATAACAGCTTTTCAATCAAATTGAAGAATTCCTCCAGCTCAAAGGGCTTCCTCAAACCAATGATGTTACGGCTTTTCAAGTCTCTCAAAGGCAAGCGGGCGCTTATCATGATGGTAGGGATGGATTTGAGATGATCTAGACCTTGCAGCCGATCATAGAGCTCAATGCCGTTCATGTAAGGGAGTTGATAATCGAGGATGAGCAAGCCCGGCTCGATCTCAGGGATCGCTCTCAACGCTTCAAGGCTGTCTGTGACAAGGAACGCTCGATGTGAGGTTTCCTGGGCGATGGCTTGAACAAGGAATGAACCGATACCAGCGTCGTCCTCTACAACAAGAATAGTTTTCATGTTCATGCCAACTTCTTCTGTTCCTGGTAGTATTCCTGCTTGTATCACTACGTGTGTCCTTGCTTACTGGCCGCACTTTTGGTCATCAACGAAGTACGATATGGTGATAGGCATGGCCTTATTGCTCGGGTTATTATTTATGCAAGTATGCCCTACTAGGTGTAACGTTTGAGAAGAAAAAGAGTTTCAGCCTGAAATTCACGCACACCCTCAAAGAAACTCTGTTTATATGCATGGGATGGTTCAGCAAGAAATAACATGCTATTGCTCCTTTTTCTCGTGTTGTGGCATTTTTCTGTCTCCAATTATAGCCGATGGCTCATGATCTGTACTTTTCTCGTTACTCTTATGAAAGTTTCTTTTTCTTGTCTGGTCACTTGACAAAACTTGTTAGATGATGTATTTTTACATTAACCCGGACATGGGTAAGCGAAAGGATTTGTGCTATGAAACGAAAACCAAGAATGTCTGCTAAGCATACGGGTGAAAACGCTGCGAGCTTGCCCAAATACACCATTGGTGTTGTGTCCCAACTATTAGGATTGCCACCACAGGTATTGCGGCGGTATGAAGAAGCCGGTTTGCTGGAACCCGCGCGCCAATCAGGGAAGAATCGTCTCTATTCAGACCAGGATGTGGCGATGCTCGAAGAGATTGCCCAATTGTCTGAGCAGGGAGTGAATGCTGCAGGCATTCGGCATATCATACAGATTCGGCAGGAAGTGCTTATTCTGCAACAAGAGGTGAAGGAAGTGCGCGCCACCTTGCTGCGTGTGGAAGAAGAACACCGGATATTCCAACTGACTTTCCAGCAGTCCGACAAGAAGAAATTGGAATAGATTCGCTTACCTGGTTGTTATTATGATCAGAATATGTTAGGTTAACTAACAAAAAACGTAAAATGTATCGACAGGCTATTCTGGTAAAGGGCGTGGAGGGTGGAAGGAAGAAGAGGAATACCGGGAATACCTGACATACATGAAAAGGAGACTATAGTATGGCCAAAGTAATTGGCATCGACCTGGGAACAACCAACTCCGTGGTAGCGGTGATTGAAGCTGGCGAACCTACCGTACTGGAGAACAGCGAGGGTTCACGCCTGACCCCTTCGATTGTCGCTGTGACCAAAGGCGGTGAGCGTTTAGTCGGCCAGATTGCCAAACGCCAGGCGGTTACGAACCCCGAAAACACCGTTTACTCAATCAAACGCCTGATGGGTCGCAAATTTGATGACCCAGAAGTGCAGCGCACCATGAAGAGTGTGCCGTATAAAATCACACGCGCCTCCAATGGTGATGCGCGCGTGGTGCTTGGAGGTCGTGAATACAGTCCGCCCGAGGTCTCGGCGATGATCCTGCAAAAGCTCAAGACCGACGCGGAAGCCAAACTGGGCGAGAAGATTACGCAGGCAGTCATAACCGTACCTGCCTACTTTAACGATGCCCAGCGCCAGGCAACCAAGGACGCCGGGAAGATCGCCGGATTGGAAGTACTGCGTATCATCAACGAGCCGACGGCCGCTTCGCTGGCCTATGGCCTGGACAAGAAAAAGGATGAGACGATCGCCGTCTATGACCTGGGCGGTGGTACCTTTGACATCTCCATCCTGCAGCTCGGTGAAGGCGTCTTTGAAGTAAAAGCTACCAATGGTGATACACACCTGGGCGGCGATGACTTCGACCAGCGCATTATCGACTGGCTCGCCGATGAATTCCGCAAGGAGCAGGGCATAGATCTGCGCAAAGATCGCATGGCGTTACAGCGCTTGAAGGAAGGCGCAGAGCGAGCGAAAATCGAGCTTTCCTCATCCATGCAGACGGAAATCAATCTGCCTTTCATCACTGCTGATGCCAGCGGCCCGAAACACCTGGTTCTCACGCTGACGCGGGCGAAGTTGGAGCAGCTGGTCGCTGACCTGATCGAGCGCACCCGTGGCCCGGTCATGAAGGCGCTCGAGGACGCAGGTATTCGCCCAAGCGAGGTGAACGAAGTCGTACTGGTTGGCGGACAGACACGCATGCCTGCTGTGATTGACATGGTACGCAAGGCCTTTAACAAAGAGCCACACAAGGGCGTCAACCCTGACGAAGTGGTGGCCATCGGTGCGGCCATCCAGGCGGGCGTGTTGAAAGGCGAGGTCAAAGATGTGCTCTTGCTCGACGTGACGCCGCTTTCGCTGGGTGTCGAGACCCTGGGTGGTGTGATGACGAAACTGATCGAGCGCAACACGGCGTAAGAGCGAGATCTCTAGCACGGCTGAAGATAATCAGCCGGCCGTAGAGGTTCACGTGCTGCAAGGCGAGCGTGAACTGGCGCGCGACAATAAGAGCCTCGGCCACTTCCGTCTCGAAGGAATTGCCCCGGCGCCGCGAGGCGTGCCGCAGGTTGAAGTCACCTTCGACATTGACGCCAACGGCATTCTCAATGTCTCGGCCAAAGACCGGGCAACTGGTCGCGAGCAGAAGATCACCATCACGGCTTCTAGCGGCCTCTCCAAAGACGAGATTAATCGCTTGGTGCGCGACGCCGAAATGCACGCGCAGGAGGACCGCCAGCGCAAGGAAGAGATCGAGCTGCGCAACCGTGCCGACAGTTTGGCCTACCAGTCCGAGCGCACACTGCGCGACCTGGGCGACAAAGTTTCACCCAGCGCTCGCAGCGAGGCGGAGGACAGGATCAAGACCGTGCGCGATGCTCTCTCCAGCAACGATATGTCGCGTTTGA
>VBFM01000101.1:0-3879 GCA_005882595.1 Chloroflexota bacterium
ACCATTTCGGTCAGCAGCTGGCCACCAACAATGGTGCCGATGGCGATGGCGAAGCCGGTAATGTTGGGCAAGACAGCATTGCGGGCCGCGTAGCGAAACATGATACGGCCCTCGGACAGACCTTTGGCCTTCGCCATCAACACATAATCTTCCGAGAGCGTGGTAATCATAGAATTGCGCATAGTCAGCATCCAGCCCGCCAGCGAGGAGATTACGAGCGTTAAGGCGGGGAGGAAGGCATATTGTACGACACTGCTGAAATATTCAAACGTCCAACCGGGAAAGATATTCCCTGCATCGTAACTTCCCCCGGTCAGGGGGAACCAGTTAAGCAAATAAGCGAAGATGAAGAGTGAAAGCAATGCCAGCCAGAAATAGGGAATAGCCGACAGGAAATTCATAGCCGGCGAGAGGATGGTGTCCAGTATGGTACCGCGCTTCCACGCGGTGATGATGCCGAACAAGCAGCCAAGCACGAAACTAATGATGACGGCGATGCCACCAAGCATGATGGACCATCCAATGTCTGGATGGAATTCCCCAGGTTGCCGTGCAGTAGATTGCCGAGATACTTAAAGTATTGCACCAATAAGGAGTCTTGCGTGTTCAGGCCAAATTCCGCGGCGAGTGTTTGCTGCATGGCGGGGGTAACATACCCCTTGGTTGACATCTTGCCCACGAGCGCCGCGACAGGATCACCGGGTGCCAGACGGGGGATGAAAAAATCTAGCGTGATGGCTATCCAAACGGCGCAAACGTAGAACGAAATGCGCCGGAGTAAATGACGCACCTGGTTCCTCCTTCTCCTTCATATGAGAGCGTTCATCCTGACAATATTGTACACATGAACCAGGAGCGGGGACAAGCCCACGCCCAGACCTTTGTAGGGACAAGGGGCGGTGTGGGGGCGGATGCGGGGGCCTTGTGCTTGTCCTGGGTGGGGGGATCGCTTTCCAGGGAGGACAAGCACAAGGCCCCCTCCCTTCCGCCGCACAGCCCCTTGTCCCTACGACAAAGCTGACGAGGGGCTGCGTGATGGCTCGCCCCCCACCCAGGACAAGCACAAGGCCCCCTCCCTTCCGCCGCACAGCCCCTTGTCCCTACGACACATCTAACAATTGGCCTCTTCCACATTTTGGTTGGTGGGAATTGGGCGGGTTTTGCACCTGCCCAATTCTACGTTCTGTTAGGCGGGTACCAGGTGCAGGATGACCTGCTCATAATCAGGGGCAGTGTTGGGGCTGCCGCTGGAGTAGGGATTGCTCTGGTCGGGCCAACCGCTGAAGTGCAGGGTGGAGTATTCGTCGTAGTCAGCGCCAGTCCACAGGGGAATGAACGGCTGGTTCTGGACGAAGACTTGCTCGATAGCCTGGATAGCCTGCTTTTGCACAGCGGGATCGGAGGTTGAGGCATACTGGTTCAGGAACTTGTCGGTTGTGGGATCGTTCCAGCCGACGAAGTTGAATTTGCCCGAGCCGATCTCGTTGCTGTTCAGGTATTGATTGTACAGGTAGTACGGAGTGGGGCCGCCAACCATACCACAGAACATCATCTGGTAGTCAAACTTGCCATCTCCGCGCAGGGTGTAGTAGTCGTTCTCACCAACGGTGACGTTTTTGATCTCGATGCCTACACTTTTCGCCTCGGAGGCGATTAATTGAGCGGCGGCATTCCAGTCGGAATAGGTGTCAACGCTTCTCAATGTGAGGGATAGGCGCTTGCCATTCTTCTGATAGATGCCATCCGAGCCCTTGGTGAAGCCCGCGTCGGTCAGGTACTTCTGAGCGGCGGCAGTATCGGCGCCAGTCGGCAGGTTGGTATATTGGGGAGCCAGCCAGCTCTGCGCGGTTGGGAGTACCAGCCCGGTCATGCTTCCCGGAGGCTCAAGGCCAGCGGTGGCCTGTTGCGCTATCTGACCGCGATCCAGGGCGGTGCTGAGCGCCAGGCGAACCGGGAGACCAGTCTGACCGCCGACGACGGGGTCTTTCTGATTGACGCATATAGAGTACAGGTTGATGGCATCCATGAAGAGGTGGAAGTGTGCCGGGTCTTTACTGACGAAGTCTTGCTGCAGCGTTGGTGAGAAGTAACCAGCCCAGTCGATATCACCCTTTGGCAGCGCTAACGCCAGGGTCGAGTTGTCTTTGTACTCAGGGTAGCGGACCTCGTCAACCTGCACCTTGCTAGCCTGCCAGTAGCTCGGATTCTTGTCGTAGACTGCCAGGCTTGAGTTGTAATTGGTCAGGGTGAAAGGACCTGTACCGACAGGATGGTCGGTGGCATACTTGGTGGGGTCGCCCGCTGTAGCAAAAATGTGCTGCGGGATGATATAGACGTGTCCGGCAATCGTGACCAGTTCAGGCGGGTAGGCCTTCTGGAAGGTCATGAGGACGGTATTGGCGTCCGGCGCGGTCACGCTGCTGAGATAGCTCCAAACGCCGTTGGTATCCGCCGCCGCATACTGTTTCATCTCGTTGAAGGTAAAGGCAACATCATTGGCCGAGAACGCCTGACCATCGTTCCACTTGACACCCTGGCGAATGGTGAAGGTGAGCTGAGTGTTATCGCTATTCCACGAGTAGCCGGCGGCCAGCATGGGTGTGAAGTCGCCACCATTGACATTCACAAAGTACAGGTTTTCGTAGACCAGGCCCTGGACTCCGGCATTTGGATGGCCGTTATAGGGGTTAAAACCGGCTTGAGCGAAGTCGTAGGACTGGGTAGCGATTTTAAGGATGTGCTTGCTGCCGGTGGTAGTGGTGTTCTGGCTGGAACCGCCGCCACAGGCCGAGAGTATCATGGTAAAGATGACCAGGAGGGTGAAAGCCATCACGGTGGCCTTGCTTTTCACCCTTGACGGTATCGCAGGGAGAGAGTTGGGAGTCATTTACAACCTCCTACCTTGGATTGGATGAACGGATCGGTTCAATGATCCTTAAAATAGTTCGCAAATTGCACAACAGCACAAGTGAGACGCTCGTGGCACGTATCCGTCTTGCCAACGCTGCTGCGCACTCAGGCAGGACGAAAGGAGAACGAGATGCAGTATGCTTGCTTTCGGGATTTCCAGATCAGTCTATGTGAAATACTGTACCTTGTTCTGGTTCATTTGTCAAGTCATCTAGACCACTAGACTAGATTGTGATCTGATTGTTAACAAATCTGGTAAAAGTCATGTGTAAGAAAGGGCCGATAGACGATCACGCCACTCATCTGTTGCGAAGGCGACCTCGCCACGGCAAAACGTGGCCTGGAGCGTCATGGCCTGGTCGAAGATGAGCACATCAGCGTCATAGCCGACCTTCAAGCGCCCCTTGTGCTGCGAGACCTGCGCGGGGTGAGCCGGGTTGAGCGTCAACATGCCCACTGCTTGCTGGAGTGAGACTCCGGTCATCAGAAGCATGTTGCGCAGCGCCTGATCCATGGTCAAGACGCTGCCCGTGATCGTGCCATCGGCAAGATGAGCGGCGCCGTCGATGACCCGCGCGGGTTGTCCCGCGAAATCGAAAGTAGCGTCATGCAGGCCGGCACCCGCCAGCGCATCCGTAATGACAATAGTTCGCTCCGGCCCCAGCAATTTGACCAGCGCGTTCATGGCCCCCGGATGGACATGCACGCCATCAGCGATCAATTCTCCATACACTTTATGTGCCCGAGCCAGCGCGGCGAGCGGACCAGGGGCGCGATGGAGCAGGGGTCGCATGGCATTGAAACAGTGGGTGACATGCGTAACGCCCAGTTTTATGGCTTCCTGCGCCTGCTCATACGTAGCATCGGTATGACCCATACTGACGGTGACGCCAGCATCTACCAGACGGCGAATCATTGCCGAGGCTCCCGGCAGCTCAGGGGCGAGAGTGAGCAGGCGTAGATATCCCG
>VBFM01000101.1:3926-6343 GCA_005882595.1 Chloroflexota bacterium
GGGCTACGCTGATATAAGGCCCTTCCAGGTGAATACCCAGAGGCTCGGCTCCTTTGCCAGGATGATCGAGCGCTTCGACGGCTGCTCGCAACTGCTCTTCCGGTATTGAGCCGGGCACGCCCACCACAGCTATGAGAAATGAGGTGACGCCAGTTTGCGGCACCCAGCGCGTGTAGCTCCGAATTTCGTCCACATACGTGGTGTGGAGATTATAGCCACCTCCGCCATGCGTATGCACATCTATGAAGCCAGGTATGACGATCATATCCGCTGCATCGATGATCATATCCTGGTTGCCAGGTATATTTTCCTGCCGATCAACAGCCTCGATGCGTGTGCCATCGATACATATGGCACCTCGGGCGATGTCTGTTGTGGCATCTATGAGGTGAGCATCACGTAACGTAAAGCGCATGATCCTCTTCACCTTCCTTGCTGAATAATCACGGGCGTGCTCATGCTTGCCCGTTAGCGTCCAGTTAACGAATCTGTGACACCTGTTCTGTAGGGACAAGGGGCGGGGAGAGGCGGATGCGGGGGCCTTGTGCTTGTCCTTGTTGCCCGCGCGATCCCCAGGGAGGACAAGCACAAGGCCCCCACTCATCCGCTCAGCCGCCCCTTGTCCCTACGCCACCCCAACCATTGCTCCTTGGTCTTAACCTGACGCTTTTAGGCGCTCTGGCGCTTGCCCGTACGAGGGACTGCCTGATCTGGAATTCCCGGCATCCTCGTACCCGGTTTCTTTTGCGTTACACTTGACAGGAACGCTAAAGTATGGAATTATTATAAGCAAGTATGGTGGTCTATACAATATACCAATTAGACCACTTTCCTAACAAGTAACATATTTGTGGAAGGAAAGCAAGAGGAGAGGAAAATCAGATGAGCGCTATTTACAGGAATAGCCCCTTGCCTCGCTATTACCAGTTGAAGGAGATCATGCGGGAGAGGATTCGCGCCGGTGAGTGGAAGCCTGGTGATCTTATTCCATCGGAGCGAGAGTTGGGCGAGAAGTATGGCATCAGCCGCATGACAGCCAGACAGGCCATCACAGACCTGGTAAACGAGGGGCTATTCTATCGCGAACAGGGGAAAGGCACCTTTGTCAGCCAGCATAAAATCACGCAGCAGCTGATTCGCCTGACCGGTTTTACCGAGGATATACGGGCGCGTGGACAACGTCCCAGCACGAAGGTCATCTCGGCTGCCATGCAGGCGGCTGACGAGGAGACGGCGGAAAGACTGGGCATCAGTGCCGGGACGCTCATTTTCCGCCTGCAGCGCCTGCGCCTGGCAGATGATGAACCTCTAGCTATTGAAGTGTCCCATATCGCTTTTAAGGATTGCGAGAGGCTGCTGGAGGAGGACCTGGAAAATAATTCGCTCTACCGTACGCTGGAGTCGAAATATGGGATAACGTTGATGGAGGCTGACCAGGAGTTGGAGGCGGGTCTTGCAGGTTCGGAGGAGGCGCAACTGCTGAAAATTCCCGTTGGCAGCCCGGTGCTTTTCACGCGCCGCGTTACCTATACGGAACGCAATTCGCCAATCGAGTACGCCAGGGCCGTGTATTGCGGGAACAAGTACACGTTCTATACTCATATGAAGCGGGAGCAATTGATGCCTTAACTTTCCAAGATAGGACGCCAGGGCGGGGGCAAGCCCGGCCCGTACAATATACGGTTGGGCGTCCAATGGGCATTAATCTGAGCTGGGGAGCTGGGCAAGAAGAAGGATTTTGACTATTCATACCGCTTCCAGGGCGGGGGCAAGCCCGGCCCGTACCCTATACGGTTGGGCGTCCAATGGACATTAACCTAGGCTGGGAAGCCGGGCAAGAAGCCGACTGACCCGTAGGGGCGAGGGTGGACGATGCGGGGTGGTGTGGGCCTTTAGGGTCGCCCGCGGGGTGGGGGGATCGTGTTCCCCCGACATGGAAGCGAGATCAACAGGACGCGGGCGACCCTAAAGGCCCTCCCAGCCCCACGTCCGCTGCTCTCGCCCCTACGGATCAGCTAGGCAGGAAATCGGCTGATCCCTAGGGGTGGTGTGGGTCTTTATGGTCGCCCGCGGGGTGGCAGGTGATCATGTTCCCCCGACATGGAAGCGAGAGGAACAGGATTACGGATGGTGATGGGTATTGGGTGGGCGCGAGGGTCGTCCTGGAAGCGGGGTGGGGCACAATACTGGTTCAGAGGAGTAGGTAATATGGATGACAACGCAAATGCAAATGCGGTCCCTACGCATGTCTTGAGCGTGCTGGACACGGAAAAGGTGAACCCTGCGACAAGCGAGATCGATCGTATGAGTCCGCTGGAGATTGTGCAGCTCATCAATGCCGAAGACGAGAAGGTGGCGCTGGCGGTGCGGCAGGTCTTGCCCGATATCGCTCTGGCAATTGAAAGGATTGCCGCACG
>VBFM01000102.1:0-4212 GCA_005882595.1 Chloroflexota bacterium
CTCGCCCTCACCTACCTCGAACTCCTCGAACGGCTAGACCTACGGGATGTCATGGTCGTCGGATTCTCGATTGGCGGCTGGATTGCAGCCGAGCTTGCTGTGCGAGACACCACGCGCCTGGGCAGCATCGTCCTCGTCGATGCCGTCGGCATCCAGGTCGATGGTCACGAGATCGCTGATGTGTTCCCCCTGACTCCTGACGAGTTGTCAGCACTGAGCTACCACAACCCGGCGGCCTTTCGCATCGACCCCGCCACTCTCAGCCCTGACCAGGTTGCGACGAGGGCAGCGAACTTCCAGGCGCTTGGGGTCTACGGGCGAGAGCCAGGGATGCGCGATCCGAAGTTACGTCGCCGACTTGGTCGCGTAAGGATTCCGGCACTCGTTGTCTGGGGCGAGAGCGATGGCGTCGTGGACCCTGACTATGGCCGTGCCTATGCCCAATCGTTGCCCAATGCTCACTTCACACTCATCCCAGAAGCTGGCCACGTTCCGCAGATCGAGCAGCCTGAGCGCCTGCTCACACTCGTGTGGGAGTTCGCGGACAGCATCACAGTGACACTGCCGGTCGCAGGATCGTTCGAGGAACGTTGACCCTCACGCGCGAATCGTGGGAAGGCATCATGTTCTGTTGCTCGACGCGTGGGAACCTGATTTCCGCACACAAAGCCTGTGAAGCAAACACTCCTCCCTGCATTTTGATATCACTGGTCGCTCCCCGTCGCAAATGGGATGGCAGAAGCACAGCTATCATGTTCAAGCTACGGGTGATGTTACGCGTTTACGTTTTGCCAGTTTAACGCAATCCCTCTGTGGCCCAGCATTGGATGCTGTATCGGCAACTCCCACATGAGCAGTTACCAATACAGAACCCGTTTCCACCATATGTGACACCGGGCTAAATGAATGCAACGGGAATGAAATAGAACCAGGTCGCACTCTAGACGAGTTCGGGAGCATCGGTGAGCCTGGTCAAATCCGTGTGGTGCCAGGAACCACCATGCTTGAGCATCAGTTCATGGATATGAGGATTCTCTCTCGTGTAGGGCGGGGAACCAGAAATGTCATGACCTAAAAGTGTCATTTCTGCCTGTCCTTTCCTGTTTCAATGTGTCATAATGTGTATTGTATCTCATCTCTTCAAAGTCGATGAACACATGTCTTGTAACGTCCTATTTGCTATCTCATACGAAAGAAAGAGGAGACAAAGCATGAGCCAACAACCTTCAGATGAATCAGCGCTGAGCAGCCAGATGGAAGATTGTATTCAGGACTGCTTAAATAGCCACGCTGTCTGCCTGGATACAGCCATGAGCCTGCTCCAAAAAGGTACCAACTATGCCGACCCGGTTCGCATTCTGCTCGATTGCTCCGAAATATGCGCAACAAATGCCCATTTCATGATACGCAACTCGCCTGTGTACGGCTCTGTCTTCCAGGCATGTGCGCAAGTCTGCAACCATTGTGCTGAGGTGTGCGAGGAGATAGGCGAAAACGACTGTGCCAATGCCTGTCGTGCCAGCGCGACATCCTGCGAGCAAATGGCCAAGTTAATACCCTAAAAGGTTATCCTCATGACACAGAACTCTCCTCCTAATAACGTGATCTATCCAGAAAATGTACCTCGCTTGAGAAAGGCCTGGACCTATGCAACCGGTGATGCCATTGAGTCCTCGCCAGTGGTTGCAGGCGAGATCGTGTATATTGGCTCAAAGGACCATAGCCTGTACGCCTTTGACACCAGGACCGGCAATGAACTCTGGAGCTTCTCGACGGGAGGCGCTATTTACGCTACACCAACAGTCATTGATGATGTCGTCTACATCGGCTCGCGGGATGCAAAACTCTATGCCCTTGAAGCCAGGACGGGCGCTCTCTTGTGGAGCTACACCACTGGAAACGCTATCGAGTCCTCCTCTGCCGTCGAGGACGGATTGGTGTATGTCGGCTCCATGGACTCCACATTGTACGCCCTGAGCGCAGACACCGGTGATAAGCTCTGGAGCTACACAGCAGCGGCAGGTATTCAATCCTCACCAACTGTTGCCGCGGGGATAGTCTACATCGGCTCGTGGGATCACAATGTGTATGCCCTTGATGCCAGCACAGGTGCCAGCGTATGGAGCTACACCACCGGGGACCGCATCAGCTCCTCGCCGACCGTTGCGGATGGCGTTGTCTACATCGGTTCGCAGGACCATCTCCTCTATGCCCTGGATGCAGGCACGGGCGAAAAACTCTGGAGCTACCAGACTGGGAGAATCATGCTCTCTTCCCCGACAGTTGCCAATGGAGTCGTTTACGTCGGTTCGCATCGCGACACTCTCCATGCCCTCGATGCCCGGACGGGTAATGAACGATGGAGCTACAGGACCGGAGGTGCCATCGACTCCTCACCGGTCGTTGTTGATGAAGTCGTGTACGTTGGCTCACAGGACCACACGTTATATGCCTTTGCCGCCGTCACGGGTGAAAAGCTCTGGAGCTACACGACTGGTGGTGCAATTGTCTCCTCGCCTGCCGTTGCCAACGAGTACGTGTATGTTGGTTCACAAGACGGTATCGTTTATGCATTCACCAGTGATAGGCTCTGGAGCTACGCCAGCGGTGGAAGCGTTCAATCCTCGCCAGCAGTGGCCGAGGGAGTCGTCTATGTCGGCTCGCACGACCATCGCGTGTACGCCCTGGATGTCGCTACCGGCGAGGAACTGTGGAACTACGTCACCGGGAACGCCGTCCACTCCTCACCTACTGTCGTCGATGAGATAGTCTATGTCGGCTCCGCTGATGATTCGCTCTATGCCCTCGCAGCCAGCACAGGAGCCAGGCTGTGGAGCTATAAGGCCGGGGGAGGCGTTGACTCTTCGCCAGCGGTGGCCAACGGAACGGTCTTCGTCGGCTCACAGGATCACTCGCTTTATGCTTTTGATGTGAACACGGGTGAGCAGTTCTGGAGCTATGCCACAGGGGGACCGGTTGTTTCCTCACCAGCCGTGGTCGAGGGAGTCGTCTATGTCGGCTCTGAGGATCACTCGCTCTATGCCCTGGATGTATTAAGCGGAGCCTTCTTGTGGAGCTACGAGACGGCAGGCAGCATTCAGTCCTCGCCGGCAGTGGCCGAGGGGGTCGTCTATATCGGTTCGCGGGATCACTCGCTCTATGCTCTGGATGCCTGGACAGGTAAGGTGCAGTGGAGCTACCAGACAGGAGATAGCATTGACTCCTCGCCAGTGGTGGCCGAGGGGGTTGTCTACGTCGGTTCGCATGATCACACGTTCTATGCCCTGAGTGCTCAGGCGGGCGAGAAGCTGTGGAGCTATACGACTGGAGGCAGCATCGTCTCCTCACCGGTGGTGGCTAATGGGGTCGTCTACGTTGGTTCCAACGATCATAACCTGTATGCATTCAACCAGATGGCCTTCTCACCAGAAGTAAAAGGGTAGATTGATGTTACTGACCCCTGTAGAGGTAATGAACTGGATTTACTCATCTACGCTTGCATTCAACCAGACGGCTTTCTCACCAGAAGTAAAACGGTAGACTGATGTTACTGACCTCTGTAGAGGTAATGAACTGGATTTACTCGTCTACGCGGTGAGAGCGTAGTACCATTTTGGAATTTCATGCCTTACGCGTAGAATGGCCACGTTTCCCATTCGAGGAGGGTAGGTCCAATGGCTTCCTCCTCGAAAGCGAGGTGCTCCAGTAGGTCGGTGGACAGCTCTCCCAGACATCCTCTCGGTACCACCCGCCGCTCACCTCATCACTGGGCTCCAAAAACGGCTGCGCGGCGCGCGGCGACCCGTTCACGGACACGCGGAGCCACCTCGTTGATAAAGGTGCGCAAGGTGTGCGGATCGGACGGACCAGCGAATAATCAATCTGCACGAAAGCTGTGCAGCGACACCCCTAAGACTTTCGCTCCTCATAACTCATACAACCTGTCCCAAAATGGATAGCTCGACCCTCTTTGCTGGTGATGATCTCAAGTGGTGATCATCACGATGACGTTTCTACCAATAAAGGAATGAAGCATATTCTTATTACCCTTACCTCAAAGGAGAAAACAGCGATGATTAAAAACTACCAAACTGCTCTTGTGACCGGCGCTTCGCATGGCATCGGGCCGTATATTGTCAGGGCACTGGCAAAGGAGGGCATGAATCTGGTCCTGGCCGCACGCTCGGGACAAGAGTTGGAACAAGTAGCCAC
>VBFM01000102.1:4241-6958 GCA_005882595.1 Chloroflexota bacterium
CGTTCCGACTGATGTGACAGACCGGGATGCACGCAGCGCATTAGTGAACGAGGCCCTGCGCACCTTTGGCGCAGTGGATGTGCTGGTCAACAACGCCGGTGGGGATCTCCAACGGGAGTTTCACCACTATACGGCGGATGACGTCGAGGCGCTCATCCGTCTGAATCTGACCGGGCCTATTGAGTTAACGCGCCTGCTGCTGCCGGGGATGCTACAACGCAAGCAAGGGCACATCGTGAACATCTCCTCGATGGGAGGCCGCATCGGCTTCCCGTATACCGAAGTCTATTCCGCCTCTAAAGATGGTCTCATCGGCTTTACCCGCGTGTTGCGCACCGATTACCGCACTGCTGGCGTCAGCAGTTCGGTGCTCATCCTAGGCAGTATCGGCGGCGCTGGCACGGGGGCACGGACGATAGAGGAGATGAACTTGCACATGTCTGCCATGGACAAAGCCTTCCTGTCTCCACCAGAAGCAGTAGCTAAAGCGGTCCTGAAGAGCATCAGGCGTGATAAGGCAGAGGTCGTGATTATGCCAGGACCCGGTCGGCTGCTCAGAGCGCTCATGGATCTCTTTCCGGGAATGGGGTCGATGATGGGCCAGATGGGAGCCCCTGTCATGAAGCAGGTCGTTGATTTCCGCGAACGACAGCGAGCGCAAATGGATGGCAGCCCTGCTGATCTTTAGCGACGCTGCTAGCATCGTCAAGATGGGCTGGTTGCAGCGGATGGAACAGCTTTTCCCGGAGCATCGTTCCATCGTCCTGCACGGCTCTCACCATTTCCCCCAGGAGTACGACCCAGCCAGCGTCGTGACTGCGATTCGCAGCTGGTTGGATGAAACCATCGCACGATGAGTCACGAAAGGCAGGAAGCATGGCAGAATCCTTTGAAAGCTACCGGCCCTACCTCTTTTCCGTTGCCTACCGCATGCTCGGGAGCGCGATGGATGCCGAGGATATGGTGCAGGAAACCTACCTGCGCTATCAGAGCACGCCGCCGGAAACCATTCGCTCGCTCAAAGCCTTCCTGACCACCATTCTCACACGCCTGTGCATGGATCAACTCCAGCTCGCGCGCAGGAAGCGAGAGGTGTACGTGGGTCCCTGGTTACCCGAGCCGATCCTCACCACAACGACTCCGGCATCAGAAGATCCGGCAGAGCTCGTCGAGAGAGAAGAGTCGATCTCGCTGGCGTTCCTGGCGCTTCTGGAGGAGCTCCAACCCTTCGAGCGAGCCGTCTTCCTGCTGCACGAAGTCTTCGGATACGACTTTGCCGAGATTGCCACGATGCTTGACAAGAGTGAAGCGGCCTCTCGCCGCTCCTTCAGCCGGGCGAAGCTCCATCTACGTGAGCATCGGCCACGCTTTGGCGCCTCTGCCGAAACCCACCGGCAGCTGCTCAGCGGGTACTTCCAGGCGGTTGAGACCGGTGAGATGGCCCCCTTGATGAACCTGCTCTCCGAAAATGTGACGCTGTGGGCCGATGGGGGCGGGAAGGTCAAAGGAGCGGCCACGCGTCCGCTTACTGGGCGTGAGGCGGTGGCACGCTTTAGCGTGGGAGCTCGCCAACGCTTTGTGCCACCAGCGGGCTTTCAGGCGGAGATGGCCGAGGTCAATGGCGAGCCCGCGCTGGTCATCCGCGTTGGCGCTCAAGCTTTCTTCGTTCTGAGCATTGAAGTCGAGCAAGGGCGTATTCAGGCGATTCGCATCATTGCCAACCCGGAAAAACTCACTCGGGTTTGACGAGAAACGGGAGAGAAGAGCGTCATGGACCCTGATGGCTATCTCTTGCGCTTTGCTCAATCACTGGGTGAGAGGCCCCTCTGAGCCCAGGAGCATCGCTCCTTTCAGTTTTCCAGCGTGGAAATAGATTTCGCTTTTGCTTAAACGTTTTTTTTATATTCATGCACTAAAAAAACCAATATCCCGCGTATTGTTCTTTGGGCATCTCAGTAACGATGCTCTCATCTCTAGTTTGAAAACTGCAAGAGTAAAGGAAAGAAACTCATGACGATTTCGCAGGATGTACTGGTACAATTCAGTCCCACCAATGCTATAATCGGTGTTGCTGGCTACTTCGTTCCCCCTGAAGGCACACAGCATGCCATTGTCGGGTTCCGCGACGGCACATTGACGGAAGTTTATTGGAAAACCGGTCAGGGCGTCCATCAAGACACGCTAGGGAACTTTGCTAACGGGGTCGTTGGCGTGGGCGCCTACTACAACAGCAAAGACGGTTCTCAACATGCCATTATTGGGACCCGTGACGCTCAGTTAATCGAGTTGTACTGGAAGTCCGGCCAGGGCGTCCACCAGGACGTATTGACCAGCTTCACGAATGGCTTTAACGGTATCGCGGCCTATTATGACCCTAAAGATGACTCACAACATGCCATCGTCGGAACCACCGACGGCACCCTGTATGAGGTCTACTGGAAGTCTGGTCAGGGTGTCCACCAGGACGTGCTGGTAAGTTCCATAGAGATCGCCGGCGTCGGTGCCTATTATGTCCCCGGTGAAGACTCACAACATGCCAGCTACGGAACTAGCCTTGATGAGCTGTATGAGGTCTACTGGAAATCCGGCCAGGGCATCCATCAAGACAAATTGACCCAATTCAGCAGCGATTTCACCTTTGGTGGAGTCTCAGCCTACTTTGTCCCCACCGAAGGCAGCCAACATGTGATTGTCGGAACCAATGATAACAATGTTAC
>VBFM01000103.1:0-1642 GCA_005882595.1 Chloroflexota bacterium
ACCCTACTGGACTGAGCATGCTGCATTTATGGAGAAGCTTTTTGAGGATGGAACAGTCATACTAGGGGGCCCCTATGCAGACTATAGCGGCCTGCTCGTCATCATTGAAGCTCTGCATGAGGAAGAAGTGCATGAACTCTTTGGGCAGGATCCGTTTGTGGTACATGAGATTATCTGCATGAGCGCTGTTCACGAATGGCTCATTTTCCTTGATGCTCGGCAAAAGCAGTAATTCTCAAGTTCCTGAGAATTCCACCGTCACTCCGAAATGAAAAGGGCAGCGCCCCAACCGCCAAAAACAGCAGGGTCACGAACAGGTCAGCCACCAGGGCATCCACAATGTAGCTCTCCAGAGTGTAAATTTGCTGATGAAGCTGGCGAAATATTGCGTATGCTTCTATGGAGAAGTTGACCCAAACACACTTTTTAGCAATGCTCAGCCACCACAGAATGCACAACCTTCCGCTATGAACATGGTAAAATTTACACAAACTGCCTCCAACCGTTTCTTTCATTCACCTCTCATCTCTTATCGCTCTGCTCCTCATCCCTGCAACAGAGCAGCCTACAGAAGCTTCGGCGCTCGCGCCGTCCGCTACATGCGCGAGTTTGGGCGGCTCTTTCACTCCTCGTTTATGATCCATTCAGTAATTCGTCAGCCTCAGCCAAGAGATGTGCATAGCAGAGCTGTTGATCACGACCCACTGCTGTTACCGTGCAAATCGGGAAGTCGGCGTGGATTGGTCCACCAGCATGAGGTACATCGCGTCGGCCTTTCGCCAGCCACGGGGTCGTGTCTGGAAGTATTCCATCCCAACGTGCGTACACGATCGCTTTGCCAAACACATTCCGGTCATGGCGCTCTGGTAACACCGGAAGTGCTTGTCGGCGGCACCCGGCAGTGTGCCATAGAAGTAGCGGCACCGCCAAGGCCTCTTCGACCAGTTCCATTGAAGCCGAGTAACGCGGGTTGACTTCGAGAATTGAAAGTTGCTCGCCATTCAAAATGAAATCGATCCCATTCAGACCGACCAAGCCAAACGCCTGAGTCAAAGTCGTGGCCAACACGTTCAGGCTTTCCAATAAGCCCGTATCCGGTTTGGGGATGAGGAGATTGCCGACGTATGCGAAGCCATGAGCGCCAAATTTGGGGTCACCGCTCAACTGCTGGGTGACAGCGAAAACCTGAGCATCGTGCCCGTTCGCGATGAAAGACGCCGAGTGGGGAATCCCTTCGACCCAGTGTTGGACGACATAGTCTGGATCATCTGGCACGGTGCTCTCCCATGGCTCAATCGCATACCCCATGCCACTTTTGAGTGGTTTGCGCAGCCAGCTGAGGCCTGGATCGGGCTGTGCGCCTGGTGGCAAAATCTGCGGCGTTTCCATCCCAATCGAGCAGACAACTTCTCGCAAGCGGGACGGATCGCGGACTGCCCGCAGGCTGGTGGGTTCGTTTCCCAGCAACTCACAGTCTACGCTCATCTCAGCGACAAGATCAGGGAGGTTCTCAAACCCCCCGGAGTAGGCCAGGGAACTGGCTCTCTGCGATCGTACAGCTTGAGCTAAACGCGTATGCCAGCTGTCGGGATCGCCCGGAAAAAGACCACCTAAGTCATACGCAAGTGATAGGCAACAAGCT
>VBFM01000104.1:0-309 GCA_005882595.1 Chloroflexota bacterium
GTTGCGGCCGCGTTCTAAGGTGCGCAGGTTGGCTTGTGCCACATCGTCAATAAAAATATGGTCGCACACATCGTGCGCTGACCCACGAATAATTGGGCGCTGGCGCTGAGACAGCATGGAGATAAAATAAGCAGCCGGGTGCTGCGCCAGTTCGCTCTGCTTCTCCCCATAGATGTGTGCATAGCGCAAAATGGTGTGTTCCAGGCCATATTGCTGAGTATAGTACCGCACATACCACTCACCCGCTACTTTTGTAATGTCGGCAGGAAGTTGTGGACATAAAGGCGCATCTTCTCTGACTATAGGAAG
>VBFM01000104.1:319-4527 GCA_005882595.1 Chloroflexota bacterium
TGTGGGTCCGCCAGAGGCAAAGATGAGCTTGCGAACGGAGGCGCCGACACAACTTTCCAGTACGTTTAAGAGGCCGCGCACATGCACATCTGCATCGGAGAGCGATGATTCGCCGGGAAAAGATGGTGCGCGCTGGGCTGCATGGTGGCTGACAACATCAGGGCGTTCCAGTTGCAAGATGGTCTGTAGCTTCGTATCGCGAATATCCAGGTGATAAAAGCGTGCGCGTGAATCGATGCCCTGTCGCGAGCCATTGACCAGGCTGTCGATGACCAGGACATCGTGGCCTGCATCGAGATAGGCTTTCGCCAGGTGGGAGCCAACAAACCCTGCGCCGCCGGTGATTGCTATTTTCATCGTAAGTACCCCTGTTATGGTAGTATTGAAGAGAACAGCATTGTGTACGCTGTTATTTTTAGTGTAACCTGAGTGTCTATCGATAGATGTCTAGATGCTGTGGAGACGTTTTCTCGGAAAGAGGCACATGGCTGCGATCTCTATTACCGATGCCGGGGTAGAAGAAATTATATTGATATGGGGAAACGATATGAACGACACTGAGGAGTTACGGGTGTTCACTGGACGTGTACTTCCCAAAGCATAGATGGGAGTTGTCGGGCGTGCCGTAGGGACAAGGTGTAGGGCCGTGGTAGGGTAGGGGCCTTGTGCTTGTCCTGGATGGATTGCGCTTCCTCTGGGGTATCCAAGGTATTCATTCGTAGGCAATCCAACGGGACGGGGACAAGCACGAGGCCCCCGCATCCACCCCACACCACCCATTGTCCCTACAGCTTACACGCTGACCTGCATCACGAAGGTACCCCAGTCCGCTATTTGATTGACGGTCTGGCTCGACCTGGGTGGCATGTACTCGGTTGCCAGCCAGACGCTCTTCTCATCGGGAGCAAGGGTAGCCCATGAATAATCGCCCCAGCGGGTCGCGGTCGGATCATAGTGGGTGGTGCCAAATCCGGCGATATGGATGATGCCGAATGAGTTCTGCCCACCGGGCATCACAGTGTACACTGCGCTTGGGAAGTGATTTACGCCAGATAGGCTCAGCACCATCACAGCCGTTCCCGAAGGGCTGACTTGCAGAGCTGGATAGAGCAGGTAGTTCCCTTTCGATACCACGTAGCCCTGGTTGACCATGCTGGTGCTGCTCGTGAGTACACCCGCGTTATTCAAGCTCGGATGTACCTCAAACCAGGCTGCTCCGGCGCGCACCTGCGTATCTCCGGCAATCGTAACGGCGGTATCTAACTCGCCCCATACATTGCCTTTGATAAACTGTGTCTGCTGCATGCGATCATCACCTGAGTCGAGCAGACTGATTGTGCCCTTTTGCTGCGCCCCAGGCGGCACGCTGTACGCCTCGGAGTTGATGACGATTTTGGACAGAGTAGGGATACCGCCCGTCGAGACGACCTGGCGATTGGTGATGGCCCAGACGCCAATGCGAGTATCACCGGTTCCGTTCGGATCCAACGAGTTCAAGAAGAACTCGGCTGGCGGTGTACCGTTGTTGATGGCGGGCTGCACGCTGGCCGCAATCGACCCACCGATGTGGAGATTATCAAAATGCACGAAGTGAACCTGACTGGATAGGGAAACCAGGTCGGACTTTGAGATGGCGTAGATTTGCGCGCCGTTGAACTGCGGGCCGGAGATAGAAAATTCGTTGGTGCTGATATACAGATTGAACTGGTCGATGCCCAGCAGGGGCTGATCGCCTAAGCAGGGGCAACCGGGATGCTTGGGAGTACCATTTTTGCCGTTGTCGGTTGCATCGAGACGGAACACCGTCCAGGGCGTGGTCGGATTGCCGGAGTTGTTCACCGCGATGTCGGTGCGCGCGGCCGTTCCGGTGCTGTTGATGAAGAGAATGATCGCGAACCAGGTATTGGTCTTTTTGTCAAAATAGCAACGTGGGTCGCTGGTGAACTGCTTAAATCCGTCATCGTAGAGTTTGTTAACATTGAATGGACCGGCCACGACCGTGCCATCAGCGCGATAGATGGTGAAAGCCGAGTTGACCGGCTCTACTACAAAACCATTGCCAACACATAATCCCTGGTCAGGCGGCTCGAATTGTGCGCCAAAATTGGTTTTCGCGCTATCGCGGCTGCTGACTCCATTGAAGCCCTCGAGCAGTTGCGATGTATTTGATACCTGCGAAGAAGAACTAACATGCGGGCCATGGCTGGATCCCGCCTGGTGTAAATGGCGCGTACCCTTAGGGTATGTGAAGCCTGGAGTAGTCGAATCATTTGTCATAGTAAGTTTTGTGGGGTCGACAACCGCAAAGGGGGTAAGTGTACCCGTCGTTGCATCCGGTTGCGAGGCGCTAGCAGCATGTGTTGCATATCCTCGTGACACCAGTCCGCTTATCATAAAAGCGCCGACGATAGCGGCAAGGACGAGGAGGGAGACGCCTACCTTGATGCGAGTAGAGAAGCGCATAGAATTGCCTCACTTTCAAATAGTTCTTAAAGCATACCGAGGAAGAGATGCTGGGCAGTAAAAAATTTGCACGATTCATTGGCATTAAGTCTCGTGTTGATGCGAGTATAGCGAGCAAGTAAGGGATTGGGGAAGGTGAACGCAGTTATGATCTGGTTATGAAGTGGTTACGATTTGCGCAAATTGTTGGAGAGAATATAAAGAGCGCATGAGCAGGGCTACCGTTCGATGCGCTCCTTTTTTGCTTGAGGGGATATTACTCTGGTAAACTGGGATTTTTAAGCAGCTTATCCATCGTGGACTTCTTGACCCGGTACGCCTGACGTTTCCCGCGATGTGGCAACGTCACCGCCTCCAACGCGCCGCTCTTGATCCAACGCCGGACAGTAGTGTCATCCACCCGTAATCGCCTGGCAACTTCACGCACCGTCAGCAGTTCATCCATCTCTTCTGGCATTTTTTTAACTCCTATACCTTCATAAAGCGAAGCCCCATCAGGAAGCTTTTCAATTGTGATATTACGACGTGACATATGGCACCTTTACATCTTAATAGATGACAAATTCAGGCCTGGTGCGCCAGTTCTACAGCATTGTATTACTGCTCGCTAGTTACTTATACTATACAATTCGGCTACAAATGTACTAAAATAAAGATATTGGTCAGCGAGGACGCGATAAAGTTTGATATGCAGCTTGCCAACGAGACTGCGTCTCTAGCCTACGGCTCAGGCAAGCTGCTAGGTAGTAATCACGTCCCTACAGCTGACACACTCAATCGGTGTCAATACCTTTCCTACCTTCAAGTTTCCCGCCAGGGACATGAAGTAGTATCCTATAATGAAAAAGACTGGAGTATTTTACTAAATAAACGAACAAGCACTATAATGAAAAAAACTGGAGTATTTTACTAAATAAACGAACAAGCAGCCCGAATAAGAGGAATATATTATGTCTACAATCAAACTGATCATTAGCGATCTCCATCTCGCGGATGGTCATCCCATCCTTGATAGTTTCGGCGAGCAACAACAAGCTGCCCTGGAAGGTTTGCTGCGCGCGGCAGCGCCGGGCGGGCCATTGGGCAATGCTGAGGACGTTGAACTGATTATCAATGGAGATTGTTTCGATTTTCTCGCCATACCCCCATATGTCGCGCATAACACCACAAATCCAGTTATTGCCCTGGAAAAGTGGAAAACCATCCCTCCCACGCACCTTGCGTTTTTTGAGGCGCTGCGGCGTTTTCTACGCCTGCCAGGGCGGCATGTCACGTTTATTACGGGCAATCATGATATAGAACTGGGCTTCGAAGAAATACGAGCGGCAATTCGCGCTGAGATTTGCGGGGAAGACCAGTTCGAGCGCATCTACTTTAGCGAGGCACGCTTCTACCGCCCCTTGCCCGATGTGTACATCGAGCATGGTCACCACTTTGATTTCTGGAATCACGCCGGGGACCTGTGGGATGAAAACGGCTCTCCGCGCTCGCATTCGCCCCAGATACTGACGCTGCCTGTTGGCACGCAGTATTTTCAATGGGCGGCGCATCCCATCAGTGTGCGCTATCCTTACTTTGATCGCTTCGATCCATCAATAGGCAGTGCGCGACAGATCGCGCTGCTCTGCCTGCTCGATCCTGATAGTGTGATTGAAACGGCGCACCGCACCATGAAGATGCTCTCCTTTCACCGCGAAGCATTAGAAGGATTGGGCGCAAGCGAGGAACGCATACCCGCGAAACTG
>VBFM01000104.1:4566-6596 GCA_005882595.1 Chloroflexota bacterium
TGATCGCGCGTAAACCCGAATGGCAGCCAGTTGAGGCATTCTTGCGCACCCATCCAACTGGACAGGGCGATGGGCAGGGCGAGGCATTTGCGGAATTTGTCGAGTTATGCAACGTCCTTACGTTATCCCCGGTGGAGGCAGTTAGAGCAATCCTGGCGCCAAAGGTGTACCCTATGGGGGAAAGCGTGGCTCACGGAATGCAGAATGTGTTGCGCAGTGATCCCACACTTCGCTATACTATCGCCGGACACACACATATGATGCGTCGTGACCCGGTCAACAATGGTTCACAGGTCTATCTCAATACAGCATCATGGACAAAACGCCAGGCAGTGCCGACCTCGGACGAGATCACACCTGCGTTAGTGGACTGGTTGCGAGAGCCAGGCAACCAGGCGGATCCGCTGCACGATATCACACAGGCAGTCTTCGCGCTGGTACGTGCAGACGATGGTGGCTCCTCAGACGCCTGCCTGTGTGCATGGGAAGGTGGGGAACAAGGCTATTACCGGGTTTTGCCCGAAGGGAAAGAATAGAACGATGATGACAGAAGCACAAACGGCAACAAATAAACGAAAAAAGTTGATGGTGATTGATGGACATGCTATGATCCATCGCGCCTTTCACGCTGTCCCGGAAGACCTGACCACCACCAAGGGCGAGGTGGTGAACGCGACCTTCGGCTTTACCTCGATTCTCATCAAAGGACTGACCGATATCAAACCTGATTATATCGCCATGACCTTTGATCGTCCCACACCGACATTTCGCCATGTCGCTTTTCCTCAATATAAGGCGCATCGTCCGACGTTGCCCGATATTATGCGCCCACAGTTTGGGCGCATTCGCGAGATCGTCGAGGCATTTGGCATTCCTATTTATGAAAAAGATGGGTACGAGGCCGACGACATCATCGGTACGCTCTCCGTCCAGGCAACGCAGCAAGGTGTCGATACGGTCATTCTGACAGGCGATATGGATACCTTACAGCTGGTCAATGAACACGTGCAGGTGCTGGTAGCCAAACGCGGCATCAGCGAGGTAATTGAATACGACGAGGCGCAAGTGATGACACGCTACAGCCTGCCGCCTGCTAAACTGCCGGATTTCAAGGGGCTCGTGGGCGATACATCCGATAATATTCCCGGCGTACGCGGTATCGGTGAGAAGACCGCCAGCAAGCTGTTGAACGATTATGGCGACCTGGAAGGAGTGCTGGCGCATATCGACGACTTAACACCCAAAGAACAACGGCTGCTGCGCGAGCATATGGACGAGGCGCGCCAGTCAAAAGAGCTGGCAACGATCCGGCTGGATGCGCCGGTGCAGCTCGACCTGGAAGCCAGCCGTGTCGGCCAGGTCAGGCGAGAGCAGGCCGTCGAGCTGTTCCGCGAACTGGAATTTCGCACGCTGGTGGACAAGATACCCGGCAATACAAGCAGCACGGGCAGCGCGCCACAGGTGACTGCAGAGAAGAAGAAACCAGAGCCGGTGCCGGCGCAGGAAGAAGACCTGCTGGAAGCCCCGCCTGTTGGCGTCGTCTCGATCATGACCCCGCCAGCGCCGCCCTCTGCTGCCTCGATTAGCATGCCTCAAACGCACGCGGCACATACAGAAGAGCAGCGCGCACCCGTAAGCGTGGCAACCGAGACCGGGGAAGAGTTCATGCAGCCCAGTCTCTTCGGAGCCTTAGAGCCGGTCGCCGAACCTGTGCGCAAGCTGCGCCTGCCATCGATTGCCCAGGACAGCAGACCAGAAGAAGTAGACCTGCTGTTCATGGATCCGAAAGATGCGATGAAAACCAATACGCTGATCGTCAACAGCGAGGAAGCGTTACAGGTGCTGGTGAAAAGTATGCGCGATGCAGGCACGTTCGCGCTAGACACCGAGTCGACCTCTGAGGACCCCTGGCACGCGGAACTGGTGGGCATTTCTGTTTCAATGGCTCCAGGTGAAGCTTATTATATTCCGGTTGGACACATCCAGACGCTCGATGGCCAGGAGGCCGGAAAGCAGTTGCCGCTGGCATT
>VBFM01000104.1:6805-9381 GCA_005882595.1 Chloroflexota bacterium
TGTGATGACGCCGATAGCGCAATTGATCGGCACGGGCAGCAAGATGATTAGCATGGCGCAGGTACCCGTACGCCTGGCAGCGGATTACGCCGGAGCCGATGCCGATATGACGCTGCGCCTGGTGAAACCAATTCGCGAGGAGCTGCGCCGCCATAGCCTGCTCGACCTGTTCTATAACATAGAAATGCCATTGCTACCGGTGCTGATGCAGATGGAGATCCACGGCGTAGCCCTCGATGCCGACTTCCTGCGCGATTTGAATGAGAGGTTGAGCGAACAGATCGGCGCGCTTGAAAAAGAGATTTATGACTCTGTAGGACACCACTTTAACATCAACTCGACGAAACAACTTGGCGATATCCTCTTTGGCGAACTGAAGCTGCCCGCGGGGAAGAAGAACAAGACGGGTTATTCTGTGAGCGCTGATGTAATTGAGAGCCTGCGCGGCAGGCATCCTATGGTTGATCACCTGCTGGAATATCGCCAGTTGACCAAGCTCAAATCGACCTACGTGGATGGCCTGCTGGCACTGATGGACCCGGTGACGGGGCGAGTACACACTACCTTCAGCCAGACGACGGCTTCGAGCGGGCGGCTTTCGTCGAGCAATCCCAATCTGCAAAACATACCAATACGTACCGAGGTGGGCAGGCAGATCCGGCACGCTTTCATCGCTGATCCCAGCTATGTCTTGCTGACTGCCGATTATTCGCAATTCGAGCTGCGCATCCTGGCGCATATCACGCACGAGCCGCGCCTGGTCGAGGCCTTCACTAAAGATGAAGATATTCACACGATTACAGCGTCCTCGCTCTTCGGTGTCCCTGCTTCACAGGTAACGAAAGATCAACGCCGCCTGGCGAAGACGGTAGTCTACGCCGTGCTGTATGGTCAATCGGCGTTCGGGCTGGCGCAAATCACCGGTATGAGCAATAACGAGGCGGCTGAATTCATCCGGCGCTATCATGAGACGTTCCCCCATGTCAAAGGATACGTCGAAAGCACGCTCCACCAGGCTCGCAAGCAGGGCTACGTGAATACGCTGTACGGGCGCAAACGCTTCTTCCCGGATATGCACGGACTGCCCTTTTCCGAACGCCAGGCACTCGAACGTGAAGCCATCAATATGCCCATCCAGGGTGGCAATGCCGACCTGATCAAAATCGCCATGATTCGCATCCAGCACGCCATCGAGCAAAAGCACCTGAAGACGCGCATGATCTTGCAGGTGCACGATGAATTGGTCTTCGAGGTGCCTGTCGAGGAACTCGAAAAGATGCGACACCTGGTGAAACACGAGATGGAGGGCGTGGCAAAGCTGGATGTGCCGATTAAGGTGGAGATGAAGGTGGGCAAGAACTGGTACGAGGCGGAGACCATGGAGTAATTGGTTCTCCATTGGATGGTATATAATGGAGTGCAAAAAGGAGAACCATTGTGCAACTGTCCGATTTAATCAACAACCTGCCTCCCTACCATTTTGCTGACGCGAAGAAGAAAATAGCTGACCGCAGAGCCGAGGGCGTTGATGTGATCAGCCTCTCGATGGGTGATCCTGATTTGCCCGCGCCGCAGCCGGTGATTGATCGCCTGTGTAAGGCCCTGCAGCAGCCGGAGAACCATCGCTACCCGGAATATTTTGGCATGCGCGCCCTGCACGCAGCTTTCGCGACCTGGTTTAAACGCCGCTTTGATGTGAGCCTGATGCCGGAACGCGACATGCTGCCCCTACTTGGCTCAAAAGAGGGGCTGGCATACGTGGGCGCGTCTGTCTTGAACGCCGGTGATATTTCGTTGATACCCGACCCTTATTATCCCGTGTACGTCACCGCGAGCACGACGGTTGGCGCGATTCCCTATATGCTGCCACTGCGAGAAGAGCATGGCTATCTTCCTGACCTGGAGAGCATTCCGGCTGACGTGCTGAGGAAAGCGCGCTTGCTGTGGCTGAACTACCCCAACAATCCCACGGGGGCGTGCGCTGACCTGGGATTTTTTGAGCGGGCCGTGGAGTTTGCGCATCGCTATAACCTGGTGATTGTTCACGATATGGCCTATGCCGAAGTCTATTTTGATGACTACCGGCCAATGAGTATCCTGCAAATTCCAGGGGCTAGCGAAGTGGCGGTTGAACTGCATTCATTGAGCAAGACCTATAATATGGCGGGCTTCCGCGTGGGAATGCTCGTCGGCAATCCTGAACTGGTGAATGCTGTTGGACGTTTGAAGAGCAACATCGACAGCGGCATGTTCAGACCCATCCAGTATGCCGCAATCGAGGCGCTGCAATTGCCCGCATCCTGGTTGGAGCAGCGCAACGCCATATATCGCCATCGCCGCGACTTACTGGTCGAGGGGTGCAACGCGATGGGCATGCGCGCAAACCAGGCCAAAGCCGGGCTGTATATCTGGGCGGCTGTCCCGCAGGTTCCCAAGGGGTTCACAGTACGAGATTTCACAAACTGGCTTTTTTATAAGACAGGAGTATTTTTGACGCCTGGGACAAACTTTGGCGATGCTGGAGAAGGCTACGTGCGTATCTCGATAACGGCCCCAGATGAACGCATCGAGACGGC
>VBFM01000104.1:9540-12685 GCA_005882595.1 Chloroflexota bacterium
CGGAGTTATCATGGTTTGCTGGTTGCCGCGCTGCGCCCCCCGGTTGAACGCAGCGTGCTGGTCTCCAAGATAGACGAAGAGGTTGAACTGACGAACGGGCGGAATGGGCGCGATGCCCCGCGCATCTACAAGCTCGGCGTCAACGAATACCAGGATGGCACCATCGATCCCCACGGCTACACGTACCTGGAAAGGTTCGCGCTGGATGGCGACATCGCCTGCTTCACCTATAAGCTGAGCGAGCATATTACGCTGGATAAGCGTATCTGGATGGAATACGGGCAAAACACCACTTACGTGCAATATACATTACGCCCCATCCTGAATGAAGATACTGTAGGGACCCAATTTATTGCGCCCTCGGTGACACTGCATCTCTTGCCATTCTGTCTCTCTCGCGACCATCACAGTTTCACACGTGGTTCGGTTGACTGGCAGTTTCAGGTGCTTGGATTACCAGGGCGAGGAAAAGCTCCCGCCCTGGTCCCAGAGAACGAGGGGAATGGTTTCCTCATACGCGCTTACGATGGAGCGCCTGCCTATCAACTGATCGCCGGGCCATCCGCCAGCTTCTCCCTTACAGGCTGGTGGTACTGGCATGTTTTGCATCGACGAGAAGCCGAGCGCGGTCTACCCGGGGTGGAGGATGTCTACCAGCCCGGCATTTTTCACCTACCACTCGCGGCCGGCACGCCTGTAACGCTGGTACTGAGCGCGGAAGAGGCGCATTTCGACGATTTTGGCGGCCCCAAACACGAGGAAGTTGTCGCGCAGGCCTATAAACGCCACCAGCGCCGCGTGAAGCAACTGCTGGATATTGCTGACCGCTCAACCACCAATCTTCGCCGGAAAGATCCGGTTTTCGCTCGTTTAGCGATTGCTGCTGACCAGTTTATTGTTACTAGACCAGAAGCCCCTGCATCTACCCACCCTGCGACCAGCCTACGAGGACACGACGTTGGCAAACCCTATGATAGCCAGTCTGCTAACGAACTGCGTCCTACGCCGCGCGTCAGGCAGACTACAAGGAACGTATCGCGTCCCTACGAGTTGACGCCGAATCGCAAAACCATTATTGCCGGGTATCCATGGTTCACGGATTGGGGGCGAGATAGCATGATTTCACTGCCGGGACTGCTGCTGTGTACCGGCAGGTACAGCGAGGCGCGTGGGTTGTTGAAAGCCTTCGCCTCGTATACCTATCAAGGTTTGATCCCCAATCGTTTCCCCGATAGCGGTGAAGCGCCAGAATATAACACCGCCGATGCCACGCTGTGGATGTTTCACGCGCTGGACGCGTACACCAACACCACACATGACTGGTCGCTGGTTAAGGAATTGTACTCTACCCTGAATGATATTATTGCGTGGCATGTACGCGGTACGCTCTATGGCATCGGTATGGACCCTGCCGATGGCTTGCTGCATGCTGGCGCACCGGGCATACAGCTCACCTGGATGGACGCGAAGGTGGATGATTGGGTAGTGACGCCGCGCCGTGGGAAAGCGGTGGAGATCAACGCGCTCTGGTATTGCGCGCTGTACTATATGGAGAGCTGGGCCAAACGGCTCTCCTACGACGCGCTCGAATATGGTCAACTCCTCACGCAGGTGCGTGAGCATTTCGCGCGGCGCTTCTGGTATGAAGAGGGTGGATACCTGTATGATGTCGTGGACGTGGAGGGGATTGCGGGACAAAACGATGCCTCGCTGCGCCCCAACCAGTTATTCGCAGCCTCGCTGACGCCTCACCTGCTGACCGAAGAACAGATGCGCAGTATGCTTTCACACGTGACCGACCAGTTACTCACACCGATGGGACTGCGCACATTGAGCCCGCAGGACCCGGCGTATCAGCGTCGCTTTAATGGCAAGGGTGTGGAGCGTGATGGAGCCTATCATCAAGGTACCGTCTGGCCCTGGTTGATTGGCCCATATGTGGATGTTCACCTGCGCCTGTATAACGATTGCCTGGCCCTGCTCCCATTGCTCTATCCACTGGTACGGCATCTCTGGGACGATTGCGTCGGTTCGATCTGCGAGGTCGCCGAGCCGGAGCCCCCATTCGCGCCTGCCGGTTGCTTCGCGCAGGCGTGGAGCGTCGCCGAACTATTGCGAGCGTGGCTGGCTGTAGCCGGGTAATCAGAACAGGAGAGGCAAGTACGGCTATGCTCAACACGAATTCAATCAACGTAGTAAACGCTGCGAAGTTCTCCCAGGGCTTTACACGTCCGTTGTATGATTCGTACTGCTTTTCCAATATTCCAGAGACGATTATGTATCTGCTGACAGGTGAAGGTCGGAGTGCATTACCACCAGGCGCACTTGCTAGTTTACCACAGCGCTATAACAAGGTAATCCTATTTTTTGTCGATGCCTTTGGATGGAGGTTTTTTGAACGCTACGCGAACAAATACGCGTTGCTGAAGCTTTTCTTGGAGCAGGGCATCGTTTCAAAGCTGACCTCGCAATTTCCCTCGACCACTGCTGCGCACGTCACCTGCATCCATACCGGCCTCAATGTCGGGCAAAGCGGCATCTATGAGTGGAACTACTATGAACCGCTCGTCGATGAGATGATTAGTCCACTGCTGTTTGCCTATGCCGGTGATAAGACGCGCGATACCCTGAAACGGGCAAAGGTACCCGCGGAGGCCTATTTCCCTCGACAGACGCTGTATTCGACTCTGCAAGCGCGGGGAGTTGCGTCCTATGTCTTCCAAAGCGCGGCGTTTACTCCGTCTACTCCATCGAATGTGTTCTTCAAGGGAGCTAGCGTTTTTCCGTATAAGCAGGTGTCGGATGCGCTGGCACAACTCTCCCACCTGCTACAGGCGCAGAATACGTCTCCCGCATATTATTTTTTGTACTTCGATACGATTGACCTGGTTGGGCATATACACGGGCCGAATTCTAAAGAGTTCGAGCAGATGGTGAATACGTTTTTTACGACGGTCGAGCGTTCCCTCTTCGCGCTCTTGCAAGGAAAGCGAGGCGATACCTTGTTCTTGATGACCGCCGATCATGGGCAGGTAGAGGTTGACGGAAGCCAGACGGTCTATCTCAATCAGCACATTCCAGGTATCGAAGGGTATTTGCGCACGAATCGGCATGGTAGACCGCTGGTTCCGGCAGGCTCGGCGCG
>VBFM01000204.1:0-3419 GCA_005882595.1 Chloroflexota bacterium
AGTTTTTAGAGGTTGCTTCTCTACTCCCCCATTAGTCCTATTCCTGTCCCAATTGTTGCCACTTTTTGCATCAATGAGACGTACTAATATACACAGGTACTACATGAATAAATTTGACATAAGAAATTACAAGAAAGTCCCTTGTAAAGCGTCTATATAATAAAGTATCCACTATCATCCTGCGCCCAGTTGAAAGGGGATGACCTATGAGTACGCATGTTACCAATGAAGGTACCGGCGTTGACGCACCGCTTGAGGGAGACGTTTCCCTTTTGCCTCCGCATGCCGATCACCCCGGGCTACACAGAGACACCGCGTTCAGATCGAAAAGGCTAACATCCCCGGGCGCGCCAGCGATGCGCTTTGAACGCAAAGTTCGTCGTGCGCTCAACCAGCGTTTTCTGGAAGTGCTCACCTCGCTTTCTGCACGCTTACACTCGAAGAACGAACAACTGTATGACCATTCACAGCGGGTACTTTCGCTTGCTTTATGTCTTCTCCGCGTGCTTGATCTCTCGGAAGAAGAGGTGCTGACGATTGCGCTGGCGGCATTTTTTCATGATATTGGCAAGATCGGCATCGACAACGTCATTCTGGAGAAACCATTACTGCAGAATACGAGCTTATGAAAAAACATCCAGCCTATGGCGCGCGTATACTGTGCATTTATAGGCCGATGAACAAGGTTGTGCCCCTGGTCTATCATCATCACGAACGCTGGGACGGCGGAGGGTATCCCGACGGGTTGGAGGGAGAGTCGATTCCACTGGGAGCGCGCATCATTGCTATTGCGGACGCGTTCGATGCTATGACTTCAAACCGCGACTATCAAGCGCAGCGAACGTCGATTCAGGCGTGTGAAGAACTCTACAGGTGCGCGGGAACACAATTTGATCCGCGCCTGGTCAAACTGTTTTGCGCGGGCAATAGTATGACCGAGGGTTGGACACAAGTTGAGCAATCATATCCAGCAAGTCATTGAGTACAAACGGTTTGTGCATGAGATGGATGCCTCAGTTAGTACTAATAGCCGCATCTTTAGTGCGCGCTTGCTGAATTGAGCGATAGCAGTGGCGTAAATATTCTTCCAGTTTGATCCAGTCCCTTGCAACGTCGGTCGAGTTTTTATTGGTGATAAGATCGACGGTGTTAGCTGCGAGCAGGCGCCACTCTGCCGATTCTCGCGCCTCTTCGGGTGTAAGTCCAAAAATGGCGCTGTGCAATGCTACCAGGGTCTGTAAAAATTCCTCTTTCTCCGGGTTGCCCGATAAGCGTCGATGCACATCAAAATACTGCAACTCAAGGGTTGCTACCCGTTTGATGTCGTAGGATAGTCCAGAATAGCGCCGGGCTACGCGATAGAACTTTTCCAGGTAGGCAAAAACTTTCCGCTCATCATGCTCAACCGGCGCCCAGGCTAGCGATGCGCGGGTGGTGTAATAGGCGGCTAGCAGGGACACGGGGAATGGAATGCGAAACTGCTCCTGGCAGAGTTCGACGATCAGGCGCAGCATCTTTATCCACTTGTGATCGTAATAGGCTTTCCAGCCAGCTGCTTCGAAGTAGGCAACCCGCTCAGGGTTCAAGGTGAATGTCGTGGACATCTAACTGGTCTATCCTTCCCTTCTCAAAGCACAAATGTTACACGCTCAACTGATCTCGTGTATACGTGTGCAGTTGATTCGCAGCGTATAAGGCTAAACATACCGGGCATATACCTTCATGCCAGACCTCAAGGGCTGCCGCATTCTGTTGCGCGGCCTCTAATTCGGCGCGCGCCGCTTTCTGCCAGCGTGAAGCGACTACCCATAATAGATAGACAATTACGAGCAGGGCGAGAACCAGGATAATCACTGTTGTCGATGGAAGGAAACGCCCGATGGCAGACAGGGCTGATCCTCCCAGGTAGCCCAGTAAGAAATGCAGGCTCAGGAAAACTATACTCCCCAGCGACAGTCCGATTACAAAGGTCGTAAATCCCACGTCAGCCAGCCCGCTTGCGACTACGGCGGCTCCGCGCACGCCCGGGACTAAAATTGCTACCGCCAGCGCCAGTATGCCGCCTTTCTTGACCCTCTGGGCAGCGGCATCGATTCGCGCCGTTGTCAGACCAACGTAGCGACCGAAGCGATAGAGCAGTCCGCGTCCAGGCCCGCGAGCCAGCACAAACTGGATTATGCCCCCTAACAGGAGCGCGACAAAAATGGCGAGGAGGACCTGCCACGCGACGAGTTTGCCTTGCGCCACCCGCACGGCTGCTGTAAAGATGATCAAGTCACCTGGAATGGGAATGGGAACTCCTATCGTTTTGACCAGCATAATGATAAAGATGGCTGCCAGTCCGTACTGTATGAGAAACGTGTCGATACCGTTCATGATGTTGACCTCCACGTGTTGTTTATAAGCATAATACATTACTTATTAGGACGATACGCAAATGCAGAGAAGAAAGATTACTTTCCAGGATGGAATTTATTCAATGAGATAAAACGTTATCACCGGTCTTCTCGACGTGAAACCGTATGGTGAGATCAGACGTGTCTAAGTTGAAGAATTATCATATATACCTATGACTGCTGATAAGGCAGTTATCCAGGCTAGAGAAGGAAAGGATTTTCGGCATGGGCAAGTTTCTCAGAACTCTCTTGATTGGTGTTGGCGTTGGCCTGCTTATTGCGCCCAAGCGCGGCGAGGAGACACGCCGTCTCTTGACGGAACGCTTCCAGCAAGCTCGTAACACACTTTCAGGGAATACTTCACAGGGTCGCTCTGGCAGTTCATCTGGCTCGGGGTCTCAATCCAGGGAAGCACAACAACTGAAGCGGGTGGCAGAGGTGGCGGAACAAAAGAGTATGATGGATACGCCTCCTACGGCATCCTATGAACCGGCATTTCCAGAGTACATCAATCCAGAGACGAGACACAATCCGTAGCAACGTCAGCTGCTTAGGTAGCTCTAGAAAAACGCCCAGAGCTGTCATGTGAAGACAGCGGCAAGCCCTGGGCGTTTTTTTGTTCTGTTTTGTGTTTTGTGGAGAGTGGTGCGATACTACTTTCCCCCACCACCCCAGGGCAGGGGCAAGCCCTTACCATTCTCAGAGCCAGGCTTGCCCACACCGCTCCCCAGGGCAGGGGCAAGCCCAGCCCGTACCCTATACGAAACGCGCCCCCCACAAAGGATACGGGCTTGCCCCTGCCCTGGCAAGTGGGGTAAGATACAGCGAAGCTTCTTTTTGTTGAGATAAGCATATGCTAAAGCGCGCGGAATTTGAGAAAGGGAGACGCTGAATGAAAGCGATTCGCATTAACGAGACTGGCGGTCCAGAGGTCATGCATCTGGAGGAGATTGAGGCACCCACGCCGAAAGAGGGTGAGGTACTCGTCAAGGTTGCGGCGGCGGGCATTAACTTTGCCGATCT
>VBFM01000205.1:0-1916 GCA_005882595.1 Chloroflexota bacterium
GACCATATCCATCAAAGCGTAGCTCGATGCCGTGATGCACGAATCCTTCGCGCTGCATGCGTTCGCCAAGACCCATTTCAATCATCAAATCGACCGTCCCCTGCTCGAGTACCCCGGCACGAATTGTCGATTCTACTTCTTCTCTGCTCCTGCTTTCGAGAACAAGTGAATCAATTCCTTCCCTGGCTAAGAGAAGCGAGAGTAGTAAACCGGCCGGGCCAGCCCCAATAATGCCGACGCGTGTTCGCATGTTCATAACCCATCGTCGTCCTTCCCTAACTTCTGGCGCCCAATGCCCGTGAAACCGCCTCTGCTTCCACGCGCAATTGCTCAGCAGCGCGGTCCAGGATTTCATCCTTAAAGCGTGAGGCAAAGCCGACGATCCAGAGCAAGGCCGCCAATGTGCCTCCTGCGCCATAGAGGGGCGTCGCTACCGCGTTGACGCCTTCCAGGTACTCCCCGTGGTCGATGCTGATGCCTGTTCGCGCAATTTCTTCCACGCGCGCCAGCAACTGCTGCGGGTCTGTGATCGAATGCGCGGTGAAGCGTGGCAGTGGATGCGTGCGTAAGTAGTTTTCTCGCTGCGCTAACGGCCAGGTTGACAGCGCAATGGCACCGCAAGCCCCGGCCAGCAGCGGTATACGCATGCCTCGCCTTGCCGCTATCTGCAGCCCGGCCTGTTGCCCTTCATCTACGACACACTCGATGATGCGCACACCGTTCTGCTCGATCCTGCCCAAACACACCGTCTCGCCTGTGCTGGTTGCCAGGCGATGCATAGCTGGCAGAGTAAAGTGGCGCAGTCCCGCGCGCTGGATATAGGTCTGTGCGAGATCGTAGATGCGAGGACCCAGTACAAAGCGCCTGTCCTCCACCTGTTCTATCGCCCCGCTGCTCTCCAATGTTTTAAGCAATCCGTGAATGCTCCCTTTGCTCATGTTGAGCGAACGGGCCAGGTCCGATAGTGTCAGCCCTTCCTCCGTAACGCTTAAAAGATCGAGAAGACGAAATGCGCGCTCAACCATCGGCGCAGGAGCTACTTGCGCCGGTGCTGTCCCTTCGTCTTCCTCGT
Organism: Chloroflexota bacterium; assembly: GCA_005882595.1. Taxonomy (GTDB): domain Bacteria; phylum Chloroflexota; class Ktedonobacteria; order Ktedonobacterales; family Ktedonobacteraceae; genus VBFM01. The sequence continues at coordinate 1,073 of VBFM01000205.1, forward strand.
TATGTTCACCATATCGAACTGATTGTTCTTTCATATGAACAGTGTAACCAACTTCTCTTTCTCTGTCAAGCGCGACCCTGGCGGTCGCCCAATAGGCATCAACCGAAGACCAAGCCCATCAACATCCGTAGGGGCGAGAGCGGCGGATGAGGGGTTGGGAGGGCCTTTATGGTCGCCCGCGTCCTGTTCATCTGACTCGAATCTTGCGGGAACACGACCACCTCCCCACCCCGCGGGCGACCATAAAGGCCCTCCCTTCCCCGCATCGTCCACCCTCGCCCCTACGGATCGCCCGGCCTCCCGTCTGGCTTCCCGGCTTCGGTTGATGCCTCTTGCGCGACCCTGGCGGTCGCCCTGGCAATCTTATACCTCCCAAAACAGCACCCGCAACCTCAACCGAACGTCCCCAGGTGTTTCTTTTTAACCCACCCACGTGGTAAAATACAGTTGACAGCAAATACCGCGACACCGGACAGTTCACAGCGGTACAAAGCGGAAGAAATTCCCCTTGCGTAAAAATGAGCGAAAGTACAAATACAAGGGCGAACTCACAGGTAGTTCGCCCATAATTGTGATTACAACCATAATGGATAGACTTTAATGACCAGTTTTCCCAGGCGCATCGCCCTGCTAGGCAGCACCGGATCAATAGGACAACAAACGCTGGACGTGGTGCGCTGCTTCCCAGAACATTTTCAAATAGTGGCATTAGCCGCGCGCAGCAACGTCGAACTGCTTGCGCAGCAAGCCCAGGAATTTCACCCCGCGTTCGTCGCCTGCTTCGCCGACACCCCGCACACAGCAAAGGACGCGCGCGCAGCAATACCCGGAGTGCTGCTCGGTG
>VBFM01000205.1:1994-3928 GCA_005882595.1 Chloroflexota bacterium
AACCCTGGCCGCCATTCGCGCCGGAAAAACCATCGCCCTATCAAACAAAGAAACGCTGGTCATGGCCGGACACCTGGTTATGCAGGCCGCCCGCGAGCAGAACGTCTCAATCTTACCGGTGGATAGCGAACACAGCGCCATCTGGCAATGCTTGCGCGGTGAAGATACCCAGGAGATTCGCCGTCTCATCCTCACAGCGTCCGGCGGCCCATTCCGCCGCTCTTCGCTCGAAGAGGTGCGCTCGGTCACAGTAGAACAGGCCTTAGCCCATCCAACCTGGCGTATGGGGCCAAAAATAACCATAGACTCCGCCACCCTGATGAACAAAGGTCTGGAGGTACTTGAAGCGCACTGGCTTTTTGACATACCCTACGAGCGCATCGAAGTCGTCGTCCACCCGGAAAGCATCATTCACTCCATGGTCGAATTTGTCGATGGCTCCATAAAGATGCAGGCCAGCCTACCCAGCATGCACCTGCCCATCCAGGAAGCCCTGAGCTACCCGGCCCGCCTGGACACCGCCGGCACAGGTCTGGTACGCGAGCTAAGCTGGCCTGAAGTAGCGCGTCTCAACTTCGAAGCCCTCGACACAGCGCGCTTCCCCTGCTTCCAACTGGCCCTGGAAGCCGCGAAGCGCGGGGGTACCTATCCATCTGTCCTGGTGGGAGCTGACGAAGAGGCGGTTGCGTTGTTCCTCGCCGGAAAAATCAGCTTCCCAGTCATCGCCGAACTGATCGAAGCCGTACTCGAACGCCACCAATCCATCGAACAACCAGACATCCCAACCATCCTGGAAGCAACAGCCTGGGCACGTCGAACCACCCAGGAATTTTATGGTAAGATGTTGAATGTAGGGACATGATTCATCATACTAAAAATGTAATGCTAACAAATGTGACAGGCATTAACGCGGTAGATAGAGAAGCTCAATGCATCGCGTCTGAATAGGAACTATCAATAAAAGGAAGTCTTTATGAATAACTGGTACTTACTCGCCGCCATACCCGTCTTTGGCATATGCGTACTTGTACATGAATTTGGCCACTTCATCACAGCAAAGTGGGCGGGCATACGTGTCGAGGAATTTGGCATAGGCTTTCCCCCTCGCCTCGTAGGATTTCGTAAACGCAATACTGGCGGCTGGGAAGTCATCTGGTTCAGCGGCGGGCGCAACGCCGAAGACAGCTATGGCGCGGGCAAACAATCGCCTTTTAGCGGCACCAGCGGTGGTCCTTCAACCTCTGCCTCTACACTGCCAGCAGCTTACGACGGAACAAGGGAAGGCAGCAACTCGGAAGAAGCTGCTGCACCTCACCATACCATCTATTCCATCAACTTCCTGCCAATCGGCGGCTTCGTACGCATGCCGGGCGAAAACGGCGATGTGAATGATCCGAGCGGCAACTACGACCCACAAAGCTTCGCCGCGAAAACGGCAGGCAAGCGCATCATTGTGCTCGTCGCAGGCGTCACCATGAACGTCATCCTGGCCATGATCCTCTTCACCTTCGCCTACGGTCTGGGTGAGCCAACCTTCCCTTCAGCGATCGGCAAAGTCGTCCCAGGCTCTCCGGCGGCAATGGCTGGCTTGCAACCCGGCGATACCATCGTCTCCGTCAATGGCAAACCCGTGCAACAGTTTACCGATTTACAGACCGCCGTTACGAATGCCATCACGGCAGATAATAACAAGCATAATACTCTACCGATTACGATGCAGGTACGGCACACCGGAAGCTCTCAGGTCATCACGACCATCGTCAACGTGCGCGAACACCCACCATCTGGTCAGGGACCAATGGGAGTCGAGGAAAAAATCGTCTTCGTCAGTTCTCCCCTCTGGCAGGCCCCTTTTAAGGGCTTTGTGCATACCTTTACCATCACCGGCGATTTTATCAACCAGATCGCGCAGATGATCGCGGGTGTCATCAAAC
>VBFM01000206.1:0-215 GCA_005882595.1 Chloroflexota bacterium
CGTTCGCCCGCAATCTCGAATATCCGCGCAATATCACTCAGGTGGGGGATAGTTGTCGGCGTGGTGGCATGGCCTGCTGTAAATACTTTGATGCCTGTAATCAGTTCTCTGTCAACATGCTTTAGCTCATCGATATCTTGCAGGGATGTTCCCATATTGATGGCAAAATCGGTATAGCACCTGCCCGTGTAGCGCGCAATCTGCTCTTTCACTCT
>VBFM01000206.1:392-3859 GCA_005882595.1 Chloroflexota bacterium
CGTAATGCGCTCAAATTTCCCTTGCGCTACCTCCAGCGTCCCCTCGATAATGCGGTCAGACAGCACAATCGACCCGCTCAAGGTTATGGACATATTGTTACTCCTATGTATACTCATGCCACGCCTTCACCGGAAGCGTCGCCAGGTCTTTTTCTAGAAGGGCTTGAACAAACAGGCGCGCCTGCTTGATTTTAGTGAACAGCGGAATGTTGTGGTCAACCGCGAAACGGCGCATGGCGTAGTCATCATCGACTTCCTTCTTAATATGCCCATCGACAATGTTGATAGCCAGGTCAATCCTCTGCTCGCTGAAGTACGTCAGCACATTGGGATACTTCTGCTCATGGATCTTGTAGAGCATGGTTGCCTCGATGCCATTGTCTCGTAAGAACGCGCACGTCTTTTCCGTCGCGTATAGAGGAATGCCCAGTGTGTCCAAAAGCCTGGCGCTCTCTACAAATTTGACCTTCTTTTCTTCACCTCCCAGGCTGATAAAAATCCCTTTGCGCGGTATCTTCCCCCCTGTGGCAAGCATGGCTTTGAGATAGGCCTCCTCCAGGTCTTCCCCAAAGCAGGCCACCTCGCCCGTTGAGGACATCTCCACGCGCAAGATGGGGTCTGCCCCCGACAGGCGCGAGAAGGAGAACTGCGGCGCTTTGACGGCGGTAAACGCGGGCCTCGGCACCTGCACCGGCGAAATATCCTCCCTAAAGAGCGCGTCCACGAAGAGTTCGATAAAGTTGACCCCGGTGACTTTCGAGATAAAGGGGAAAGTGCGCGATGCCCGCAGGTTCACCTCGATCACAAAAACCTGGTTATCTTTCGCTAGAAATTGGATGTTGAACGGCCCCGTAATCTCCAATGCCTGCGCAATGGCCCGGCCAGCCGCCTCTATGTTGTGCTGCGTCTCGCTATTGAGCGTTTGCGGCGGCAGTACAATCGTGGCATCCCCGGAGTGTACCCCGGCATTTTCTATATGTTCCGAGATGATGAAGGCCTTGACTTCGCCGCGCTGTGCCACCGCGTCAAGCTCAATTTCCTTGACCTTCTTCAAAAACTTCGAGACGGTCACCGGATATTCGGGAGAAACCGCCGCCGCTTCCTGCGTATACTGCTCCAACTCTTCTGGCGTATAGCAGACCTTCATGGCGTTGCCGGAAAGCACATACGATGGTCGCACCAGCACCGGGTAGCCCACGCGCTGTGCGAAGCGATTCAGTTCGTCGCGCTGAACCAGGCTTTTCCACTCCGGCTGGCGAATGCCCAGCGTATCCAGCAGCTTTGAGAACTTGTTGCGATCTTCCGCCTGGTCGATGTGCGCCGCGTCGGTACCCAGCAGTTGCATGCCGTACCTCTGCAGCGCCTTTGCCCGGTTATTGGGAGTCTGCCCGCCAACCGAGACGATGACGCCGTGAGGCGCTTCGAACTCGCAGATGTCGGCGATGCGCTCAAAGGTAAGTTCTTCAAAGTACAGCCGGTCCGATGTGTCATAATCCGTTGAAACGGTTTCGGGGTTGCAGTTGATCACGATTGCGCGTTTACCGTACTTTTTCAGCGCCTCGACCGTGCTGACACTCGTCCAGTCAAACTCTACCGACGAGCCAATGCGATACGGTCCGGACCCAAGAATAACCACCCCGTCGTCTCCCAGGCGAGCCACATCATGGTGCTGCCCATTGTAGGTCATATAGAGATAGTTGGTTTCCGATGGAAACTCCGCCGCCAGCGTATCGATTTGAAACACCGAGGGAGTGACTCCCAGCGTTTTACGCAGCGCGCGTATCTCCAACCCGCTCTTTCTCACCAGCTCCCCGATGCGCTTATCAGAGATTCCCACCTGTTTCAACGCCCACAGGCGTGCTGCCGTGAGCTGTTCATCGCTCTGCAGCGCCTGCTCAATGTCAACAATATGTTGAATTCTCTGTAAGAACCAGGGGTCAATCCCCGTAATCGCCGCGATCTGTGAAACCGAGATGCCGTGACGCATCGCCAACGCCAGCGCGAACATGCGCCTGGGTGTGGGAGTATAGAGGTACTTTGTGATGGTCTGAGCTGCGTTCTCGTTGCCCCCGAAGATTTTCTCAGCTGTCGCGCCCTCGAAATCCAGGTCTAACATGCGAATGGCTTTTTGATAGGCTTCTTCAAAGGTCCGACCAATCCCCATGACCTCGCCAACCGATTTCATGCCCGTCCCGATGGTTTCATCCACCCCTTTGAACTTCTCCATGTCCCAGCGCGGGATTTTCACCACCACGTAGTCCAGACTGGGTTCAAAACATGCCTGTGTGACCCCCGTCACGCGGTTGGTCAGTTCGGTCAATCCATAACCTAGCGCGAGCCTGGCGGCAACGTAGGCCAGGGGATAGCCGGTGGCTTTGCTGGCCAAGGCGGAACTGCGTGAGAGTCGCGCGTTGACTTCGATGACATAGAACTCGGAGGTTTGGGGATGCAGAGCAAACTGGACGTTGCATTCCCCCACGATATCCAGGCTTCTCACAATGGCGGTTGAGGCCGCGCGCAGCGTGTGGTACTCGAGGTTGGTCAGCGTCTGGCTGGGCGCGATGACGATGGACTCGCCTGTATGAATGCCCAGCGGGTCCATATTCTCCATGTTGCAGACGGTAATGCAGTTATCGTAGCTATCGCGCACCACCTCGTACTCAACCTCTTTGTAGTGATGCAAATAGCGCTCGATCAAGACCTGCGGAGCAAAGGCGAGCGCGCCCGTCACAATCTGTTCCAACTCTTCACGATAGTGCGCGATACCCGATCCCTGTCCGCCCAGCGCGAAACCGGCCCGTACCATCACCGGAAAGCCGATCTCCGCCCCGATGCGCAGGGCAACTTCAAGTGTTTCCGCGCTGCAGCTCTCCGGCGTCGGGATACCTATCCCGTGTAGATGCTGCGCGAATGCCTGTCGATCCTCGGTCAGCATAATGGCAGAGATGGGCGTTCCCAGGATACGCACGTTGTACCGTTCTAGCACCCCGCTCGAAAATAACTCGATGCCGCAATTGAGTGCGGTTTGTCCCCCAAAGGAGAGCAGGATGCCGTCGGGCCGTTCCTTTGCGATAATCTTCTCCACGAAAAAGGGGGTAACGGGCAAAAAATAGACCTCGTCGGCCAGCAGCTTCGAGGTCTGAATAGTTGCGATATTGGGATTGACTAAAATCGTCTGAACCCCCTCTTCGCGCAAGGCCTTGAGTGCCTGTGAGCCGGAATAGTCGAACTCGCCGGATTGCCCAATTTTGAGCGCGCCCGCTCCCAATACCAGCACTTTGTGTAGCTTGTCCACGTTAGCCCCTTACCTTCGAGAGAAAGTAGTCGAAAAGCCACTCGGTATCCGTCGGACCCGGCATGGCCTCTGGATGAAACTGTACCGAGTAAAAGGGATACTCGATATGCTGGAGGCCCTCATTGCTGCCATCGTTGGCATTGACGAACCAGGGCGTGAAATCCGGCGGCAG
>VBFM01000206.1:3888-5405 GCA_005882595.1 Chloroflexota bacterium
CGTTTTGTCCCATGCAGCATGCAGGGCTGATTCTGGCTGCGGTGCCCAAATTTCAGTTTATACGTATCGCCGCCCGCCGCCAGCGCCAGCAGTTGATGTCCCAGGCAGATGCCAAAGATGGGAATGCGGCGTTCTAATGCGGTGTGAATGGTCGAAATGGTTTTTGTCGCCATCTTTGGATTGCCGGGGCCATTGGATATCACTATCCCGTCAAAGGCGAAATCCGTCGTTGGCGCGAAGAGATCATAATCCCACGGCACGGTGATCACGCGCACATTTCTCGCGAGCAAACAGCGCGCAATATTGCGCTTGGCTCCGCAGTCAATCAGCGCGATGGTGGTATCACCCGTCCCTTGCTCCAATACCTGTCGTGTCGAGACACGCGCCACCAGGTTGTCATCATTGGGATCATAGAATGGAACATCGTTATCGAAAACGATCTTGCCCAGCATAACTCCGTGTGTGCGAATATGCTGGGTGAGCAAGCGCGTATCTTTGACTTCCAGGGCCGGAATCTTTTCTCGCCGCAGCCATGTTCCCAGGTTCATAGTACTCTGGGCATGAGAAGGTATGTCGATATAGTTGGACACGATCAGGCCGGCCGCGTGTATGCGGTCGTCTTCCCATCTCCCCGGCTCGGGTACGCCGTAGTTCCCCACGATAGGATAGGTCATAGCGAGTATCTGGCCCGCAAACGAGGCATCGGTCAGCGCCTCGGGATAGCCTACCATGCCGGTGCCAAAGACCACCTCACCCGCCGTTGGCCCAACAAATCCAAAGGAGGTTCCCTCGAAGCTTGTCCCATCTTCCAGCACCAGCTTCCCCGTGCGCGGATATACGCTGCTCAACCACGTCTCGAGCGTACTCTGCTCTTCAACCAGCAAATTGCGACCCATCGAACTATCGTGTCCTGTCATCTTACATTGCCTTTCATAACAGTGAAGCGTTTCTGAATGCGAACGAGCCTTATGCCCTCCCAAGCATCAGCGCCAGTAATGCCATACGAATATACAGGCCATTGCGAATTTGCGAGCGGAAGTACACCGCTCGCTCATCTGCATCCACTGCAGGGTCAATTGTGCTCACCCTGGGCAGCGGATCCATGAGAATGATATCGCTGCCCGCGCGGTTATGCAGTAGTTCGGGTGTCACAACAAACCCCTGTCTCATCACCGTTTCATATTCGTGCAGGGAAGCGAAACGCTCCTTCTGAATGCGCGTCCAGTACCAGAGGTCGCAACTCCCCGGTATATCTTTCTCACTATTTATTTCTACGATGCGCACACCCCGCTCGCTCCAATAGTAGAGATCAGCCCGCCTGAGCCGCAGTTGTTCTGGCGACAACATATACACCGTATTGTTCTCAAACAGCGAAAGCCCCCGGATGAGCGAATGGATCACTCGGCTGTTCAATGGATCGCCCGCCAGCAGACAGTTCAGATTATTCAGCCTCCCAAAGCGTTCATAGATGGTGTACAGATCAAGCAATGTCTGCGTCGGATGCTCATTGTTGCCAT